>CAYVMN010000059.1:0-21439 GCA_964452575.1 uncultured Desulfobacteraceae bacterium | reverse complement strand
ATGGAATGATGCCGTCTTTTACGTCCTTTGGAAAAAAGACCCTCGCGGTCCTCCCTCCGGGCCGGAGGCGGCCTTTTTTTCAAAACGCTGAAGTGTTACCTCCTGTTCAAGTCGAAAAAGTATGCCCAGAAGTTCATCCGTATGGTAAACTAAATCAACCCGAGACCCTTTGTCCTGTCAAGGAAAAAAGGAAGGTAGCAGTGATAAGAATCTCTAACATATATTATCGCTATCCTCATACCCCTAAGGAATGGGTTCTGAAAGGAATCAATCTCACCATTCACGAAGGGGAATATGTCCTGGTGTGTGGGGCTAGTGGTTCTGGCAAGTCCACACTGGGGTATCTCTTAAACGGCCTCATTCCGCACTTCTTCGGAGGTGTTCTTGAAGGTTCCGTCTTCGTAAGTGGTTTAGAGACAAGGGCGGCAAGAGTCTCTGATTTCATCTCAAAGATTGGCCTGGTACTTCAGAACTCTGACGCGCAGCTATTCAACAGCACGGTTGAAGACGAGATAGCATTTGGCCTAGAAAGCATCGGGCTATCCACCAGACAGATTGAGCGCAAGATAAATTGGATCACGGATACACTCCGCATAAAAGATCTCCTCAATCGATCTCCAACGACCCTTTCGGGGGGAGAAAAACGGCTTGTGGCCATTGCATCGGTTCTTTGTATGGCCCCCCCGGTTCTGTTGCTGGATGAACCCTTCGCCCACCTGGACTGGGTAGGTGCCAGACAGGTCTATGATGCACTCCTGGAGGTTCACAGAAGCGGGAAGACGGTAATTGTCATCGAGCAACGCCTTGGAGGTATTCTGCAGAGCGCCACAAGGTGTGTCTTATTGTCATCCGGGAAGCTCCTTTTTGATGGTCATCCAAGGGATGCGCGGCCGCTTCTCCTGCGAGAAGATCTGATGCCCAAATATCCCAGCAAGAGAGAACATAAATCTCTTCAAAATGACCCCGTGCTGATTGCCCGGAACCTCGTCTTCAAGACGGCAGGAAGAGGGATTATCAAAGGAGTCTCATTTGAGGTAAAGGAGGGGGAGACCCTGGCCATCGTCGGAAAGAACGGCTCCGGCAAGACCACACTCCTCAAGCAATTAAACGGTTTGCTTCGTCCTTCCGAAGGAAATCTATGCTTAATGGGCATGAACGTTCAAGAAAAGGCGCCATCAGAAATGGCCCGTTTCATAGGCATCTCGTTCCAGAATCCTAATGATCAGTTCTTCAAAAATCGGGTGCAGGACGAACTTTTCGTGGGATTAAAGGTATTAGGAGGAAGGCATGATCAATGGTTAGCGGAGATATGTAATCTCTTTGATCTCCATGATTTCCTGGGCCGCTCTCCTTACCGCCTCAGCGAGGGACAAAAAAAGCGCGTTGCCCTGGCTTCCATCCTCGTAATGCGACCGAAGCTTCTCGTCCTTGATGAACCCACCGTTGGGCAAGACGGCCGCTTTCTTCAGGCCATTACCCGTCTCCTTATGTCCCTTGAAGAGCGTGGCCTTACCATCTTGATAGCAACCCATGACCTGGAGTTTGCTGAAGCGATAGCCCGGCGGTGGATCATATTACATGAGGGGCGGGTAGTGGGAGATGGTTCCCCCCATGAACTCATGCGAAACGAACAACTGATCCGAATGGGGGCCATCTCAAATCAAAAGGACAGGGTAACCGGCCGTCGGATCGAAATAGTGAAGGAGTAAGAACGAGTTGATACGATTTGATCCAAGAACCAAACTCGCACTTGGGTTTATGGGCCTTCTGGTCGTATTGTTTACCCAGAGGCCTGTCACCCTGCTCGTTGAGTCCTGCCTTCTGGTAATCCTCATGTTTTCCCTCAGGCTCGCCGGGTCATGGGTACGTTCACTTCGACTCATGGTGCCCATGGTAGGTATTGTCTTTCTCATCAGTCTCCTTTCACTTGATCTCCGTATCGCCTTATTGCTATCGATCCGTCTTCTCAACCTCCTCACCCTGTCACTCATCTTTTTTCGGAAAATAAGCCCGGAGGAAATTGGAGACGCGCTCAGGAAGATGCGGGTTCCATTCCAGTTCTCATTTATCCTGACCACCTCATTGCGATATGTCCCCTTGATTGGACAGAAGATACGTTCTATTTTTGACGCCCAGCGTTCAAGGGGGATCGACCTTCGACCGAGACCGGGGAACCTGGGTAACTTCATGGCCCTATTCATGCCCCTCCTAGTCCAGTCCTTTGTGCTGGCAGAGGAATTGGCCATGGCCATGGAATCGAGGGGGTTCGCCATAAAGGGACGAACGTTCAGAAGAGATTACAGGCTTTCACCTTGGGAATATGGATTGATGATCTTTTCTCTTGCCCTGCTTGTGGTCTTTGTCTGGTGGGAGAGGAGATAGAACTAGGACTTGCCTAGGGGAGTTAATCGAGTCTTATTTGCAGCCCGGCGTTTTGCAGCACGGGCCAACACACGGGATACCTCCCGCAGGGCCTGCATTTTTTCAGCTGCCTCCGTGTAAAACCGCTCTGCCTTGTCCTCAAGCCCATAGGCCATTGCTATGGCCTGAACGGAACCAGTAGTCTCCGCCCCCTTTCTTTCGGCCAAAAAGGTGTCACTGGAAAATCCGTAGATTGGTTCCAGAATCATTTCCGTCACATTTTCCCTTCGGGCCCGAAGCATGGCCTGCTCATTCTTCTTGGCCTCTGCCGCTAGTTCTTCGAAGAGGGCCTTGTGTTCAAGGCAGGCCGGGTTTTTTGCGAGAGTCTTATAAAAGGCCTGATCTGCGGCCTCCAACTCCACTGCAAAATTGAGGATGCTTCCGAAATTCTTAAGCTCCATGTCCACTCCTTAAAGAAGGCTCCCATCGCCGCGAAAGGCCGCACTCACAACAATTCTCGGACTTTCAGAACCAGCGGGCGATGGTTACCTTGGTGTCAGTGAAGAACTGGAATATCTCCCGTCCGTGGCCTTTCAAGTCCCCGAAGAACGACTCGCCGATGCCGCCAAAGGGGAAAAAGCTCATGGGCGCTGCAATCCCAATATTTATACCAATCATGCTGGGCGCCACACGGTACTTGACTTCTCTGGCTGTCTTCCCGCTGCTCGTGTACAGACAGAAGGCGTTTGCGAACCCCCTACTGTTTGTCAGTTCAATGGCCTCTTCAAGGTCCTTGACGTGTATAAGGCTGACCACTGGCCCGAAGATCTCTTCCCGCGCGACAGTCATATCAGGGGTTACCTTGTCGAGAATAGTAGGGCCGATAAAGAAGCCGTTGGGATAGCCTGCAACATGAATATTACGGCCGTCCAAGATGAGCTTTGCTCCCTCTGCTAGTCCTTTTTCGATATACCCCAATACCCGCTCCTTGTGGGGCGCACTGATCACCGGGCCCATCTGCGTTGCCTCGTCCAGGCCATCTCCAACCCGGATGGCTGCAGCCGCGGCCGTGAACTTCTCTTTGAGCTCATTGTAAACGTGTCCCACCGCCACCAGGATCGAACCTGACAAACAACGTTCACCGGCACAACCATAAAAGGAGGTGATTAGCGAGGGCATGCCCTTATCTAGATCTGCATCAGGCATCACGACCACGCAATTCTTGGCACCCCCCAAGGCCTGAACCCGCTTTCCCGTCTCACCGCAGGTCCTGTAAATGTAACGCGCGGTTGAGGTCTGCCCGACAAAGGATACCCCTTTTATACCCGGGTGGTGAAGCATGGCACTGACGACCTCGCGGGACCCGTGGACCATGTTCAGAACCCCTTCCGGAAGCCCCAACTCGTCAATAACCTCAAAGATACGGGTCTGGGTCATGGGCACCTGCTCTGAAGGCTTAACGATGAATGTATTTCCGGTAACAACAGCATACGGAAGGAACCACCATGGCACCATGGCGGGGAAGTTGAAAGGAGCGATGCACCCGAAAACACCAATAGGTTGGCGCTCGGCGTAGCAGTCGATATCCTGGGCAATATCCTCCATACAGTATCCGGTCATGAGTGTTGTCACGCCAGTTGCGTGTTCCACGTTCTCGATCATGCGCCTCACCTCGCCCCTCGATTCGTCGATGGTCTTGCCCTCTTCGGTGACCAAGACGCGCGAGATGTCCTCAAAGGATTCCTCAAAGAGCTCCTTCAGGCGAAATAGATACCGTGCCCGGGTCAGGGGCGGCGTACGCCGCCATTCCCAAAAGGCCTCCTTTGCCGCTGCCACCGCACTATCGAGCTCGGCCGGGGTAGAGTAAGGCACCTTTGCAATCTTTTCACCGGTTGCCGGACACCACACATCCCCAATCTCAGTTGACCGTGAGGCCTGCCATTCCCCATTGATGTAATTTCTTACCACCGGAAGTTCCATCTAATTCTCCTCCAATATTTTTTCATCTCATCCTTTTACGGCGCCCATGGTAAGTCCGCCTATAAATCGATCCACAAAGAAATTATAGACAATGGCTATTGGGAGCGAGGCAATAAGGCACCCTGCCATCAGCCCTCCCCAATTGTAGACATCGCCGTGCACCAGAAAGGTGGGCACCCCGACGCTGACCGTAAACTTGGACGCTGCAGTCACAAAAGTGAGCGTGTAGATGTACTCCTGTACCACCAAAGTGAAGCTGAATATCACTACTGTTAAGATGCCCGAAGTGGATATGGGAATAACCATCCTGATAAAGGCGCCGAAACGGCTGTAACCGTCAATCATGGCCGCTTCCTCCAGGTCCGGCGGTATGGCCTTGAAAAAGCCCATCAGGAGCCATATGGCAAACGGAATGGTAAACGAGGGGAAGACGAGTATCAAAGACCATAACGAGTCCTGAAGACCCAAACGGGCCACAACCCGGGACATGGGGATGAACAATATGGTCGGCGCAACCAGATATGTCAAAAAGATTCCAATGCCAAGCCTCTCGCCCCACTTTCCACCAAGCCGGACCAGACTGTAACCAGCGGGTATGGCAAGGACCAAGGTGATACCAACGACCATGACGCCCACAAATGCCGTATTGACCAGCCACTGAATGAACAGGGTCTCGGTGAACAGGTATTTGATATGGCTGAGGGTTGGGGCCATATTAAAGAAAAAGGGATTACTCGCCCTATTATAGAGATCAGCATCCTGTTTGAAGGTCGTAATCAGCATCCATAAAAAGGGGAGGCTGGCGAAAAAGGCGAAAATCCCGAGGGTTCCAAAACGGGCCAGCTTCAAGCCAAACCACCTGAGGTCTCTTTTTTCTCCTACCATCCTAGGCCACCTCTGAACGACGGGCTATCCTTAGCATGAGTATTGCCACTGCCAAGAGGAGCGGGAAGAGGAAGAGGGCGGTGGCCGCCCCTCCTGCCAGGTCACCCGCATCAATTCCCGTATAGAAGGCCTGACTGACGAGTACCTGAGTCGAGTCATACGGTCCTCCTCTGGTCAGTACCAAGATGATAATGATGTCGGTGGCCGTAAAGACGATCCCGAAGAGAACAGCCACCAGCATGATGGGAAGCATCATGGGAATTGTGATGTAAAAGAGTCGTCGAAAATATCCTGCCCCATCAACCAGGGCCGCATCCTGAATGTCCTTTGGAATTGAGGAGAGGCCGGCAAGCATGATGATCATGGCCAGCGGCAGCATACGCCACACATGGACCGCGATAATTGAGGTCATTGCCAGGTCCGGCTTTCCAAGCCACATGGGCCAGAACCTGGGTCCGAAGAGACCAGTGCGCTGAAGGAGCCAGTTGATAGGGCTATAAATGGAGTCCAGCATCCATAGCCAGCCGATCACCCCCAATGAGATAGGCGCCACATAGGGCATCAGGATCAGGGCCCGGACTAGGAATTTTCCCTTGAAGTCCTGCACCAGAAGAAGTGCCAGGATCTTTGCCAGGACAACCACGATCAGCATGGATACAAATGTGAAAAGGATCGTGTTCTTGAGGGCTGTCCTGAACTCCGGTTCCTCTATAATACTCTTAAAGGTTGAAAACCCAACGAAGTTGTATCCAACGCTCCCAACCGATATATCACTTAAGCTGTAAGCAAAAGCCAGAATCAGGGGGTAACCCACGAGTGCCAGCACATAAACCACAGCGGGCGATATCATCAGGGAGCCCAGGAGCTTCTCGTTATCGAGAAAAAAAGTCATGCGTTGCACTCTACCAATAACGGTCTTTCCCTTTGCCCTATCTATAGGGTTCATGCCATCTCCTCACAATGGAATTGGATCCGCACGCAGTCCTGTATCAATGTCAAAGAACTTGACGTCCTGTCGGGGAACCGCAAAGTCGTAGGTCGTACCAACCTCAATGGTATAGTGGGTGAAACTTGTGGGCAGGTTGGCCACAACGGGATAACGGTTAAACCTTTCCTGCAGCCTTCCGTAAACCAGCCGGTCAGCTCCAAGATCCTCCACCCTTGTTACCTCAAAGGGAAGAGATTCCACTTTAATGGATCCACCGTGCATCTCTTTTGGAAGGAAACATTCTGGACGGAACCCCACAATGCGCTCCTTTGTTTTCATCAGATTCATGGGTGGAGAGCCCAGGAAGCCGGCCACAAAGGTGTCGGCAGGATCTAAGTATACCTCTGACGGGGTACCTAACTGCCGGACCTTTCCCTCGTTCATGACGGCAATACGATCGCCCATGCCCATGGCCTCTACCTGGTCATGAGTTACGTAAATGGTGGTGATCTCCACACCCTTCTGGAATCGATAGAGCTCCTCCCTGGCCGAGGCCCTGAGTTTGGCATCTAGGTTGGAGAGCGGTTCGTCCAGGAGAAAGACATTGGGTTCCCTGACCAGCGCCCTCGCCAGCGCCACCCTTTGTCGCTCTCCTCCAGAGAGCTCCCTGGGCTTTCTCTGCAAAAGCCTCTCAATTCCGAACATGGTGGCGGCCCATTTGACCTTGTTGGCCATCTCCTCCTTGGGCATCCCTGCTGCCTTTAGGGGGAAGGCGATGTTCTTGAATACGCTCATATGGGGGTATAGAGCGTAACTCTGGAAGACCATGGCAATCCCCCTTGCCCGTGGTGGTAAATGAGTAACCACCTCACCACCGATCAAGATTTTTCCTGCCGAGGGTCTCTCCAGCCCGGCTATCATGCGGAGCAGAGTTGTCTTGCCACAACCCGAAGGGCCCAGGAGCACCAGAAACTCGCCCTCAGTGCTGACAATGTCTACCCCATTGACGGCCTTTACGTCACCAAAGTGCTTTTCCAGAGCCTGTGTCTCTACTACAGCCAAGAAACCCTCCTATCTTCCATCCAGAATCTCACATTCCGCGAAAAGAGAATTGATGCAGTTCAATTGAAACCAACGCCCCTTTGGGCCGTCACCGCCCAAAGGGGCGAAATTAGGCTGGCCGGACGTATACCTCTCCGCATCAAACGTCAAAATGCTTCGGGACCTTAAGCCACGCCCCTTGCCCGCCATTTCTCAAATATCTTTTTTACCTTACGATCCGCCGCGCTAATCGCATCCTCAGGACTCATCTCGCCCGAGGCGGCCCTGGCAAACATGGTAGAGATGATCCACGTGCTGAATATCTCGTCAATGGCCGCATTGGCATACCCTGGATAACCAACATTGGTGGCCCAATCCAGGACGTCGTCAAGGACCTTGTATTTGTCCGGTGGATCAGCCTTCTTGTCATAGGAGACCAATTTTTTCAGGTCAGGAACCGTAGCGGGCCAGCACGGGAAATTGTAGAACTCGCTTGCCAGAAATGCCGTTTTGAAATTGGAGATGTAATCCACCAGGAATTTCTTGGCCCCCTCGACGTTTTCTGCGAACTTCCAGATCACGTAAACGTCCATGACGTGTTCCAGGCCCATCCTCCGCACCGGCCCTTTGCATGCCTTGGCCAGCCAGATCTTCTTTGAAATCTCGGGGTTTGACTTTTCTGCTGTCCGGGTAATGGATATGGCGTTCAGGGCCAGGGACCCTTTGCCCGAGATCATAAAACGATTATTCGACGACGCATCCCAGGTAAACACCTCGTTGGTCATGCACTCCTTGTATAGGGCCTTGACAAACTTGACCGCCTCAAGGGTCTCCTTGGAATCCAACACCGGTTTGCCTTCCGCATCCTGGACAGATGATCCAAAGGAGTACATGATGGCCCTCATAGCCATGTTGGTATCGATCTCAGAGGCCAGGCCGATGCCGACAGGGACATTGAATTTGTTTTTTATCTTCGCACCACCGACGCGTACATCCTCCCAGGTGTCGGGATACATGCCTACCCCGTCCCAGAGGTCCTTGCGGTAATTGACGGGATCGGGGACGAAACTGTCAGAGAACCCATAGTATTTTTTGGTCTTGGGGTTGTAAGTGCTCTTGATGGCCAGTTCGATGGGTTTCCCGACGTTTTTCTCGCATTCTTGGTATATCTCTTTGTGGTCGATAACCTGTGCTTCCATGTCAGGCTTGGGCCACAGGAACATGAACAGGTCATGCCCCTTCTGGGCCGAGACCTCTGCCGCGGCCCGGGCATTCAGGCCGGCGAGGCCGATGGTGTCAAGGATGACCTTGGTATCATTCTTTTGCCCCCACTCCTTGATATAGGTCTCTGAAAACCACTTATCGTATCCTGGAACAAAATGGACCCATTGCAGGATCTTAAGGGTTTTTTGCTGGGCCGCGCCGTAACGGGGGAAGACCAACCCCCCTGCCCCCAGGGCCGCGGCCCCTGCCAGGCTCGTCTTGATGAATTGCCGCCTGGTGATAAGTCCTATCCGTTTTTTCTTCAATCCTTCTGTGCTAAATGCCATGGTGTTCCCTCCTTTCTTAGAAAGTAAAGTGCCTGTCAGACATTCAAAATTTCATTATTAGAGTTGAGTTTTGAGGTTGACTTGGCATACAATCCAGAGAAGTTGGTTGCCCTCAACCCAGTTGCCTGGATTGATTTTCGGGTAATTTAACTTGCTGGCTACGCTAGGTGGAGGGGACAACTTTGGAACCGGGCAAAGGCCTTGAGATTCAGCTACAACTATGAGTCTTAAGGGATGCGTACCCCAGCCTTGATCCTGATAACTGCCTGAGAGGATCTTCTGGGTCAACACCGATCACCCAATTCCACCGGATTTCCGATCATGGAGATTTAGATTTTGGTATTGCCACTGAAATTAACCGGCTAGACTTTCAAGTCTTGTTACCTTTTTGAAACATCCGAAAGGCCTTGTCAAGGACTTTTTTAGGATTTCTTTGTAATTGCGGGCTTGAATGTGAAGCAAGAATAGGTTAGTTGGTGTGAACAAACGGGTTTTTTGTGACTAACGAAGTCATTCAGAAAAGGAGGAGGACATGAATATTGATGATGTAAGAAGGATTGCAGTTATTGGAGCAGGCAATATGGGGCACCAGATCACTACCCTGTGTGCCATAAAGGGTTACAAGACAACCTGTACCGACATCAGCGTGGATGTCCTAAAAAAGGCAGAGGCCTTTGTGGATAAGTATCTCCCGGGTCGCGTTGAAAAAGGTAAGCTGACCGAGGAAGAGGCCAAACAGGCGCGCAAGAATATCCGGTTCACATCGAGCCTGGAAGAGGCAGTAAAGGAGGCCGATTATGTTATTGAGGCGGTACTCGAGATCCTTGATCTCAAACGAAAGGTCTTTGCCGACCTTGATCGGATGGCACCACCTCACGCCATTCTCGCAACCAATAGTTCCTACATTGTCAGTTCGCGGATTGCCGATGCAACGAAACGCCCAGAAAAGGTCCTGAATCTCCATTTTTTTAACCCTGCCCTGGTAATGCAATTGGTGGAGGTTGTTCAAGGACCCCATGCCTCTGATGAGAGTGCAGAGATCTCCATGGCCCTGTGTGAGAGGATTGGGAAAGTAGCTGTTCGCCTGAAAATGGAGGTTGATGGTTTTCTTCTGAATCGGATTATTCGGGCTATTTATAATGAAGCAATGTGGATGCTTGAGATGGGGGTGGCCAGCGCTGAAGATATCGACAAGGCCTGTGTTTACGGAGCAGGGCATCCCATGGGACCCTTTCGGCTGAACGACCTGACCGGTTTGGATCTCTCCTATATCATGGCCATGGAGGCCTTTAAGGCGACGGGTGACCGCTCGCTCCTCCCTTCTCCCAGCCTTGTTGAGCATTACCTCAAAGGCGAGTATGGAGAGAAGACCGGGAAGGGGTGGTATGACTATAGCGAGCAAGGTAAAGGAAAATAGCCTTCACTCAACATAATCGGAAACCGTTCAAGGTTGACAAATAGGACATTTCTTGCTGCATCGGACGCATAGGAGGTGGAGCCGGTCGCAAAAGTGTGCCCTTAACGTGCTCTTTCCACAACCCTGACAGACCATGGGATCCATTGACCGGGTCACCGGATTATATGTGAGAGATAGGTTCCTCTTGTTCTTTCCCACCGATACCCCGTAAATGACCTTCCTGGCAGGTGTTCTGATGAACATGGCCGCGCACGGTTCTACCTTGATCCGAATGCTGTATTTCTTAAACAGGTCATCCCTCTTTCTCGCGAGTTCATCGGGAAGGAGCCCTATTTTTGTCTTCCGGTCTGTGATGACTTCCTGTGATAGGCCAGGCCTTTCGATCCTTTTCTCCATTTCTCTTTTAAGGGCATCGTAATACTCTTCCAGATTGATCACGTCCCTCCTGAAGCGCCTGTTCATGCTTTGTTCAAAGGAACGGACCTCTTCTGCCAATATTTCTCTTGATTGGTCCTCAATACCACCTATAATCCCCTTGAGCATATATTCCTTCCAGAAGGATTTCGGGGGAGGCCTAAACTTCCTGGAGACACTCGGTATCATCTTCGCCATACCGGGGATGGAGGCGCCTGTCTCACAGTGAAAGACAAGTTGGACCAGGCCTTGCTTTTGTTCATCACTCTGCGCCAGATACCGGCAACTGAGAAGAATGTAATCTGTCCTAATAGCTGCCGAAGATTCTACCTTTCCAACTGCCTTGAAGAAGAGGAACTGTTCACTGATCAGTCGGTCAAACCCCTGGCTCTTCAGGTAGCCAAACTCAAGCTCGCAAGCAAGTATCGGTACCCGGGCACAGGCCGCATCCACCATCTTTTCGAGCAAAGGAGAGCCGTAGCTCATTGAATAAACCCCTACCGCGTCGGAATCCAATTTGTTTTCTAGTCTGATATGATCAGGTGTCCCGAGCAATTGCGAGACTTGCTCTGGCAGGAGGGCTTCAAATCCGTCGTTGTTTCGTTCAAGGACAGCCCCCTGACTCTCAAAAAAACGGATAGCAAACTGATCCAGTTCGTGATCGGGATTAGAGCTCATAGTTTTCTCCAAAGAGCTTCTCATCCAGCTGCTTTGTCTTGTGATAGCTGGTCTTGGCGTGTCTAAGCCTGCTGCCCAGCTGACTAAAGCCCTCTTCCCTCTCTTCCCCGGATCGAGAATTGATCCAGATATCGAAGACCATTTCTGAGAAATCCTGATCCTTCATGATCCGGCCCAGAACCATGTCCATCTCTCCTATGACCATTTCGAACATGTTGATCTTCTTGTCCAGAATCTCCAGAATGTAATCCTCAACACTTCCGGCGGCGCAGAGATTGTATATCGCCACTTCCTTTTCCTGACCGATACGGTGGATACGCCCAATTCGCTGTTCTATCTTCATGGGATTCCAGGGAAGGTCGTAGTTGACCATTTGGTGGCAGAACTGGAGGTTTCGGCCCTCTCCCCCAATCTCGGTGGTCACCAGGATATCTTTTTCTTCTCTGAAGGCCTGAATCTGTTCGTCTTTCTTGCGGTTGTCCATCTGGCCATGGAAGAGGGCGCAGGAGATTCCGTTCCATTCCAGGAACTCTGATATCTGCTCTAGCGTGCCCAGGTACTTGACAAAGACCAGTTTCTTGTCGCTCCCGGGAGATGCCTTGATCAGGTTCAGGAGCATTTTGTTTTTGTTGCTCTCATCAAGTGATCGGCACATATTGCATATGCCCCGGATCTCCTTTTCATGTCTCAAGGGCATGTCCTGTCTTTGGAGGAGATGGGAAAGGGTAAGGCCTACAGCTCGGGGCGACGATCCCGCCTCTTCCAAAAGGGTCTTCAACAAAAACCTCTGCCCTCCGCCGTTAGTTGCATTCATTTCTCTTATCAGTGTGGATATTCTTTCATAGAGATCCAGCTCGAGTTCACTGGGCTCGACCTTGATGGTGTGAGCAAATCGAGGAGGGATGTCGATTTTTGCTACAGCCCTGGTATTGCGTATCATAACTTGGCCGAGGAGTTCTTTTAACTGATTGCGGTTTCGAGGATCAGTTGGATCGCCCCTGGTCATGAACTCCTTTCTGAACTCAGAGGCGGTCTTTAACTGCCCCGGCTTCAAAAGGGTTACCAGGTTGTAGAGTTCCATAAGATTGTTTTCTACAGGGGTGGCCGTGAGAAGGAGCAGAAATCTCTTTTTTAGGGCATTGACCAATTTCCAGTTAAGGGTGTTTCGGTTCTTCAGGTGATGGGCCTCATCAACGATGACCATGTCATACTCCCTTTCGGTCACTGCTGAGAAGTTCTTCTTTGATTTGGCAAGATTGATGGAGGAAAGTACAAAAGGCTCTTTCCAGAATGACCTGTCCCCGGTGCGATATGCCTGATCATCGGTAGAAGGAAAGTTGAGAGCAAATTTGGTCCAAAGTTCCTCCTTCCATTGGCTCACAAGCGGGGTAGGTGTCAAGATCAGGGCATTTCTCACCATTCCCCTCTGGATGTATTCCTTCAACACAATAAGGGCCTCAATGGTCTTACCCAAACCTACCTCATCGGTAAGGAGGGCACGACCACGAAAGACCTTCAAAACCTTTTTTGCAGTCTCCTCCTGGTACCAAAACGACCGGACATCGCTGAGACTGCCAAGGCAGATCAGGCTCTCAAAGCTCTCCTTGAGCCTAATACCATATCCGAAGAGGGTAAGTTCATATTCTCCGACGGAACTGAAACTGAACTGGCCGTCTCCTATGGCCTGTTCCAGGGGCAGTGGATTTACCTGAAAGGTTACGGGAATCTCAGGGAGCGGTTTTTTCTCCGGACATGGCTCAGCGCCTGCCACCCTTTTCATCTTATTTTCTGCAGGCCTTAAAGGTTTGGTAGAAAGTGGATGTTTGTCTTCCGGCCCTGCGTCGGCCAGTGCCCTTTTCTTTGCCTGCAAGAGATGCTGGCAACGCCTTTGGCATCCTAGGAGAGAGTCTAGGCACAATTTCTTTGTTCGGCCTCTTGTTCCTGCTAGACGCGGTAAGGTCTCTTCAATTATCCCCAATGCCTGTTGGTATCTACCTTCACCTATCAGCAAGTTGCATAAAAGCTCTATTTGATCGAAACCTACGCGATTGTTATTGTATAGCCCCAGGAGGGCCTTGATTTCAAAGTCGGGCCTATTGGTCTTATAGGCGAGACGTATCATCTCCTGAAAGCATTCATCATTCTTGGGGTCAAGTCGGGAGGCCTTTTCCAGACAGGATAGGGCCTTGTCCCATCTGCCGGTATCCTTGTGCCACATGGCCTCAAAAAAGAAGAAATCAGCCTTTTCCCTATGGAAGGAGGCGGTCGCCTTTTGCCGGCGTTTTTGCTGTTTCGCCTTCCGCTTGATCCTTTGCTTTTCCGTCCTTGTCTTGGCCATACGTTATTAGGAATCATTCCTGAGGTAGCCCCAGCTCAGCCCTCTCTCGCAGATCTTGGATAGGATGAAATCACTCCAGGGTATGGCTTATGCCCTGAGGTAAGTAATGATAGAATTAAGTCCTTTAATGAGTCTCCTATATTAGGAGGAGGCCCCTTCGTGTGTCAACGGAAAACACACGATATTGACAATCCTTTTTTTATAGCTTAAACTTTATGGTGAGATATAATCCAGCTTATCCTTTTCTGGACTGAAAGCAAGGTCTTTGAGGCGTTTGCCTATGCAACTATCACACAATTCCCTGGTGACCGGGGAAAAATCGGCTCCCAGTTGATGACTTCTCCGCAAGATGTGAATATGTTTTATTTAAGTTGACCAATTTGTCTCATTGGCAATAAGGTTTCAGACGTCAGGATTTGGAGTTCACCGAAACCTGTCGAGGATCCCGCCTGAAGATAACTGGAGGCGGGGGACACTGGCCACTGTCTTGGCTGCGGCCGAAGGGCTGCATTGGGTTATGGAAGCGGAAATCCTACAACTCATCAAGGAAAAAGGGCCGCTCACAGGGTCCGAAATATGGGATGAAACCAAAGCAAATGAACTTGAGCTGTGGCGTACCTGTAATCTCTCGGAAAAATCGAGCATCCGCAAATTAGGCGACAGATATTTGAGGCTCGATCAGAGCATTGGGGGATTTGCCCGTCTTTCTCCTTCCATTCGGAGGGAGTTTTTGACCTATTCGGTAGTGGGTCTTGCCAAAAACCCATCCTCTCTTAACCAGAGGGCAAAGCAAATCTCTGCACACATTAAGGAAGTGAGCAAAGAGAAGTCAGAATTGGCTTACAACACCTTGTCAACCCTCATGGAGTGGTGTGTAGATGATCTCCGTATGAATGATCAGGTGTGTTGTATCTTGGCAGGAGACATTGTCCATAACATGGCGCACGATGTCCCTCGTGAGGAGAGAAGCACAGGGAAATTGGTAAAGGGATCAGATATGGACCTGGTTGTTATTGTGGATGACCTGTTTCCCGAGAGACTCGTAGAAAGACTTGATGAGACTATTTACCAAGTAAAATACAGGCTCCTGAACACCCCTCACCTCAGGGAAGAGATTGATTATGTCATAAAAAGATTGAACCACGTAAGAGGACAAATGAAGTTTGATACCTTCAAGAATATGGTAGCCTGCAAGATCCTTCACGAAGGCACACTGCTTTACGGCAGTGAGAGGGTTTTTCATACGGTCAAAGCCATGTTAAAAGAGCATGGTGTGATCCAAAAATTGAACAGATTGGAAAGAAAAGCAGAGCTTTTAAGACATGAGGCTGAAGAATACCTCCTGAGAGAGGCCCCAGATCTTATGAAAAAAGAATGTTTATCCCTCTTTTATTCGATTAAAGAAACCGACGAATTTGAATAACCCAACCCAATATCCCGGTGCGTGACCATATAAAAACCCTGACGACTTCGCGCCTTTGTTTATTCCATAAAAACTCTTTCCGGACACAATTAAACCTCTTTCTCGGTCGACTCGATATTGCCAAGTCGGCCTTCGCTAAGGGCTTGACAAAATATTTGGCTTCTTATAAAAAGTGACTCTATTATTTCGATCAATAGTGATAGAAAAATACATCTCGCAAGAAGATCAAGAAATCCACGGCCTACCAAAAGATATATGCGTAGGAAGTGGATTTTCGTGCTTTAGGGTGTGACATCCCCCGTTGGGAGAAAAAGATGGAACTGAGACCCAGGAACCAAGACAAGATCTTTGATCTGATCCGTAAAGGTGTAAGCATTCCCAACCCGTTGGCCCTTGATGTCGGCGAAGAAGTCAAACTCGATCAAATCTCAGGCAATGGGGTCAAGATCTATCCTGGGTGCCGCATTTATGGAGAACAAACGGTGATTGGACCGGGCGCTCAATTGGGCTATGAAGGCCCGGTAACCATTCAAGACTGCCAGGTGGGTCCTGGGGTTGAATTGAAAGGGGGGTATTTCAAGAAGGCAGTTTTCCTTGAAAGGGCGAGCATGGGCCTCGGCGCACACGTTCGCGAAGGCTGCATTCTGGAGGAACAGGCCAACGGCGCCCACTGCGTTGGGCTAAAGCAGACGATCCTCTTTCCTTTCGTCACCCTTGGGAGCTTGATCAACTTCTGTGACTGCCTGATGGCGGGTGGAACCAGCCGCGAAGATCACAGCGAAGTCGGAAGTTCATACGTCCATTTCAACTTCACACCTGATGGAGACAAGACCACCGCCTCGCTTATCGGTGATGTCCCCCGGGGCGTCATGCTGAACCAGCGCCGGATCTTTCTTGGCGGGCAGGGGGGCATTGTAGGGCCGGTGAGAATAGGTTACGGAAACGTAGTGGCTGCTGGCACGATTCTGAGAACCGACGTGGCCGAAGAGAACAAATTAGTCGTTGGTAAATCTCACCGGGGTATAGTGACCAAATTGTCTCCAAATCTCTATTTGGGCCTGCACCGTATTGTGGAGAAAAATATTCACTATATTGCCAATCTAATGGCCTTGGAGCAATGGTACATCCATGTACGTAAGGCATTTTTTGTTGGTCAGGAATTTGGAAGGGCGATCTATGACGGCGCGGTCGAGAAGCTGAAGTTGGCCCAGAAGGAACGTATCAGGCGGCTAAAGGCCATGGCTGATAAGATGCCCTCTGTCATTGAGAAATATGGACTTGAAGGGAAAACCGCTGAGGGCAAACGCGAGTTGTACGATAAGATCCACCATGTCTGTGAGTTGTTCACTTCAGCCGTGGCCGCTCGTGCTGGCCTTGAATACCGAGACCGTTTTCTTACGGCATTTCTTGATCACAAAGAAAGAAATGATGGAAACTACGTGGAACTAGTGAAGAGCTTGCCGAACGAGGTTTCTCAAGCGGGTACGCTGTGGCTTGAACAGATCGTTCAGGGGTTTTGTCGGCAGGCGGCAGCGGTGTTGCCGACATTGCAGTTGTTCAGGGAAATGAGCCCTTGAATTCATTTCGTTCGGGAAGCGTGAAAATGGGTAGACTATTTGGTACAGATGGAATCAGGGGAGAGGCCAACCGGTATCCGATGGATGCTGCCACTGCCTTTTCCGTCGGGCAGGCCATAGTCAAGGTGTTCAAGAAGGTAAACCATCGGTCCAGGTTGATCATCGGCAGGGACACCCGCATTTCAGGCTACATGTTAGAGAGTTCTGTTGCGGCCGGCATCAGCTCAATGGGGGGCATTTCCTATTTGGTCCAGGTGTTGCCAACGCCTGGCGTTGCCTTTATTGTCAAAAGCGTCTGCGCTGATGCGGGTGTCATGATTTCCGCCTCTCACAATCCGTATCAGGACAACGGCATTAAGATCTTTTCCGGCAAAGGCCTTAAATTGTCAGACGGGGAGGAAGAGGTTATTGAAAATCTTATCTTTGGCGGGGAACTTCTTCAGATGGCACCCCAGGCAAAGGAGATGGGCCGGGCCTACCCAATGGAGGATGCCCCAGGGAGGTACATGGTTTTCCTGAAAAACACCTTCCCTCGCGATATATCAATGGAAGGCATGAAGATCGTAATCGATGCAGCCAACGGCGCTACCTATAAGGTGGCCCCTGCCGTTTTGATGGAATTGGGCGCCGATGTGGAGGTGATTCACGACAATCCTAATGGGCTTAATATCAACAAAAATTGCGGTTCGCAGTATACTCAGGATCTAGAAAAAAGGGTGGTGGAGATCGGTGCCGCCATCGGCCTTGCCTTCGATGGGGACGGCGACCGTTTCATTGCCGTGGATGAAAAAGGGCGCAAAATCACCGGGGATCAGATCATGATTATATGCGCAAAGGCACTCAAAGACCAAGGAAAGCTGAAAAACGATTTAGTAGTCAGCACGGTGATGAGCAACCTCGGTCTCACCCTAGCGTGCAAGAAATACGGTTTTAGACACCACGCCTCTAAGGTCGGTGACCGCTATGTCTTTGAGGACATGCAGCGCTTGGGCGCAGTTATAGGGGGTGAGGAATCGGGTCACATTATTTTCCTTGATCACCACACGACAGGCGATGGCATCCTTTCAGCCTTGCAGCTTATTGCTGCAATGATAAGAGAAGGGAAGCCCCTTTCAGAACTGGCGAAAATGATGGAGATTCTTCCGCAAAAGCTGATCAATGTTGAAGTCAAGAGCAAGCCAGAAATCTCCACCGTGCCCAGGATAGTAGAGGTAATTAAGCAGGTCGAATCAAAACTGGGTGGGGAGGGCCGCATTCTGGTGCGCTATTCCGGGACCCAGAATGTCTGCCGTGTGATGGTTGAGGGACCGACTGAAGATCTAACGGAAGGCTACTGCAGGCAGATCGCTGAGCAGGTAAAAGCCGCTCTCGGCTGATTCTTTGTCTTACAAACTGGGTACCTTAGTCTCGGTAAGGCAGCCCTCTCTCCTCTGCCTTTCTCCCCATCGTAAGCAGACATCTATAGAAATCCCCCAGGTCAAAAAGACCCATGCTGTATTATTGAGCCGGCCTTTCAGGATGTGGGGGTAGGAGGTAACTCATGAAAGCAATCAAATGGCTATTCTTCGTACTGGGTGGGCTCATTGTACTCATTATCGTGGCGCTTCTGGTTATCCCTATGTTTGTGGATGTGGAGAAATACAAACCCGAAATCGAAAAGAAGATCTCCGAGGCCACCGGAAGACCGTTTAATATAAGAGGGAATCTGGACCTCTCCCTTTTTCCTTGGGCCGGGATCTCTTTTTCTGACCTTCACATGGGAAATCCCCCTGGCTTTAAAGAAAAGGATTTCGCGAGTGTGAAGTTTTTTGAGGCAAGGGTAAAGCTTCTCCCCCTCATTACTAAGGACATCCAGGTAAAACGCTTTATCCTGGAAGGTCCACGCATCGTCCTGGAGAAGGACAAGAGTGGTCGAACAAACTGGGAGGGGCTGGGAAAGCCGTCTGCCAAGCCCCAGGAGGAAAAGCCTGGAGACAAACTCCCGATCAAAAGTCTTGGCGTTGGTGAATTTGCCATCAAGAAAGGGGCCCTCCTTTGGATCGACGACACCAAGGGAGAGAGGAAGGAGATCAAGGATATAAATCTCACTCTCGAAAACGTCTCCCTGGATCGACCTATCCAACTTGCCCTTTCGGCCGACGTGGATGGGCAGCCATTGGAGTTGAAGGGAAATCTGGGCCCCATTGGCAAAGAGCCAGGAAAGGGGACCTTGCCCCTTAATTTCAGCCTCAAGGCCTTGAAGGAATTGGGTGTACATCTAAAAGGTAAAATCATTGAGCCAACATCGCGTCAAGAGTTCGACCTGGCCGTGAAGGTTTCTCCATTTTCCCCGAGAAAACTCCTAAAGGAACTGGGCAAGGACTTTCCAATAAAGACAGCTGATCCTGCAGCCCTGAACAGCGTCGCTCTGAGTGCCAACATAAAGGGAGATCCGATGAGGGTATCCATTTCAGAGGGGGTTTTGGAGCTCGACCAATCAAAGCTCAGTTTTTCGGCTCAGGCCAAGGATTTCAGCAAACCTGACCTGGCGTTCAATCTCAATCTGGATAAAATCGACCTGGATCGCTATCTGCCTCCACACGGTGAGAAGGAAACTGACAAGGCCAAGGAGAAGGCCAAGGCGCCGACCTCTGAAAAGAAAAGGGCTGATTATAGCGGTCTTCGAAAACTTATCCTGGACGGCAGTGTCCGCATCGGGGAGCTTAAGGCACATGGAGCCAAGATCCAGGAGCTTACCTTAAAGGTCGTGGGCAAAAACGGTACCCTGCGCCTCAATCCCCTCACCATGAAGCTCTATCAGGGTGATGTCTCGTCTAAGGCGAGCTTAGACGTGCGCCAGGACACCCCGAAGACCCAACTGACTCTTGAGGCAAAGGGTATTCAGGTTAAGCCCCTTCTCAATGACGTCTTGAAGAAGGATTTTCTGGAGGGGACAGCAAGGATTAACCTGGATATCACCATGGAAGGGGATGATCCGGAAAAGATCAAGCCAACCCTCAATGGAAAGGGTGACTTCCTGTTTAATAACGGCGCCATTAGGGGTATTGGCCTTGCGGACATGGTCAGAAATGTGAAAGTCGCCTTCGGTCTCGCCGGGGAAGGCGGGAAAAAGCCCCGGACGGACTTTAGTAAGCTTCATTCTCCATTCACCATCACCAACGGGGTTGTGAACACCCCCGGAACGACACTCTCATCACCGCTGGTACGCGTATTGGCCAAAGGCAAGGCTGATCTGGTCAAAGAGACCCTGGATTTCAGGATAGAGCCCAAATTTATGGGGAGGATAAGAGGGCAGGGAGACACGGCACAACGGTCGGGAATTACAGTCCCTATCTTGGTTACAGGCAGTTTCTCATCGCCGCAATTTACTCCAGATCTCAAAGCTGTTGTCCAGGACACACTGGAAAAGGCCATCAAAGAGCCGGAGGCACTGAAAGGGCTTTTGCCGGGGAAGGGAAGGCAAGAGGGTGACGCGGGGCGCATGGCTGAGAAGGTTAGAGATTTTCTCAGGAGACTTCCTTTAGGCCGGTAGGATAAGAAGTTATGTTGAAAATGCGGTGGACAAGTTCCTTACACAGAATCGTCTGCTTTGACATCCTGCCTTGTGGGTATCTTTGACTCGCATGGAACCCCTGTCTGGCAAAGACCGCAGCCATACCCATCGAATTTGTATGTGGATGTCACGTAGTCTTTGGTGACCGGGAAAAGGTGCCGAAAACAGGTGGGCTTATCTTTCCCCTTCTCGGTGATGGCCCCCACCGGGCATCGTGAGATACACTTCTTGCATATGCCGTCGGTAAAAAAGAGGCAGTATTCATGGTGATCAGTGTAGGGCCTTGGGGTTGGAGGAATCTGGATTCGGGCAACCACAGACCCTGTTCGCATTGCCTTTCCAACTGGAGTGATCAGGCCATCGCAAAGGCCAAAGGTTCCGAGCCCTGCTGCGTAAGCTGCGTGCCGTTCGGACCAGGTGGAGGCAAACCCGTATTTGGGTGAGATCCTCATGCTGAACTGTGGGGCGAGAGAGGGTGCCACTGCCTGGTATCCTTTTTCTCCAAGAGATGCCATCATATGTTTTCGTAGTTTCACATTGACCTCTTCACCAAATATGCGGGCCCTTGCCCATCGCTCCGAGGGGTAAAACTTCTCTTTTCGGTTATCGGCCTTTGTCTGTTTGCCCTGAGGGAGGATCCAGCTGATCACAGTGAGTTCCTCAGGCCTTACGTCGAAGAGCCGGAAGGTGACACTGAATATCTCCCAAGGTGTCAAATAAAAGGGCCCAACATGATCCTTGTAGGCCCCATAGAGTGGATCATCTCCCCTTGAAAAACCAACAAGGGGAGTCTCAAAGGCCCTGTCGTTGTCGTTGTTCTTCAAGGTGTTTTCAGGCGAATGGTCAATGAACTCCCTTATAATTTCCTCTATCCAATTCATAAGAGTACCCCCTTCAAATCCACCTCTCATAGCTTTAGTTCAAACATCTGCTCCAGGACACTCACCCCCCACTGGGTGTCTTCATGCTCCTTGCACATCTTAAATCCGTTTTTTTCGTAGAGATGCCGGGCAGGATCCAGACCCTTGAAGGTCCATAGATAAACGCGGCGGAAGTTCAGTTTCCTGCAGAATTCCAGGGCCTCGCCGATGAGAAGGCTCCCGATCCCCTTTCCTGCATAATCAGGGTCGACGATAAACCATCGGAGGTGTGCGCCATGGCTATTCGCCTTTATCCCGTCGATGGCGATTGAGCCGATGATTTCCTCGTCCTGTTTGGCCAGCCAGAATCCGTCGCGGTCAGGATCAAAGCGATTCAGGAACTCCGACATTTCGGTTGCCACCTTGGCCTCAAA
>CAYVMN010000058.1:0-21660 GCA_964452575.1 uncultured Desulfobacteraceae bacterium | reverse complement strand
CCAATTTTTTCATCGCCTTAATAACACCCGGATGAATATATTCTTTGGGGGTTCCTAATGGATACGGTGTTTTTGGCAGAAAGGCTAACTGCGCATGATATTTAGCAAATTCGTCTCTATATTCGTGCCGTACCCTTACTATTTCCTCTACAACATCATCTGGGAGGCTTGAATCGCATTGGATCACTGCAGGCCCGACTAGGGCTGGGATATCTTGATCCAACCCCTTCATAGCCCCCTTTTTAACCAGGGCCGGCCATACTTCTTCATCCTTGGAAGGATCAAAACCTTTCTTAATCCACTCGGCCTCAATTGGCAAAAAATAGTATTTTCTCCCAGAACTCAGTAATTCCATGGTTGGCGCAGAGGGCGCGATTGCAGGAACATAAAGGTTCCCGTCTTCATCTACTTCTAATCTTCCTGCAAACCAAAGCTTGGTGGCATCGAGTTTACCGTCCAGGATGGCATCCTTAGATCCCTCGGCTCCAAGTTCTGCCCACTTTATCTTATCGTATATACCCAAACCCTTTCCAAATAGGGGCCTATCAAAAAGCCTGCCTGTAAAAATCCTGGCCGCACTTGCCGTCCCGACACGCTTTCCAACAAGATCCCTAAGGCTCTTGATTTCAGGGTCAAAGGTCAAAAAGAAAAACACATAGCCAACACTTGAAACAAGGGCTCTGGTAGTAGGCCAAGGGTTTTTGAAAGGAGGCCTTCCTTCCGCAATAAATCGTATTACAGTCGCTGCGCTAGTGGCTATAGTCTGACTTATCTCACCAGCTATCATTTTATCGCGGTTCTTAGGTATATACTGGTACATATAAAAAGCCCCCGGTGTTTCCTGGTGTTTAATATGAACCCAGGAGCCAGCTTTTTTAAAGACTTGTTCGTAAGCTGTTCCTTCGTTATACATGGGTGTGCCAAAAGGAGTTGTCATAATAACAACTTCCACGGGCTTTTTGCTCTCCCCCGCCGCATAAAGGACACCTCCAAAACATAAGACTATCATTAAAACCGAGCCAAGACATAAAATGATTCTTTTCATAATAATTTCCTCCTTTCATTGTGTTAGATAGATCACCATCTCGTTTCCATTAATGAATCTCTATTCTCCCCCATGAGCGAGCTTTTTGACCATTTAATAGACTCTCTTGCGCGGAATCATGTTTTCGTTTGTAATTTATTCACTTACGCGGTCTTCAACAAAGACCCCTTTGTACTCCAATAGGCAATACTCTCCAGAAAAATCCCTCATTTATGAATTCAAAACTTGCCCATTACCACCTCCTTCCCGATATTCATAAAGGGAGACCCCTGCAGATGCTGTTGACAATAAGGGTTCTTCCGTCATCTCAACTTTCCTTTTCCGCCATTGATTGGCCAACAGGCCAAATACTAATATTAAAGCCATTATCAAAAACACTTTTTGAGAATACAGGCCATACCAAGTAGCCAGAAGCGAGGCCAAAAGAAAGAGAGGATGTTCCACTTTAGAAGTGTGTGTAAAGCAATATCTTTGGGCGAAGCATGTTGTGGCAAACATGGCTATCATCAATGCGACCAGACAAAGAACTGCCGGGATAACGTTCTCTCCCTCTAAGAACATGACGGGATTATTAATAATAAAAAAAGGCAGCAGAAAAAAAGGCAATGCAAGCTTCATGCTTTCCCAAGAGGCTTTCATATAATTACAAAGTGCAATCTGGCTGCCTACAATGGCACCTCCAGCAACTGGCGGCGTGACAGAGGCCAAAATCGCATAATAGTATACAAAAAAGTGAGACACTATAGGAGCAACACCCATCTCCATAAGAATAGGTGCAGATACAAAGGCCACCATGATATAAGCAACCACACTCGGTAAAGAGCCTCCTAGTAAGACTGAAAGAAACCCAGTGAGGATCAAAGTCGGGAGAAGACGCCCGCCACAGATAGTGGTAATAAAGAGGCTCAGTTTGGTAGCAGCGCCGGTGAAAGTCAGACTTTTTACAAAAATGCCAAGGCAGGCACAAACTAAACCAATTTTTGCTCCCAACACCGCACCTGAAACCAGACTCTTTCCCAACAATTCCAAGGAAGGTCTTGTTTTTCGTAGAAGGGAGGAGACGAAGAGCAGGCATACTATCCCCAAAAAAGCTGAATACCCAGGAGAGTAATGAAGGAGTAAGACCGTAGTCAATAGCCCCATGGGCAACACGAAAACAGGTACGCCTGTTAACAAGGTCCTCTTATCTGGGATGTCTTTACCTTTGGGAACCTCCTCACGGAATGCAATTAGAAAAACACCTAGAACTGCCACTGCGTAGTAGGCAATCGCGGCACCAACGCTTTAAGCATAAGATCCCCATAAGATACTCCCAAAAATCCGGCCATGACGAAGACCGCTACCCCCATTATCGGTGGGGTCAATTGGCCCCCAGTGGAGGCCATGGCCTCAACGCCCACCGCAATTTCTCCTCTAAATCCCGATTTCTTCATAGCAGGTATGGTATAGGAACCCGTTATGGCTACATTGGCAGCTGCTACTCCGTTGACCATCCCGACAAAAGTACTCGAAAAAGTCGCATTATGACCAGGTCCCCCACGCATATAGCGGCTCATAAGCTTGCCAAACTCCAGAAAAAATTCTGTGACACCCGTTGCCTCAAAGAGTGCACCAAAAACAAGGTATAAAAAAAGCATGTTAACGGAAATATTGAGCAGTATCCCATAGATACCTTGAAATCCGACGCTAAAACTGGATACGATATAACCAAATTCCAAATAGGGATGACTAAAGATTCCCTTAATGTGATGACCCCAGAGGGCATAAGCAATAGCGGCAAAGACCATAATAGGAAAAGTTGCCCCGAAACACTTCCATGTGGAACTTATGACTATGATGATCAACAATATACCTACAACAATATCCCAGGGTTGCGGCCAACCCGCTTCAAAGGTCAATCTTTCATAATGATAGGCCATGTAAAGAACGAGTGCCAGACTCACCAGTACTCCCAGCAAATTCAAAATTTTCTTCCAAAGCCTGGTTGCATGTCGCGACCAATAGAAAAAAAGTAATACCAGACAGAAGCCCAGATGTGCATTCTGGTTCATATGTTCTCCGAATATGGGATACCAGACAATGAACATATGATAAAGGAACATAATCAAAGCGACGAGAGACACTATCCATCCGATGTATCGATCCAAAGTATCAACAACTTTTGATTGGGTAGGCGTCATAACATTTGGCTTCTATCGTCAATGTGGGCGAAACCTGAGCTTGCCCAATAAAAAGACATTTACTGGTTTTAGTTTCTCTTCGCCTTTCTGCATCTCAAGGCATCGGGGCCAATGACCATCTATAAAAATTAGCTGACCCTTCAAGGAGCTGATAAAGCTTTGCCTCCCTGAGGAGGCTCTCCACTGGATATTTATTGGAATGTTCATAAGCCTAAGTATCCTAAGTATTCCACCTGCTACCTATGAAGCCACGTCACACGAATAGCACTTGGTCATACTCGTTTCTAAATTATTACTAATATGTCCAGACCCTTTTTGGATAGCACACTTATGTTTAATTATCGCCCCACGGCTTTGAGTCAATTCTATTGCTTTAAAGCAGCACTTACTCACACAGGCTCCACAATAGGTGCAACCGTCCTTTATAAAAACCTCTTTATTGCCTGCTACTCCAGTCAAGGTGATTACATGAATGGGGCATTCCCTGATGCAGAGAGCGCACCCAGTGCATTTATCGCTGATGACTCTGATTGCGTACGCTGTTGATTCCATGGGCAGTATGTGCAAAACTGATTAAGATCCAGTAAAGACGCCTTCAGTTATCAATGGCCTAACTCTGATCCATCCAACAAGTACGCAGGGACGAACGGGAATAGTACCCGAGGAAAAAGTATTTTCTTGCCTACTATGTCTTAAGTCATTTTATGTATTCCTAAAGGCATCCAAATTAAGTAGAAAGCAGGAGATCAACGGTAAACTACGACTTTTCCAGGCGGTTATGCAGACGATGCGCGGCATTTAATCCGCTGACACAAGCTGAATCTGTAGTAGTATAGGATAAATAATCACCACAAAAATCTACAGCAGTTATGGGGGATAACTCGTGCATAAATCTATCTAGTTTCCTGAGATAACCAGGATAGAAGCATGCCAACGCGTGATCCCAACGCCATATGAACCGATCGTCGATGGCCTCAACGACTTCGGGGACCCATCTCGTCATGGATTCCTGCAGCTCGTCAAGTGCCTGATCTGCTGTGTAATTGTTACGTCTTTGCCTCAACATCGCCTGGCAACGCAGCTTCCCAAAGAAAAAGGATTTCCCTTTTGCACTTTCCGTCATACCCCCTTGGCTTAGCATGACCAGTTCTGGATCATCCTTACGAGTGAAATAACGGTAATTCGTTCCTAAGGGCCGAATATCACGGTTCAGCTTGAAATAGGCTCTATCATAGGGGCGATACCGTACACCTTCAAAGAATTTTGTACGGTCTTTATCAAGCCCTTGAATGAATTGGAGTACCATATTCCCCTGAGTGGCTATAATGACTCCATCAGCTTTGTCCTTAAAGGGTTCACCATCAACAATCCATTCGACAGGTATCGGTCGCTTGCTCACGTCTACTTTTGTCACCTTTGCATTGGTGATACATTTGAGATGTTGACTAAGTGTTCGAGGGACAAGGCCGATTCCCTCGTCCCAGGTGAGGGTCTTTACACCCGAATGCTTTGTAAATAGGAAAATGAGTGCTCCTTTGGATACCTCGAATGGCTGTTGACTGCACATTTTCTCCATCCACGGCTCAAAGAAGTACTCGAGTATCTCCCAGTTCTTCCGTGACAGCCACGTTTCAATTGATTCGTCATCAGCCCAAGCACCTAACCAGCTGTCGGAGGAGTGGGCATTATTCTTTTTATTGATCTTGTATTGCGTGCTCAGCTCAGGAAGTAATTTGAGCATCCGCAGTTTTCCAATCAAACTCATTGCTCCATAGAAAGGCCATCCTTTCACGTTCGTCGCATTGAAATAGTATGCCTTTTTCTTATCTTCTCTCCAGAGTTCAAAATCCACGACGCCTCCCCGATACGGGTGCCTTCGGGGAGTAAGCCCAAGCCCATCAGCTATAGCGTGCAACTCTACACCTGCCTCTGAGACCTGGACACCCCCAAGATCCCACCATGCATCATTCCATTTTAGAGAGCGCATCCGCCCGCCAACCTCATGTTCGGCCTCAAGTACAGTGACATCGTAACCTCTTACCTTGAGTCTAGCAGCGGCTGAAAGACCGGCTATGCCTCCTCCAACAACTATTACCTTTTTGCTCATCATTAACCCCCTTTGAGATTCATTAAATGACTCAAGCAATTCAGCCGGTTACGCCTGCAACAGAGTCACTAAAATACATTTCAGGCATGGCATTTGGTGTCCGCCTTTGGCCTACCGCCTCTAAGCCTACAGTCAATTAGGGCGTGAAGTTTATTGGAATTCAGTGGAGAAAGATCCTTAAGCTCTTGGCGATTTAACACCTGATGAGATTTATATATATTTAACGTCTGCCTCATCCTCTTGCTCGGAGAGCCTTATGCCTTTATGCTTATCTATTTTCAGAGCTTATATGAGCGTTCATGCTGTCCAAACAATGGGGTTCAGCGCCCTGGGACAAATTCCCTGGGTCGATTGGCACTGACTGATCTGCCCGGGTTTCTATCCCCCAGCGACGGCAAGAAAAACATGTAGAATATTTCCTTTGTCTAACTCTATTTGACTTAGCTCCTGCCTATTGACTGAGCGGCCGTTAAGAAGCAGAAGACAATGATCCTGAAGCGGAAAAATTCGCCCTATTCCATATTCTACAAGTTGTTCCTGAAATCGTGACACAAATTCCAATTCCAACTGCTTCACGGCATCCCCCAAATCTTCCGCTTCCAAGCAAATACAGTCCTTCCCCACTATTTCACGCAAGAGTGTATGAAACCGCACGGTTATTTCTTTTACTGTCTCCTTGCTCATAAGACTATTCTAAACCGGTCAAATTTCATCTGTAGCGCTTATTCTCTTTAGATTTGATTGCCTTCGGGCTCGCAAATGCCGTAAATAATCTTCATCACCGAAATACTTTTTCCCTCCCGGGCCAACCATTTCACTCTTTGTTACACAAGGGGTACACCAATCTTCTCCTCAGCCAAGATCTCCCCAATTTTCTCTTACTCTCGTCCCACGAATTATTGATAATTTGAAGATATTCCTCGTTTGAATCCTCAAAAGAAAAATTAATATCAGCGCTTGCACAAAAAAGAATCAAAATAACAACCTCGAGACGGGATATGCTTCAGACATCAAAATCCTTCAAGTCTGTAAGACCACCACTCTTCTGAAAGTCTCAATCTCTTGCTAACCTGTTCCGAAATGCTCAGCTTAGAGGCGATCTCGCTCCTTTGGAGTCCTTTTTCTTTTAGACTTAAGATCTTAGCGGTGTATTTCCCCTGCTCTCGCTTCCTAAAGGCAAGCTCCTGTATTTTACTCAAATTCTCTATTGGATGGTTTTCTACAATCCCTGCGTTTTGAGCCCGAGAGAATACATCTTCGCCCTCCCTGGTTCTGACGATGACCGTTGACCATCCTGCCAATGAGCCCGCACTGCCAATGGATATGTCTGCTAGTTCACTGGTGAAATCCTCACAAATAAGACAGTGCTTTGGAACCCAGTTTTTCGCTGTAGTTATAGGATAGCAGACTCTCTTACCCCTTACCCATATGTTGAACTCATCAGAGATGTCGAACTTATCCACATCTTCGATCCTCAGCCCGCTTTCGGTTACCTTCTCTTCTATGCATTGGAAGCGGTAATTTTCACGGCAGAACAGGCCTATCGTAAATATTACCGATGAGGCTAATGGAAGACTTTTGTGTTGGAGATATCTTATGGATTGGATATGACAGGGTGAGCCTACAATGCAAATTCTGCTGAGACCGTGATCCACTACAGCAGATCTAAGCTCTTTTAGTATAGGTGTTGCCCCATATTTGGTCATTGCCGAAGAAATAAGCTCAGCTCTAGTTTTTGCTATAAAGGCTATTGGGATCCATCCGTGTCGTCCGACAACTAAAGCTCCGTCAATAAGATCTTCATTTAAAGCGTGAATTAAGAGAGAGGTTACAATTCCACCATCTTGACAAGCCTTCTCAATGTCTTGATCTCTTGTTCTTGCAGCAAGAATTCGCTTATATATCCCGAGATTCTCCTTTTTGTTCCGCCCAAAAATGCTGGACTCTATATTTACCATCAAGCCTCGCCTGAGCATGTAGCAGGCATGATAACATGTATTACAGTTTACACAGTCTAGTTTCTTTTCAGACCTCTTCGGCCTTTCATCAATAAAATCGATATGAGAATTGAGACATGCCAAAAGACACGCCCCGCAAGCTGTACATAAATCAGTTATAATTATATTTTCCTCCAAGTCCTCATAAGTTGGCAACTTTGTTCTCCTCTACTGTTAGAATCACAATTCTCCGTTCGCTCTCATCTTAGCTATCTCCTCTTCCCTTAACTGCCTTTTAAAGAGTTTTTCAGTTACCGTGAGAGGCAATTCTTTTCTGAATTCAATGGACTTGGGAACCGCATAGGGGGGGAGTTTATCCCTACAATGGCTGATTATTTCTTCTGGGGTTATTTTGCCCTCTCTATCCTGTTTCAATACTATAAAGGCCTTTATCCTTTCGCTCCCTGGGCGTTCGGGGTCTGGAATCCCTATCGTCACACCATCGGCGACTGCTGGATGCTCGTAAAGGACGTCGTCGACTAGCCTGGTATAGACCTTCAAACCAGAAACATTGGCCATGTCCTTAACTCGGTCTGTTATGTAGAAATACCCATCATCGTCCATTTTTACGACATCACCGGTAGGTAGCCACCCATTCACCAATCCCTTCCCTGGTTCAGGCCAGTAACCCTTCATAAGCTGCGGCCCGCGAACATAAAGTTCCCCCTCTTTTCCAGGAGGGGCTTCCTCACCAGTCTCTAGATCTAGGATCTTGACGTCTGTATCTGGCATTGGCACCCCAATGGAACCTAATTTTTCGAAAGGCATAAAGCCGGTAGTCTTTGAAAAAGATGAAAGGTTGATGTGGGTACCTCCGCCCGTTTCAGTCAGACCATAGGCCTCCGTTATTGGCACACCAGTTTGCTGCTTAAATCTCTGGGCAATTTCTGGAGCGAGGGCAGATGCACCAGACATGAACATGGTATTGGTTCTTCCAAGTCCTTTCAAAATCAGCTTTGCGTACTGAGTCGGTACACATACGCACATAAAGGGGCGATATTTTGTGAGCAACTTGAGTAACATATCAATATCCCTTGGATCAGGAATCTGGTATATCTTGAGACCCCAATAAACGGCAAAGTGCATCATAAGATGTCCGTACTGATGAAACATCGGGATAGGTATTATGATAGAAGTCTTGCCCCTAATCCCTACCTTTAAGGGCTCAGAATACCAAGCAAGAAGACTTATAGCTACTATACGGTTGTAATGAGTTAGCATCACACCCTTTGGTAATCCAGTAGAACCGCCTGTGAATACGAGAATGGCTAGATCCTCCTTCGGAGCGATTTCGACCTCCGGGGGCCCTGGCTCATGATTTTCTATCAGATCACGAAGTTGGTATGTGCCTGGTATCTGTTTTTTCCCCGGCTTCTCCAATGAGTAATCCATAAGAGATGTAACAATGACCCTCTTGATCTTTGTTTTATTCTTTATCGAATCAACAAGAGCAAAACATTCATCAGTACAGATTACCGTCTCAGCTCCTGAGTCGCCAATTTCATATATTAAATCAGCTTCTTTGTGTAGCACACTGCAAGGAACATGTGTGGCTCCTGCTTTTAATATCCCGAAATCGCTTATGATATACTGCGGGCAGTTTTGAAGGATAGTGGCTACCTTGTCGCCCTTTTTTACCCCTAGGCCTGCAAGAGAAGCTGCCAAGCTATCCGTAAGAAGGTTCAACTCATTATAGGTTATTTCATTCCCCATAAAAGAACAGGCAATATTGTCAGGAAATTCAGCTGCTGTAGCATCCAGAATGCTGTTAACAGTTATCTCTAAATAGGGCTCTCTTGTCTGTGGAAGCTTATACGGCCCCAACTTGTAGTTTTTAAGCCAGGGCCTTTCAGAAACGGAAATCATAGTTGACCCCCTTCCCTCTATATCTTATCCACTACATCACCTAGCCCAAGCTCTTTAAGCCTCTCAGGGGTTGGTTTGCCAGTATTTTTATCCCATCCTCGAAATTTGTAATAAGCATCCAACATCTCATCCAGCTTCTCCACGACATGCCCTTGCGCCGGACCTTCAGGAAGCGGTTCTTCTAATATTCGTTTCGGGAGAGTGTCATCGGCCCTTGTCAATCCTTCTCTTACATTGAAAGCTCTAGCCAGATTATAAATCCTCTCTCCAACCTTTCTGTAATCACTCACATCAAATTTCCAGCCTACGCAATTGGCTATCATATCAACCCAGTCTTGCGTAGCTAAAGTCAGTCCCATAAACTTACATGTCCCCATCGCATCAAACACAGTAAGGGAGTCTTCCAAATCCTTTACAATTTTTGTCTCCGCAGGGTTTTCTACAAGCGGGTCTTCAATCCTGCTGTTTTCAACACAAAGGAAAGGAAAGTCAAAGAAGGTCGGCCCTTCAATGTAGGCTGTGATATGGTCGCCTCCCCGATTCGCGGTAGCAAATGCCAATCCACATATTTTGGCAGCTCTGGGGTCATAGGCCGGCAGCTCTAGCCCCTTGACATGCATAGCAAATCTTTCCGTTCCCTTGCCCAGTTTTTTCGACATTCTTTTTGTTCCTTCAGCCAAGAAATCACCAATGCCTTCCCTTTTGGCTATTTTATGAATAAGCTGAACCATAGTATCGGGATCTCCAAATTTTAACTCTAACCCATCAGTATCTGATTTTGTTAAAATTCCCTTTTCATAACATTCCGTCGCGAAGCCTATGACATTCCCCGCGGAAATTACATCTACGCTATAGTCATCACATAAATTATGTGCCAGTGTGATAGCTTCCAAGTTTACAACCCCGCACATTCCACCAAAAGCCCCGATTGATTCGTATTCTGGCCCTTCTCCCTTGCATGCATAGGGGCCTGATTTAACTACGGTAACTCTTCCACAGCTGATCGGGCAGGAAAAGCAATGTTTTCTGTCCACAAGCAGTGTGTCTGCAAGTGTCATCCCGCTTATCTTCTCTATATCTGGAAAAACCCCGGTTTGGAAGTTCCTGGTGGGAAATCCGCCTCTGACATCCATCAGGTCAGTGGCCATACCTGTTCCATACGTTTCAAGGGTAATTTTCAACATGCTCTCATTAGCCAGGTCATAATTTGTCTTCGAAACATTTTTAAAACCGTCTTTATTTGCGAGCTCGACCCTCTTTGTCCCCTTTGCAGCGATAGCCTTTAGTCGCTTAGAACCCATTACAGCCCCCACACCGCACCTTCCAGCCGCTCGGTGCTCGTCATTGATAACACAAGCATATCTCACCTGGTTCTCGCCACCTATGCCAATGCACGCAATGTTGAAATCTCCACCAAGTTCCTCTTTGATTAATTTTGTGGTTTCAGAAACACCCTTGCCCCATAAGTGCTTTGCATCTCTAAGTTCCGCTTTCCCTTCATCGATTACTAGATATACAGGTTCATGTGAAACACCTTTAAAAATAATCCCGTCAAAGCCTGAGCATTTAAGATACACCCCCCAATTACCACCTGAGTTTGCCTGCCCCCAAAAACCGGTAAGAGGGGATTTTGTAACAATGGAATATCTTCCGGCGCTTGGCGATTCTGTCCCTGTTAAGGGACCCGTCATACATATTAGCGCATTATCCGGCCCTAATGGGTCTGCACCTTTTGGTACTTCGTCGAATAAATATTTTGTTGCTAGCCCACTCCCCCCTAGGAACATCTTGCACGCATTTTCATCTAGGTTTTCCTCTGAGATCTTGGAATTCGATAAATCAACCTTTAAAATCTTATCCATATATCCAAACATTTTTATACCCCCCTTTTGTTTCTTTCCCTCTTTCTGGCATTACCATGCCCGGCACTCCATCCCACAACGTCTAATGAATAAAGAATCTGTAAATTTAGCCTCGCAGGAATGGCGGGGGAAAAATAATTCAGTATCTTTTTCATTAGGTGCTCTCGCCGTTGTAAATAGGTGAGAATCTGCATGGCATTATGCACAAAGACTTAATGAATTTGGTAAGAGCATCAGAAATGCCCAGATCCAACAAACTGAATAGCATAGGGCAGAAACAGCCTCACCGCTCTACCATACCCACCCCTAAGTTGAGGGAAATGCTTCTAGAGCATCAGTCAGCACATTCATACCTATGGTAATCTCGGGAGGCATTGTCATCACAAACTGGGTATCTACAATGGCAGTATCAGGATTATACTCACCGGAGGCAAAGTTCCACTTTTTATCTTCACCTATGACGATAAGTACCGCAGATTGTCCCGGCGCTCGTACTCAAAATTATGGTATTACAGATAGGCTTCGCCTTGTCATGGAGCCCTAAGTGGGGGATCAAGGGAATTTAACCCCTCTACTTTTTATCCGGCCTCGCACATTGTACCCAAATTTCCTTAGCAGCATCATAACTGACCCTCCCTCCCGCTGTTACAATCAAGATTGCGCTGCATTCTTTTATCAAGGAACCACCTTATTTACTGTCTCAATTGATGGTTCAACCTCAACTCAGTCAAAAACGCTGCTTTCTATCTCAGCCTGGGAGGGTTGTTCTTTAGCGATGTCAAGGAAACCCGACTTTACCATATCCCCGTCAGAAACGATAAAGGTAGCCTCTCCCTCTAATTGCCCCAGACGCCTCACTGCATCTTGGTCATAAACCACCTCTAAAACTCTAACACCTACATTCTATTTTATATGACTCAAGGCCCCTCCCCTTGGATGTCATCTAAACAGGGAATTCAGTATCAATCCTTATCATACAGTTCGTAAACTCCACCGCAGCGTTTGGCATTTTCATTATTTGTCCCATATCACCCTTTAAGTTGAGTTTGCCAGACATCATAGCCTGGACAGAATCCAGTTCTCCTAGCAATATCTTTTTCCATATGCTATATGGTGCCCAAAAGCGATATGCAGGGGTCTTCTCGCTTTCGTCAGCAATAACACCTGCCTGACGGCATTCGCCATGCCAAAGGTCAAAGTACATAACGATTTTCTCTTTAAACTCTTCTTTCGGCTCTACAATAAAATACATGTCCCCTTCCCAATTCTTGGCCGCGTCCTTGTAAGCCTGACTTGTATTAACCTCTTGACTTACAGCCTTTACCCATTCTTCTGTTCCATACTCAATAGCCATTCTTCTCCTCCTAAATTAAATTGAATTTTGGTCTCGATAAGCATCTTCTTGGTTAATTCTTTGTTCCTCGATAGCCCTTCCTTACCTCCTTTCTCTCTGTCTTGCTAAGTATATGAGAATGTTACAGAAACCTATCGAGCTTCCTGAGATAATCAGGGTAGAAGCACGCTAACGCGTAATCCCAAAGCCAATTGTTTTGTCTTTGCCGCAACATTGCATAGCTACGCATCTTCCCAAAGAAAAAGGATCTTCCTTTGGTTTCATCCTCATTCTCAACCGTCCTGATCCTCGCAATGGAAGGGCGAAACTCGAAAATCCCGTTTTTCGTGAACGCGAGAGAACAGAAGATAGAACATAGGTGGCAGTTGGTACACAGTTCCTCTGCAAAGGCACTCCTCATACCCATGATTTAGACTCCAATACAATTCTTTATCAGTTGTTCGAATTCAGGCGTGTGGCTGATCCCCACGGGATTGAATGCCATACAGGGTTCGTCCATACTTTGCTCGATGAGTTGCCTGATAGCCTCTTCATCGGTTGGAAAGCCATAGTCTTTATAAGTAAGTTCTACTCCGATCTTAGTGTACAGCTCCTTGAGCCTCTCTATCCCTTTCATACCCAGGGCCTCGTCGGATTGGCCGTCGTCCTTGACACCCAGGGCCCTGGCCACGCTGGCGTAAGCGTGTGGAACGGACTTCATGTTGAATTCCATGACGTAGAGGTTGGCGATACCGACTGCCAGTCCGTGCTGCAACTCGTGGAGGGCTCCGGCCGTATGCCCAATGCCATGCTCCGCTCCAGGCAGCGCGGTCTGAGAGGCAACACCCGCCATGCATGCGGCGATGAGCATTTTGGAGCGCACGTCCAGTCGTACGCTGTTTTTCTGATAGGCCTCCTCCACGTTGTCGGCCACCATCTCAACCGCCCTCAGGGAAATTGCGCCGGACAGGTCCTGCCGATCTTCGGTGACCAGAGCACCGATGGCATGGGTAAGGGCATCGAGGGCTGTTGAGGCCACCAGGTGGGCAGGAAGCGTTCGCGTCAGCTCGGGATCCAGGACCGCGATCTTGGGAATGAACTTGTAGTCTCCGATGATCAGCTTTTTCTTCTTTTTGCGATCCGTTATTACCGCGCCCCAGGTGACTTCAGAACCGGTGCCGGCCGTGGTGGGAATGCATACGATCGGTTTGGTCTCCCTCTCCACCAGGTAAAGCCCTACAAAATCCTCCAAATCGCCTTCATTTGACTCCAAGAGGGCCGCCGCTTTGCAGGCACCCATAACGGAACCTCCTCCCAGGGCTATCCAGAAATCAGGGTGCACATCCTTTGCCAGTTTGGTTATTTCGCAGACTTGATCCCTATTGGCTTCTTCCAGCACCCGATCAAAAACACCCACAACTTCTCTTGAGGTACCTTTGAGAGAATCCTGCAGGTAGTCCAGCAACCCCGCATTCCTCACCCCCCGGTCCGTCAAGATGAACACCTTTTCTTTCCCGTCAAAGTTCCAGTCCAGGTCCAGGTCGGCGGCCAGATCCCGCACCTTTCCTTCACCAAAAATGATCTTTGTAGGGTTCCACCACTGGAAATTCATGGTCGCCAAAGGTACGTTTCTGTGTATTAGACTCACGTTTCATCTCTCAAGTCGTCTTGGGGCACTATTTTCTTGATCTTTTGGCGAGATTTTACCAGCAAATTGCCTGCCAGAAACTGAGACGACGGCGAAAGAGGTCATAGAAAAGGAGCCTTCCGTTAACAACGCTTCGCGAATTTGGATTTGATTTTAAGTGGTTATCAAAAAAGAGGGTAAAACATCATCGGAACATGACGCCTGAAAGGGCGTGATATGGAAGGTCAGGGACAATTGAAAGAGGCCTGTAAAATTGATACAAGTGTATCATGATAGAACGAATGTATCAGGATGAAACGTTCGCCCCATAGCCAGGCCGTATTTCTTGAGCTTCCGATAAAGGGTAGCCCTCCCGATCCCTAACCTCTTGGCGGACTCGGTCATGTTCCCGCCGCAGACCTTCAGGACCTGACAGATGGTGTCCCGCTCCACCTGGCCCAGTTTGGAGGGGGCCCGGGTTTCATGGTCGGGCAGGGAAGGTCTTTGGCCCGGCATTTCTGTGGGCTGTTTCTCAACGGGAAAGTCGGCTCGCGTCAGGAGGGGGCCTTCGGTAAGGTTGACGGCCCGCTCGATCCAGTTCTTGAGTTCTCTGACATTCCCGGGCCAGGAATAGGCCCTCAGAAGGGACATGGCCTCAGGTGCGATTCCCCTGATCGTTTTCCCCAAATTACGGCTGATCTGTTCGGTGAATGCTAAGGCCAGAAGCATTATATCGCCACTGCGTTCCCTGAGGGGCGGAACCCGGATCTCAAAGACATTGAGCCGGTAATAGAGGTCGCTCCGGAAGTTCCCATTCTCGATCTCCGCCAGTAGATCCTTGTTGGCGGCCGCCATGATCCGGACATTGAGGTAGAGATAGGAGGTCCCCCCCAGACGCTGGAACCGCTTCTCTTCCAGTACTCGAAGAACTTTGGTCTGCATGGCCAGGGACATTTCGTTCACTTCGTCCAGGAAAAGGGTCCCCGTTCTCGCCAGCTCTAATTTGCCGGATTTGCCGCTTCGAAGTCCTCCAGTGAAGGTGCCGGCCTCGTACCCGAATAGCTCGCTTTCGATGAGATCGTGTGGGATGGCCGCACAGTTGATGGCCAGGAAGGGGCCCTCAGACCAGGGCCCGGCGTTGTGGATACTCTGGGCCAACATCTCCTTGCCGGTTCCCGATTCCCCCACCAGGACCACATTGGAAGGGCTTTTTGCAACGGTCTTGGCAAGGCTGAGGGTCTCTTTGATCTCACGGCTCTGGCCCTTAATGTCCGCAAAAGTGTAGTGGGCCTGGAGTCCGGTCACCTTATTCACCAGTTGCTGGACTAGCCGCAGCTCCTTGATGAAGAGGACGCTTCCCATCCGCTCTCCGTGCAGGTTGGAGATGGGTTTCAGACTCACCAAACAACGGGTCTTTAGAATGGATTCCTTTAAGATGAGTTCATGATCGCTCAGTTCTTTCCCGTTGTGAACGGCGTTTAGGATCACCTCGTTCTTTATTACCCCTTGGATCGGTTGCCCTCCCACAGGGAGCGTAGTGGCGCTTATACCCAGAATCCGCTCGGCTGCCGGGTTCAAATGTGTGATGATAAGGTGCCGGTCAAAAATGATCAACCCGGTGGACATGGACTCTGTGGCGGCCTGTAGGTATTGGCTGGCCAGAAAGGATTTGTCGAGTTCCTTCTTGAGCCGGAGCTGGTTTTCAATGACCTTGGCAGCAGCCACGATCATCCCAAGGGTGTGCGGGTGCTTCAATGCCACCTCGTAGGCCGCGGTGATATCCAGGCACGCGATGACGGTCCCATGTTCGTCATGGATAGGAGCGGCCGCGCATGTGGCCAAATGAACAAACGCCATGTAATGCTCCTCGGCCATCATCTGAAAGGGTCTGTCCAGTATAAGGGCCATGGCCGGGGCATTAGTGCCGCAGTATTTTTCATGGAAGCTGCTTCCGGCCACAGCATTCTTGGCCTGAGCGTAGTTCCAAATGTCCCCCTCCCCCAGGGCTTCCAAAACGAAACCATTCCTGTCCGTGAGAAAGACCGCCATTTCCAGACTCTTGATCACTTCGAAGAGGCTTTTCAGAAAAGGCCGGGCAGTCTCGATGAGGGTTTTGTTTTCTTTGAAAATCTCTGCCTTTTCCGCCTCTCCCATACCGGTTTCGATACGGTTTGCAAACGGGTTGACGCCGTAAGCCCTGCATCGCCTCCATGATAAGAGGATCTCCTTGCGGGGCAAGGTTCCTGTCACTTCTCCCGTGGAAATAAATTGATTCCAAGCGGCCTTAAGCTTGCTTCTATCTGGAAGTGCATTCATAGTGTTCATTATTGTTTGTACCAGGCCCGAAATTTCTCTTTTTTTCCTGATTCTATATTTACATAATTATAACGGGTTTGTAAAGAGGTCGTTGCCACCCAAGATCCGACATTGATTTAGACAGACCTGGGGATTTTAGTTAAGCCTTACCCCATACACATTGGGCGCCAATGGAACCTACGGGAGCCTGACCGTGGGGGGCAGCCCCGTCAGCCTTTATGTTACCGGAGACATCAACATCGGCACCAATTTTCAGGGTGGAGAGTTGGATCTTTTTCCCTTTGGTACTGTTTCGTGTCATTCCTTCACCGTGGTTTCGCCTGGAAAGCTTGATTTTCAGAGCGGGACCCTGATTGTTCAAGGGGGGACCTTCGATTGGCCTGGGGACAACTTGACCATTCAAGCCGAAAAAAATATGCCACCATGAAGGAAAGGGGACGTAGGTGTAGAAAGTTCATAACGTACTTAATGGGTTGTCTAGAATAATCTCATAGCAATTGCGATTATTGTTTTTTGCACCTTCTGCACCTACATCCCCCTTCACTGCGGGGCCGGACCTACTCCCACCCTGTCCAGGGTGTTGCCCTGGCGATTGGCGTAGACAAGAGTCGGTTGATCGTTCATGGAATCAAGGGTCTATTTTCTTTGTATCTCCTGCCAGTTTATATTGGAACCGACATTGGGATTATAATTCGGGTTGTCGGTGAGGATATATTCGCCACCCGCGTTTGCCCATACATGATTGTAATTGCCCGGTAGTTCGACTTCACGGCCATCGAGGGGATTGATATAATGCTCGGTACCCCGAATATACTCACTGAAGTTTTCGCTGATCCGGTCATGAACCCGTTGACCTTCCTCGTATGACTTCATCATGGTGTCACTGATTTCATTGCTCGTCCGGCTGATGATCCGGCTGAGTTCGCCGATGGAATGGATCTGTTTAATTTGCGCCTGAATCAGATAGTTGACGGTCTGGTTGTATTTGTTGAACCACTGAGGGTTAACCCGAAAGGATTGCGCCATGGCTTTAAACAAGGAGGCCTTTGAATCGAGGTGGCCCTTTTCCGCTTTAAACGAAAAAATATAATCCACAAACCAGTTGGTGTTGGTGACCATCCCTTGCATGGTCTGGAAGGCAAAGGAAAACCCTTCCACCACGGCAAAGATCTCTTCCTCTATGGCAATCCCTCCGGATCCATATTCAACACGGATCTTGGCGCCCTGGGCAAAGGTCTGAACCCCCGGCTGCGGCGCGGCGGCGAGCGCCCTAGCAAGTTCAGGAAGATTTTTTTGGCTGACGACCCGAAGACCCGAAACATTCCTTCTAAAGCGTGGCAGCACAATCTGTGTTAATGCCGTCAGGGGATCGACTACCGGCCGCACTTCGGCGCCGAAATATCTCGCGCCCACAGGGAACATGGTGAGAAGCATCTGATTGTTGGTCCAGAACATGGCCTGATTCGGGAATACATCGAATGCTTCTTTACCATCCGGGCTGCTCACGGTTATATGCCCCACAGCAGGCATACCCGGATTATCAAGGGTCCAGGTGATCCCGCCCCGAACGTTCCAATCTGCCGGAATGAGGAGAGAAAAGGCCTCAATGCCGATTCCCTGATGATCGATATAGGCGTATTTTTTCAGACGCAGCGACCCGTCCTTTCCAGCTTCTGTTAACGGACAGAATATCAGAGAAAAACAGATCAATAGCATAAGAGCAAATAACGGATATTTTGGCATCTTCATTTTCTCTCCTCCCATACAAAGAATTGTGACCTGTGCAATTAGAACCAAGAAATAGGGTCAGGCTTAACTAAATGAGTATCTATTTAGTTAAGCCTGACCCGATACTCATTCAGTCCCAATCGCTCCTTTGAAGCTTTTGGCCGAATCATTGCTCCTGCGCGTCAGATCGGGGCGAGTCTAGAAAGACTTGAAACGGCCCCCGGGCCGACATGGATTTTGACGCGTGGAGATTCCTGTTATTCCAATAGATTACGAGAATTCTCCCCCCGAAAATCCAGTCGCTGCTGAAAAATATGAATTTTAGCCCAAAAGCATACAACAACACAAGGCCATCCTGTGGCAGAAAATGTGGGAGGATAGTGTGGGGGAGTCATTGAACCAGATTGCCAAGAGAGAAGGGCTGACGAGGGCGAGAGACATGCAGTTTATGAACCTGCTGAAGCTGCCGGATGAGATGCGAGAGTTTCTGCTAGGGCTGCATGTCCCAAAAGAGATTGGGAAGTATTCTGAGAGGAGGCTGCGACAGATTGGCCAGCGCAGCAATTCTTGACTGCTCTGGATACTGTGATATTGTATGATTTTAGATCATTTTGTGTTCGTTAATGGCCATTTTTTCACCCAGGGAGATCAAGAGCTGGAAGGCATTTCTCACTGGTCGTTAGGGCTGTGATAGGGCTCAAAGAATTTAGCTGTAGTGTTTGATGCATAAGATGACAAGGCAGGAATAAGAGTCCTCACTTGTTGAGTTAGAGTCGTGGCCCAGGAAAAATATGGATAGTGACCAAAAGACAAAGAAATTAAGTGTCCTGATCGTAGACGACGAGGTCAACATCCGCAAGACGCTCTCGTACTGCCTGGCGGCCGAGGGGCATACGGTCATCGCGGTGAGCAATCCGGCCGACGCAATCGAGGAGGGCAGGAGGCGCTCCTTTGACATGGCCTTCGTGGACCTCAAGCTGGGCGAAGAGAACGGCATGGATTTGATTCCCGTCCTGCTGTCAGGCTCCTCGTGGACTAAGATCGTCGTCATCACGGGGCATGCCTCTATCGAGAGCGCCGTGGAAGCCATGAGGCGAGGGGCTACCGATTACATTGCGAAACCCTTCACGCCGGACCAAGTCAGGCTCATGACCCGGCGGATAGGCCGGATTCGGGAACTGGAAAACCAGATTGCAGGCCTTAGGGAAGACATGCAACGGCTTGGTCCGGAGGCCCGGCTCCAGAGCCGAAACGCAGGCATGCAACGGGTTATCGAGACGGCGAGGAAGGCCGCGCCTTCAGAAGCGATTGTGCTGCTTTGTGGAGAAAGCGGCACCGGTAAATCGGTGTTTGCTCGGGCCATTCATCACTGGAGCGAAAGGGCGGTCAAGCCCATGGCCGTGGTGGCGTGTCCAGCATTACCAGCCGAACTTCTTGAGAGCGAGCTCTTCGGACACGCCAAGGGTGCATTCACTGGGGCGGTTCGGGATAACCTGGGCCGTATTGCGGCCTGCGAGGGCGGAACGCTCTTCTTGGACGAAATTGGAGAGATGGCCCCCGCGGTCCAGGCAAAACTGCTCCGCTTCATCCAGGACAAGGAGTACGAACGCCTCGGGGAAGCTACGCCCCGCAAGGCGGACGTGCGCGTTATTGCGGCGAGCAATGCCGATCTGGAAAGACTTGTTAACGAGGGCCGTTTCCGGGAGGATCTCTTCTACCGTCTTAACGTGATCAACCTGACTGTGCCGCCCCTCAGGGAACGGCCGGAAGACATTATGCCGCTGGCCATAGACTTCCTCGCCTATTTTTGCCATACCAACCACAAATCAATCCTCGGATTCACCGAGGAGGCAAGTAAGATGCTTACGAGGTACGCGTGGCCAGGAAATGTCCGGGAGCTTCGCAACATCATTGAACGGGCTGTGATCCTGGGCTGCGGTGAACAGATCACTAAGAATGACCTGCCTGACAATATCGCTCCCACTGTCAACACGCCCGCCATCGGAGACATGGTGCCTTTGTCAACCATAGAAGAATTGCATATCAGGAGAGTCGTGGCCAATACCTCCTCACTACAGGAAGCGGCGGATGTCCTCGGCATCGACCAAGCAACACTGTGGCGCAGGAGAAAAACCTACGGTATCTGACCCCGCTCTTCATCACCGCTCCCTTTGCATTCTGCAAGGTCGCTCCGGCCTCAACTTTTCAGGTTTCAAGGCCGTTTCTTTCTGCTTTCCCTATAACTTATTGAAATCACATCACTTGCATCGTGGCACGGTAATTGCTGTCTGCAATAGTGCTTGCTGCTACGCAATGGAGGATGATGTTCCATGACGCTGAAAAAGAAAATCCTGGTTGGATATGGGGTGGCCTTTACCATTATGGGTCTGGTGGTCGCGTGGGCTGTGATGAACCTCGTATCCCTGGGCAAGGCAACCGACGCTATCCTTCGAGAAAACTACCGGAGCATCCTTGCAGCCGAAAACATGATTGACGCCCTGGAGCGTCAAGACAGCGGCATGCTGCTCATGTTCCTGGGCGAACCCGAAAAGGGGATCTCACTGTTCCGGGAAAACGAGGCCGTGTTCCTTGAATGGCTGGCCCGCGCCAAGGACAATATCACGATTCAGGGCGAGGCCGAGCTGATTCAATCCATCGAGGTGAATTACGCGAAATACAGGCAACGGTTTTCAGGGTTGACCGATTTGTCTGGCGCGAAAAGGCGCCAACTAGAACCTCACCTGAGCACCTACCAGGAATCGGTCCATCCTCTCTTTGCCAAGGTCCGCGAAACCTGCGTTCAACTGCGCCACCTCAATGAGGGAACCATGTACGGAGCCAGTGTTCGGGCAGGTCAGGTCGCCAGGCGCGCGATCTGGTCCACGGTGCTCGTGGCGGCGTCGGCATTCATTGTTGCACTGATCTTCAGCCTGCTTCTTGCTGAACGCATCGTCCGGCCGCTCCGGGATTTCATGGAGGCGTCCCGGAAGATCTCCGCGGGCGACTATGCGGTTCAAGTCCCGGTCGAGACCAGGGACGAACTGGGTCGCCTGGCCGGCGAGTTCAACCAGATGGCCGCCCAGCTCGGGCATTACCATGAGATAAACATCGAAGAGATCATCGCCGAGAAGAACAAGGGGGACGCGATCCTTTCCAGCATCGAGGACGGGTTGGTGGTCTTCGACACCGGCCTCAAGGTGACGGGCATCAATCCGGCCGCGCGCCGGATGCTGGACCTGGAATTCGCCGCATCCACGACCCTGGCGTGCGCGGACCTCCTGCCCGCCCCCAATGTGTGCGAAATGATTCAAAGGACCGTGGAAACAGGGGTACAACCCGACGTTCCCGATGAACAGCGGATCATTATCATCCCGGAAGGAGAACGTTCACGGCACTATTTATTTTCTGTCACGGCGATTCGCGGAAGGGATTGCAAACTGTCCGGCATCGTGCTTTTGCTCAGGGATGTCACTCGCTTAAAGGAAGTGGAAAGGCTGAAGAGTGAATTCGTTATGGCGGCCTCTCACGAGCTGCGCACACCGCTCACCAGTATGGGCATGAGTATTGACCTGCTCCTGGAACACGTCGCCCAGGGGCTT
>CAYVMN010000057.1:0-21727 GCA_964452575.1 uncultured Desulfobacteraceae bacterium | reverse complement strand
ACCCCAACCCTTGATGCAGTTATTTAGGGCCTACTTTTTCCAGATGCGCCCGTTCGACCTTATGTCTAACTGAGCCCTTTTATGACGCGTACAGCCTCTTCTAGTTTCCAACGATAGAATTATCCCCAATTCATTTTCCGCTGACTTATCCCACGTAAACCTCTTCACTACTTCGGACCCTGCTTCTATCTGCTCCTTATATCTTGCTTTGTCTGTCAGCAATTGGACGGTGTTATCCGCAAATGACTCGATATTGTATAACGGAACGGTTATGATCCCTTTCTTGAATGTGGATTCATAGGCGGGCAGATCGTATGCAATAACAGGAATACCTAGTGCCAATGCCTCACATATCGCAATCCCGAACCCCTCCTCACGGCTCGGAAAGACAAACACTTTGCTTGATGCCAAAATTGAATGCGCCTCTTTATCTTCAAGGTATCCAAGAAGCTCAATATTATCTTTCAGGTGCTCCTTTTCAATAAGCCCTTCTAATCTCTCAACTGTTTCTTTGGTACCGTCGCCAATAATTCCTAGCTTAGCCTTAGGCACCTGAGTGCAAACCTTTTTCCAGATACTTACCAAATCGTAAATACCTTTTGAAGCATGAAGCCTCCCCAAGAACACGCCGTCACGCCTCTTTTCCTTTTGTTTCCCTAAGTTACGAACATATTCCAAGTCGACTCCAGGATGATTCACTCTTATCCTATCCTGACAAAAACCCTGGCGAATCAGTTCAGAAACCAATAAGTCGTTATCGACAATAATACTGTCAGCACACCTCTTTATAAAGGAAAAGCTGATCAACTGGGCATAATGAGGAATCGTTCTTTCTCTAGGGATCAAATGGAAGATCTTCTGAATCCAAATGGCTTGAGGGCGCCTGATTTTGTGCCAAAATGCAGGAATTACATCAGGCAAAAAGTCTGAAGTGGAATAAATGATCTCGCCACTCTTAACAACCAATGTTGATCGTAAGGCGTTTACGATCCGTGTCAGGTAAGTGATAACAACTCTTTGAAAAAATCGTTCTTTAGTTGTAACTAGAAATCTGGCCGTTAGTCCACGATCTTCACACAGCTTTTTCCCCAACTTCGATGTTACTACCACTTTGTCATACTGATTTAAACGTTTCGCAATCTCAATAAAACAGATATCTCCTCCACTCTTTCCCTGGGAAAATGAGTTCATAAATCCAATTAGTCTCTTTCTTTTCCGTTTCCTTGCGAGGCATTCTTCGGATAGGTCTCTCGCTAGGCTCTTGCTTTTCGACATCCGGTTTTTCGACACCCTTGCTCAGCCTTGACAAAATCAAAGCATCTGAGGATTTTTGGATCAGAACCCAGTATTCCACCATTCCAACATTCCAATTGTGAGCGAAGCGACCTAAGTTCAGTCATTGTGTCCATTTGGCCCTGGACAAGGCTCTGTTGGAGAATATCGAAGCGATTGTGCCCCAACCATAGGCGTAGATAGTAAGCCAGCAAAAGACGGGGTGAAGGAACCAGGCATTATCTCGTTTGTTTAAAAACCCCATGACTGACTGGGCAAAGAGAGGGAATAAAACTAAGCAGCATAGCACAAAAAGAACTACCCCTTTCTTACCTTGAATCTGCCAGGGATAGGACCTCGTGGATTCTTTCTTAAAATACATGTAGTCTCTGACTCTTCTAATTTGCTTCCGGTAGAAGGTTTGTAGGTTGCCGCCAAATAGATGAATGATACCCACGTTCACCTTGGCAAAGAAGGGGTGGCCCTCCTTAACGAGTTCATAAATTATGTCTATGTCAAAAAAGTAGTCTCCTACTAAATTGTCAATCAACACCCTTCTTATTATTGTCCCGTTTGCCCCTATGGTTGGCAAGGCCTCTGGTCTAAGTTCAACCTTAATATATTGGAAGGCATTATTATGGCCCAGATAACCAGTCTCTCCAGAAATTGCCTCATCCGGATCCTCGGCGATCTTCTTGCCCTTAACAGGCACACCTGTCCAGCGAAGGCTAATGTAGTTTTTTCTGTCATAGTTTCCCATAAAATAGCATAAAGGATCATTCAATCCCATCAGTGCACAATATCTCGTAAGATAACTGTCCTCTCTTCTGTATGTATATTCTATCGGTTCACATGCAAAAATCTGAGCATCTTCGAATGGTTTGACCATCTTTGCTAACCACATCGCGTCCGGAAGTATATTATCGGAATCAATGAGTGCGACCAATTCATTCTTCGCCCTTTTGACGCCCACCGCCTTACCTGCTTCACCGGTTTTCAAAGCGTTTTCGTAGATAACCGTCCTAATATGTGAAGTTGCCCCAAAATCCTTGACTAGCCTTAAGGTCCTATCGGTGGAACCTGCGTCGGCGATGATAACCTCGAGGAGACGATGGGGATAATCCTGCATACTAATGCTTTCCAGGCAAGGCCTGAGCGTCCTTTCCGAATTGAGTGTGGGAATGATAATACTAACGCTCGGAAACGGCATATCCTATCCTTTAGGTCGCCCCTTATAAGGTAAATTGCTTATTGCGAACTTAGCTCAGTTCGTTCACAACTGGAACGATGGAATTGTGGAATAATGGAATATTGGGTTTGAATTCCATCCCCTATTGAAAAATATAGCCATTCATGAGATAAACATCTCGTGGAACGAAAAAACATCAACAGAGGGTTTAAAAAGCTCAGGGTTTGGCAAGATGCGATTTCCCTCTACGTCTTGGCCTGTAAGACACTTACCAACTTCCCATTTGAATTCAAGAAGGTAGGTGCCAATAGTATCGATGCTGCCCACAGCATTTCCCGAAACATCTCAGAGGGTTACTGTCGGCGTAGCCTGAAGGAGTATTTAAATCACCTTAACATTGCCCTTGGCTCCTGCGGCGAATTTCATTCTTGCTATGTGAGCTTTAAGCTTGCCGGTCAAATTACAGAAGATGAATATGAGCAATTCGACAAACTCCACTATAAAGTTGAAAATGAATTGATCAAGCTGATTGAGTCTCTTCAAAAAAAGCAAAAAGATAAAGCTTGGGAAGACAACTTTCAACCTATTTAGAACTTAGCTCGCTTCGCTCACAATGTCCCATTCGAAGGCAGCTTGGGAATTGCCGTATCAGCCCAAACAATCTGGTAACGTTCAAAAGTGTTTACATGGTGATATTTTAAAGATGCTTATTTGAGTAGTAACTTTCCCTTTGGAGCCAAGGTCGGACTTCAATAATACGGTAAGTTATTTATAAATATCAACATGTTATATCTAATTGAGCTTTACACCTTTTTCCCAGAAAATGAGACTGTGATTTGGTCTTCTTTTTGACCATGTAAACACTTTTGAACGTCACTAACAATCTTGCCCACAAGGTCAAAAAATGACCTGTTTCCTTTTAGAATCAACATTACAATATTTTTACCCCGTGAAACCCATTCCTGTTTCACTGGGGCCATAATTCCATGTGGCTGGCATAAGAAAGGGTACTATTAAAAAATCTTTTATTTCAATAAGTTGCACAATTTCCGAGACGTTAAGCGGGTTTCCAGTGTAAAGGCAAATAGGATTGTCAGGACTGCCATTCCTCCGCAGCCAAGCATAATCCAGAGAATCTGATCCAGAGTCTGATGAATCAAGACTATGAGAAAGATCTGAAAACATGTAAATACTGCAAGATATTTCACAAATTTCGCACTATTCCGAGCAAGGTTATAGTTCATAATTATCAATAATAACCCCATTGGCAGCATTGCGAGGCCATATAGACCGAGAATTGATGCCGCATCAACATATCTTTGTCCAAATAAGAGATTCATTATGAAATTGGGAAACATCATATAGCCGAGGACCCCAAGGCCGGATAGGACAATAGTATAGGTTAGTGCCTTCAGTAGGAGATGCATGGGGTCCTGAGCTTTAACCTGGGCTTCCGCAACCATGGGAAAAAGGGCCAAGACAAGGGAGGTCGGTAGATACATAATTGCTTTTCCGAGTACTGCGGCAGAGGAATAGAGCCCAACCTCAGGTGCGGAAAAATAATGCCTGACCATTATCAGATCTGCATGCGCTAAGACCGCAAAACACAGGTTGGCCATAAAAACCGGAACCGCATAGCGAAAAAGGGCATCGAGTTTCAAAATAGCTGCTGATGCTGATCTGATCATCGGTCTCAGGGGGGCGTAGGAAATAACGAAAATCGCGATATTGGCCAGAATAAGACCCCACAGAACACCATTTACCCGCAGCCCCAGCACCACGAGAATTAGGCAACAAACAAACTTGACAGGCCCAAGCAGCCCGCTCACAAGGCCGAGAGGCAAGAACTTCTGCAATCCCTGAAGAAAAGCGGTATTGATCGGCAGCGGAAGGGATGTGAAAATGGCAACGCCAATGAGGACAACTGGCACAATAGAGGCCATGTTAAGAAAATCCTTGATTAGCGAAGATAGAGAAACAAATGCAAGCAGAAGAAGCAAGCCTATGAGAAAGATATTCTTGTATGACCTTATGAAGAGCCCCTTAAGACGTCCGCTAGAGCCTTCAACCGTGAAATTCGATGCATATTTGGCCAGAACCATCGTAATCGTCATGAAAGGCAGGACAGTGATCATTAATAATGAGAAAAGGGCATTCATGAGGCCAAAATCCTCTGTCGAGAGAAGCCGGCCCATGGTTAATTGAAAAATATAGTTGAAAATGTTTGTCACCATGGAGGTGACAAAGAGTAAAGTCCCGGCCCTGAGGAATTTATCTTTCAGCATTTCGTTTGTGGTTCATCACAGGACTTTCCCTTGCCAAAATCCGCCAGGTGACCTGCAACTCTAAACCCTGCCTTCCACAAAAACTTTATGTCGGCGAGGCTCCGTATGGAAAGCAGCTTTCTGGTCAAAAACCTCGGGGTGAGGGCTGCCTTGTATAAGTCCTGTGTCAGCTTCAGCACATCGCTGCCTGACACTTGGCTCTTCCACACCGATTCTTTCATGTCATAGCGGTCCCAGTCTTCGGTAAGAAGCCAAGCGTTTCGCCTCGCCTCCTCAAACATCGGTGTACCGGGATATGGCACTACGATAGTAGCCTGAAGGGTATCAATGTAGCCCTTCCTGAACATCTCCTTGGCCAACCGAATTGTCGCCCTTGCTTCCTCTGCACTTTCCCAAGGATAGCCGACCATCACAGTAATATGCGGTTCGAGCCCAGCTGCCTTGGCCATGCGACAGGTCTCAACAATCTGCTCCACCTTAATACCCTTGTGAAGCCGGTCCAGTGTCTTCTGATTAACCGATTCGAGGCCGATCAGGATAAAGCGAAAATTTGCCTGTCTCAATAAGAAATATTGCTCCTGGGAAAGACCACCAACCCGCATATTACAACCCAAGACGACCTTCTTATTATATCTTCGCCTAATGACACCATGGCAGAACTCTTCCAGCCACTCTCCTTTGGGAAAGCAGCCACTATCATCGAAGATCTCCTTGACCCTAAACTTCTCTATCAGGTGACCAACTTCGTCCAGATGCCTTTCAGGGTCAACAGTACGGTAGGATTTTCCGGGATAAAGCATTGTCCAGGAGCAGAAATCGCAGCGTCCCCACCAGCAGTCTCTGCCTGCCATTATGTAGGTACCCGGGGTATGTTTGAAGTTCCCATTCTTTTCACTGTAAAGCCACCACTTAGTTAGTTCGCGGTTGATAAAGGGGAGCGCATTCAGGTCGTGATCAAGAGAAAACCTCCCTGTACTTCTTATCCGGCCGTTTTGCCTGTACCAGATTCCTGGCTCCAAGACAGTCCCAACTTCAAATTTTTGGCTTCTGATTTCCTCAAGATAATTGCAGAGATTCAGCAGTAAAAAGTCATAGTCCCCTCCTGTTATAACAAAATCAACCTCACTGTTTATCATGGATTCCTCTGGCAAGGCTGTCACATGGTCCCCCATCAAAACGGTGGCCGGCTGCCATTTATCTGTTGCGATCTCCTTAATATCTTTGATGATTTTCCAGTGACATTTGACAACGGGAGTTTTTGTCTCCATTGCAATAAGAGCAGGTTTTTCACGCCTGATATCTTGGAGCCACTGTCGATAACTTTTCCTCTCTGCAATCCCATCATCCCAAACAACTTGATATCCATTCTCTTTCAATGTGGTCGCGGCATATGCAGGGACCATCGGATAGATATAGGTTGGCTCAGTAAACCACTGGAACTGGCGGTTTTGGCCTAAAAGAGGGATGCCCTTTTCAGATTCCAACGGAGGATAAGATATTGCAATTTTCATTTTATTCACTCGATGTCCTCAGCTTGCTCTTGAAATCACCCTTAAGCAGAAAGCCCTGAATAAACCTGACCCCGTACCAGATGTGTGTCAAGAAAACATAAACAAGACTAACTAACGCAACCCCCAGCTTCTTCTCCTTTCCCACGATTTCACAAAAGGAAATAATTAGGGCGAGAAAATACAGGCCCATGCCGCAAAGATATGCAACATTCAGCAACGAGCTTTCTATGAAGAGAATTGGAATTCCCATAACAGCAAAGATAACAAATAGGGTTGGCAGAAAGTATTTAAACCTTCTCGATGTCTCCGGGAACTGTTTTGCAAAGAAGCCACGATGAAGGCCATAACGCCCTATCTGCCTTAGATGTTTTATCAGCCCTCCTCTCCTGTGGTGCCAAACAAACACTTCAGGATCATAAATTATCTTCTTGCCCATCCTGATGATATCAAGACACAGCTTTGTATCCTCCCCCGGCCAGTAGTCGGAGTTGAACCCCCCAATCTTTTCGAATATCTCCTTGCGCACAAAGAGATTTACCGATGGCCAGTCATAAACGTCACGCACTCTGCCAATTGGCCAATATCTCTCCGGATACCCTCCTCCAAAACGGCTCAGAAAGACAGCTCCCGAGGCCCTCTGCCAGAAAGAATCACCCGGAGGGGTAACCGCAGGTCCACCAACTGCTGCAATTTCAGGATCATGGAGGTGTCTGACGGCATTCTTTAACCAGTCCCGTTTGGGATATGCATCGTCGTCAATGAACGCAAGTATTTCAGCATTGGAATGCCCCAAGGCCAGATCCCTCTTCTTGGCTGGCCCAACGTTTCCGGTAGCAACAATCTTTGTCCTTGGGAAATACCCCTCCTCAGACCTGTCGGGCAATATGATGATGTCATATTCCTCATAGTCCAGATCCAAGAGCTTTGGAATCGACTCATAGATATATTCGTTTATCTCCTTCACTGCTATGATTATACTCACGCGCATGCCCATCTAATCAAAATGCAGCTTCACTCCTTATCAATGTTTAATGTCTCGCGTACAATGTACAATGGCCGTCCTTGGACTTCACTGTGCATATTACCAATATAAACTGCGATCAGCCCGACACACACCATGATGAAACCGGACAACAGGGCATTTAATACAGCAAAAAAGGCAATCGCTCGAAACATCAAAGGATTAAAAAAAAGGACTGTCACACCCATGTAAACCAGTAGAATCAGACTAACACACGTGATAAAGAATCCAAGGTAGCCGGCCAGCCGCAAAGGCAAGAGAGAGAAGGATGTGATCCCTTGCATTCCCAAACGAATCAGTTTCTTGAATGAAAACCTCGTATGCCCCTCTTGCCTGGGATCTACGCCAAAAGGTACGTAGGCCCTATTAAAGCCTACCCAGTGAACAAGCCCTCGCAAGAACCGGTTCCGCTCTCTGAATGTTCTTAAGACATCCACAACCTTTCTGTCGAGAAGCCGGAAGTCAGAGACATCCGGTTCCAAATGGATATCGCTCATCCTCCTTAAAAACCCAAAATAGATCTTCGTGCCAGTCTTCCGAAATAGACCCAAGTCTTTGTTTTCCACACGCTCCCCAATTACGATTTCGTAGCCCTCTTCCCATTGCCTGATGAGCTCGGGGATCAGACTGGGTGGATGCTGTAAGTCACCATCCATTGTAATTGCCGCCAGACCTTTGGCAAAATCAAGGCCGGCGCTAGAGGCGATCTGGTTCCCGAAATTGCGAGAAAGGTCTATCAACTTCACCCTTCTGTCTCTCCTGGCAAGCCTTGCAATTTCATTTCGGGTGTTATCATTGCTCCCGTCATTGACATAAATGAGTTCAAAATCATAAGGCTCCAATGACAAGAAAACATCACGAACCTGTTCGTATAGGACACCTATGTGCCGCTCCTCATTAAACACGGCTACTACGATTGAAATCAACTTCTTCATGTTTACGGCCATAAATCCTATCTCTATGGGCCCTGCCAGGTTCGATAAACTAAGACCCCCTAAGCCTTTTCTAGTCCAGTGTTTTCAACTTGTATTCAAACATACAAAAAATTAGGTTCGGGTCAGAGGGCTTGTATGGTGGCGCATCCGAACTGATTATTATCTGCAGCGAATTTTTGGCCTTAAGACTAAACACTCTTTCATATCCAGTGTAAGGTGATTTGACCTTAATTATGTCCTTAAAAAGAGCTGATTCTATCTGAAGGGTAGAGCCCACAGGAGAATAAAAAACTGCACTGAACTTCACTTTCTTGGCATACCGTGAATGGTTCTTCAGTATCATTTCGCCCCTTCTTCCCGACCATATCCAGTAGCTTTTATCTTTTCTTTCCGGCTTGTGGAAATCCCCCTTAAACATGAAAGTAGGTTGAGAATAGATGAAATGTTCTAAGAAGTCTTTGGTGTTGAACAACTCATCTACCTTAATCTGAAAAACTGATTTTGACTCAGTATCGGCGATCAGTGACACATCTGGCGATTTTCTAAGGACTGAATCGTTAATCTTTCTTTTATCCACAATAACATATCGCACGCCTGTTGATTTCAGCTCATTCACCACTTGGGGTGATAAGCAATTGAGGTAATTGGCCAAATTATGCAATGCATCTCGAAATTCCATGTTGCTAGGCAGGGGATATGATGTATTGACAAGGGGAAATCCATGCTTTGTCCTAGCATAGAGATAGAAATAATTGGACTCGGGGGCATCGGCTACGGGGGAATACATCGGCAATTCCAGGACTAGGCCTTCTGGCTTATCCTTCAGGCTCTCGTAAACGGTCGTATCCGGCAGCCTCCTAGCGGTCACCTTCCTCCAGATCCTGCTTCCTGCTACATCCATAATTCCAAGGATCGTCGTGAATCCGATTACGAGTAATAAACAAGCATACAGTCCTCGCCTTCTAATGGAACCAGGGGATTTCAAATTATCCATGGCAAAACGCGCTATCCTATCCGCTGTATATGCAAACAAAACAATAACCGTTATGTCGACATATAGGAATGCGCGAGCAGCAACCCGAAACATAGGGGCAATTTTGTAAGTGATCGGAACTAGTGAAATAAAATGCTCCGGGTTGACTGAAAAGAAAGAAATGAGAAGAGCAGGAAGTATCCACGCGGCACATTCTAAAATAAATTCGCGCCTCTCCTGCGACTTTCTAAGTGCATATGCACAAGCCACGGAAATAAGAGAGGCAAAGATAAATATCGGCAGGACAAACCCAATCCGAAAGGTAAATTCGCCCAGGTCACTTTTAAACGGACTATATCTTGATAAATTTGCCAGCCCTGGCAACGACGAGCTGAAAAGGGACAGGGGCTTTCTGACACTATAATAAAGAAAATCCCACCATTGATGTACCGCGTTGTGTACGTTTACCGCAGAAGTCCTCTCATTGATGAAAGGTGATGCGATCTTCGGCAAAACAAGGGTCGGGTAACAGAGGCACATCAAAATGACAAAGACGAGCCCGGCAACGGAAAGGCGAATGGCCAGCCTTGCTGGCTCAAAGTGATTCTTTTTGATATTTTTCACAAAGTAACAGAGGAACAGTCCGCATGAGAAAAATAAACCATAGTATCCATAATATTCGAATACCAGAAAATTTCCAACATTGAGCAGTGCCAATATTGCAAGTCTTAGCAACGTTGGTTTTTTGCCTGCACGTATTGCCCCCCAGGCCAAGAGTACAGGGACATAATATGATCCAACCCCAAACAGGTGGCCGTCAAGGCGGGCAAAAAAGTGGTCCATATGTGTGAGCAGGAGAGCGCCGACAATCGAAAAGAAAATGGAAACCCTCATCTCTCTAAGCAAAATGAAAGTGAAGACTCCAATCAGAACAAAACTAAGCAATCCGTTGAAATCGTAGACATTTTGAGGGGAAAAGAGGTGTCCTAAAATAAAGAAATTCCACTTCCAATATATACTCATCGGCAAAGGAACAGCCAGGCCAAACCCGATCTTTTCGCTTGAAAATGTATCACCAAACAGAACACCCAATCCGTTCTCGTCTGCTTCTTGCCTAAGGGTAAATAGGTTTCCCAGACCTCCTATTCCGTCTCCACCGCCGGTTAAGCACATTTCTGGATTTGTTAAAGCCTCCTCGAATTTCCAGTATCCGAAAAGGGAAAAAAACAAGAAAACAGCGATAAGCGTCAATACGTGTTTGCTATACTTTTTATTACCATTCTTATGAATCATATGTCGCTTTCTAAGAAATCGGCTATCTCTCGGGATATCTTATTCAAACCATGTTCTTTCTTGATATACTCCTTTGCCTTATAAGATATCTCTTCCATTAGATCAGGGCTATCCAAGAGGTGGACGAGGCTTTCATACAAGTGCTCAGTAATATTTTGATTTTGCACCTTTACCACCACACCATCAGGCACTTCTGAAAACCAGGCATCGTCGCTGACGATGCAGGGTTTAGCGAGACCCATGGCCCTGATTACCGCCCCAGAAGTTTCACCCATGCTGGGGTGACGGAGGTTGACCACGATGTCTGCGTGCCTGATCAAACTGTTGAATTCGGGGAGGGTTACGCGGCCGGTTTTTCGGATAAAGGGACCCAGGTAGTCATCCACGTAGTCCCCTTCCCCTACCATGAGGTACATCACCTTTTTTTCGGAATCCCTGCGCACAGCATTGACCGTCTCACATACGATGTGATTCAGTCTTGTCCTGTCGATGCTGCCGAAGGAATAGATGGTCATTACATCCTCGGGGATTTCGAGGCGACGGAACAGCTCGGCTTTAGGTATAAATGTTTCGTTTTCACGGATTAAGCCAACATGGTTGATCTTGCGGAGTTTGGCGTCGTCTACCGGTCCAATGATATCGGCGACTTGTTTATACGCATAATTGGAATGGACCATAATTTTGTTTCCGGAATGTAGAAGCTCCCGATTGAGGGGGAGTCTATGGGCCAGGTGTTTTTGTTCCAGGAGGTCCTGACCCTTCTTGACATAGTACTTGATCAGAGAAATGCCCTGGGCGTCGGCCATCTCATATACCTTGGGATACAGCATTCCCTTGTCTCGATAGAACCCCACTATGAGATAATACAGGACCGTATCGTGCAGGATGACGAGACCTGGCTTGTGGAGGGCCACCTCATATATGTAGCTGTGAAAGTGAGGATTGTTCCCTATGTTATAGATCCGGTAATCAAATAGATTGAAAATTAGGGGGTCTTTGCCATACACCTTGACCCTGAAGTCTTCATAGAGTTCCCGGTTCTCCAGCTCGTAATCATCAATGAGGAGGGTGATGTCAAAGTGTTCTTTCAGCCCATAGACCAGGACCTCGGAATAATCCGAAATCCCGCTTTTCATAGGCGGAAACGGGCTGGCATACAGAAGCCTTTTCTTTCGCTGTTTCGGCACAATTATCCCCTACCCAACAGGGCATCGATAACGTGGTCCCAGTGGATGTTCTTGCTCTGAATAGTCTCGTAACCCTTTTCGCCCATCTCTCTTGCCAGGGTCCTGTCTTCATACCATGCATCGATCCGGGCGGCAATGGCCTCTGGATCTGGTTTGACCACATACCCATTGCGGCCGTGTTCCGCAAATTCGAGAGGACCGCCGGCATCTTCATGGATGATAACCGGTTTTCTTGAGAAAAAGGCCTCTAGTGTAACGTAGCCATAATCTTCGTCATAGGCCCCGAAGTAGACACCTAGGCAGTTGGCGTAATAGTCAATTTTTTCCTGTTCAGATATAAACCCAAGAAGTTTGACCTTTCTTTCCAGGCGATACTTAGATATCAATGAATTCAGATAGCCTATCTCACTCTCAGAAGCCTTTCCTGCCAAATATATCTTAGTATCGGTCTTCAAGAACCTCGCAGCTTCCACCAAGAGGCGCTGGCGCTTCATTTTGTCAATCCTGCTGGGGCAAAAAATATAGTTCCCAAAGCTGTCGCAGCGCAACTCTTCATAGTTCATCGGCGGATGATAAAGGGGAATGGCATCAATATTGTTGAATTTTTTTAGTCTGTCGGCAGAGTTTCTTGCATTGGTGAAAATCCGTTTTGCCTCCATAATAAATTCATTGTCGTTACTAACGATCGTTTTTCTTATAAACTGTCCGTCTTCCCATGTGTGTATGTCACCAAACTCTGTATCCCAGAGATCATAGGCCTGCCTGTGCTGGTGCAGCAACCATATTACTTTATTAGGGTGCTTTACATAATATGCAGGGAACTTCATGGCAATGACGAGGTCAATTTTCTCGCCATTTACCTCTGTTAGGTCCATCATTCGTGCCATGACCATACAGTTCAACAGGGTCTCGCCGGGATACCACTTGAACGGTATGGAGACGATTTCAGCCTCAAATTCTCTTTTAATGAGCTGATCATACAAGAGCCTGGCGTGGATCTCAGCGCCGCCTGTAATGAAGGGCACTTGAACCGTAGCAATGGCGATTTTCATAGGGCAACCCCGGCATAGTCCTGCACTACTTCCATGAACCTCTTTTCGATAAGTAAATTTGAGAAGCGGTTCACATAGTTTTCGTGTCCTTTTTTGACCAGATAATCCCTGTAACGGTCATTCCGGGAAAGGATGTAGATAGCAGCAGAATACTCCGAAAAATCGTTGTCCAGCATTACTTGCTCCATGCCCATGATCTCAGGTATTGCACTTGTACGGCTCGATATCACAGGTAAACACAGGCCTTGTGCCTCAACTATTGGAACGCAGAAACCTTCATGATCGCTGCAGTTAAGGTAAAAATCGCACCCCAGGTAAAAGGAAAGGAGCATAGAGTTGTTCGCCTCTCGCACCCAGGTGACGTGGTCTACCAGCCCATATGTGGCAATTAATTCTTCGAGTTCTCGGTAATAGGTCTGAAGTTCATCGTCTTTCTTGCCTACGATGTAAATTCTAATATTATGACCGTAATGGGATACATAATCTCTTATAATTTCTATCAAGTGTTTGTGACCTTTGTTCGGCGCGACACGCCCCACAAAAAGCAAGTTGACGGTCTGGCTTTCCATGAGGGACTTCAGAATTGCCTCGTCAGGGGGCATATACTTCCACTGCTCCAGGTTATTAAAGGGAGGAACAACAACAGCGTTTGGATGACCGCAGATTCCAGCATCAACCAAGTTGTGGCATGAGTCGCCCATCCACAGAAAATCATCGTGCTTTCTATAAATCCTCCAAGTTTGCTCGCGTCCTTGTTTGCAGAGGAAATAATAATCGCTACTATATGATTTGAAAAATGAAGGAGGTGTTATGCAGTGGTACTTTATGATCACTCTTGCCCTTGCCTTGTCTAATATCTCTTCACCTTCCTCCCAGTAGTTGCTGTGATGGTAGATAAGTAAGTTGTTTTCATCGCTGGTGAGGTCCAACAGCCCGTCTCGGTCTATACGTTTTAGTTTCTTGTTTAAAAGGTAGCTGCAATACACAAATACGTCATGCTTCCGCCTCATGATTTCATACATATGGGCGATGTCGTTACCGATGGCGTCATGTTCTGCAATTGTCTGGTGTAAGAGGACCGCTCTCATGAGGGCTTCCTGGCGATTACGGCATAGTCCTGTTCCATGTTGAAGCGATGGAAAATATCCTTCAGCGCATCTTCCCCGCTGTATGAAGCATAGTTCAGAGGGGAGGATCGAATGATTTCAGGCTCCACAAACCCGCGGTTTTCAATCAGATACAGGAGTGTGTCAGGTGGGATGGGGCGATTGTGGGTGGGATCTGTGTAAAAGGTGCAACTGCCTACCAGGATATTCTCGGGATTTGGGGTCTCAAAAATAACGATTCCCCCTGGCCTTAAAACGCGCATGGCCTCATCAAAGAGGGCGACCATGTTCTTTGTGGAGAGGTGCTCCACAATATGAAACCCTGTCACTGCGCCAAGGGTATTCGGCTTCTGCTCTACTAGGAAGTCAATGGCATCCCCCATCTCAACTTGGAGGCCTAAGTCCTTACACACACGCTGCATAACCTGATTGCTCTCTACTCCCAAAGCCACAAATTCGTTTTCTTTGAGGAGCTCAAGCCACTCTCCCCGTCCACACCCCACGTCAAGCACAGGGCGTTTAGCAGTACCGGCCCCGGCAGCTTTAAGAAAAGGGAGATAGATCTTCTGACGTCCCTTGATATCCTGTCTTGTCCCCCGGAATTTGTCTTCAAAACCGATATACGCGGCATTGAGCATATGCTCTTCCTCTTTTACCATTTCCGTAATCTGCCTGATTGAAAGAGGCTCAGGGAGACGCTTGCGGGCTTCCTCAAGAAGCAGTTTAAGCCGTCTTTGCTGCTCAATTATGTTCAGTTTGTGGTCTCTGGTCTGGCGGAGGATATCGCGGATTTGATCGTTAATGGTCTCCATCTGTTCTTTGTCCGCCTTCTCATCTAATAGCCTCTCAACCTCTGCCTTGAGGCCTCCTACTTCATCGCGATCCGCCTTTCGATCGCCTAGCCCTGCCAGCTCGACTCTGTCCGCCTTCTGCTCCAATGCCCCTGTAATATCTGCCTTGAGGCCCCCCACTTCATCACGATCCGCCTTTCGATCTAAAATCGACCCTAATTGACCTAAGGCCTTATTGAGGTCATCTCGACGCTGCTGCAACTGTGCAAATGCACCTTCCTCCAAGACCTGTATATTTCGCAATATCACAGGGAAATTAACTATAGCGGTCATAAGGCGGGAAAGGTATCCGACAACGGGAATCCTGAATGAAGACTGGATAAAGAAATTCCAGGATAGCCCCTTTATCTTGACCCTTTTGGCCTTGCCTTCCGGTGCATAACGCAGCCTGCCCAGGACCTCTGCCTTGGTCATCTTGCCCGACCGGAGAGCCTCAAGGAAGTGTCGAAGCCCCTCTGAATCCGGCCCTCGTCTGAGGATACCCCGATAGGCACTGATCACAAAATCTTGATCATGGTATTTGAGGAAGTCATTGATATGATAGCTCTCTTTGAGTTCAAATGTTTCGTGATCGGGAACAGGGCAGATCTTAGATAGGTCGACCTTGGCGTAGAGGTCAGATGGGGCAGCATAATTTGCACGTGGTAGACCTAGATGTTGCGTTCCACCCCTTTCTTTCCTATGCCTGACCTCAGCCCGGATCTTCTCCATCAGCTCATCTACATTGATCTCTGGAATATTGGTCTCTATCATATCTCAGATCCTCGTTTTTCCGCTTCTGCATCAAGTTTGTGCGACCTGTGCGGGGAGGCATCTCACCGCAGAGGCACGGAGAACGCAGAGTTTACTTGCAGGACTGCCCTCCGGACATGGATATGGTTTTCCGCCAATGCATGGATATAGCTATTTAGAACTTCTCGTATTTGATCATGGATTTTAGCAACTTATAATGCTCCCTAATAAAACTCACCATTTTCCCATTCGGTAGATAATGTCAATGTAAAACCTGATTTCCTTTTCAAATGAATTCCAGTCCATACCTTCTTTCATAGGCGGCAGGATTTTTTCTTTTTTAGAGAGTACCTGGTCTAACAATTCTTCAATTTGGTAAGCAGCCATAGCCGGGTCGTCAAGGAGTGCCTCCTTTTTCTTAGCCATGTCGTAACAGGCCAAAAAATCCCTTTGATTCGGCCCTCTCCACACAATCTTGCTGATAAAATAAAAATCGATAAGATCTTTGGCCTCAAAACGGCTCACACTCGCTGACAATTTGTTTGATCCTATACTGTGAATCGTATCAACGGAGATCTCCTCTCCTACGTTTAGGCTTGCCACAGGCCGTTTTTCATGGGTTGAAAGGGCGTCAAATACAAAATCGACCTTTATTTGCCGTATCAAATATGAATAAAACTCGGGCGAAGACTGAATGGCGATCAGGTCATCGCTAAACACTCTCTTGAGGACAGCATCAACAGCATCCAACTTCTTGAATTCCGTGGAAAACAGATCTATGTCCTCGGAGGTGCGATGGTGCAGCCAGAACACTGAAAGGGCTGTGCCGCCTGTAATGAAAAAGTTTCTGGACACGATATCAAGGCCGCTCAGAATACCGAGCACATCCTGCTGCATGTCAGAAGCATAACAAGACGTATCTTCATTAATGGCTATTCGCTCCATATACATCGAGAAGCCTTTCCCATCGTTTCTTAGCTCGACCAGAAATCTTCAGGAATTTCAAGCTGGTTTCGATTTCCTTTGGCCGGAAAAAGAGAGCGGTATCTTTGACCCTCCCTCTTTCCAGAAATCTGGCCATAATCCAATGAAGGGTCTTATTATCACCCGTCATTCTGGCTTCATTCAGCGCTTTTTCAATCGCTTTTTGATCGCATAACTCAGGATAATCCCAGAAAACGGCCTTCAAGTAGTTTGTTGGCATGATTTATTCCCGTCCCACTTTCAAATGCATTTCCATTCTAAAGACTCCCCACCTGAACACGGGGCTTAAGCCTTGAAAAACCAATAAAACGGAAATCCTTGCTCGCAACCACCTCGAATGTCCTGAGCACATCGGACCATTGATAGCATTCATCCAGGTGCGTCTCATCTCTGTGGGCGGCCGGGCTCAGGGTATACTTGCCTGGTCCGAGGTTGAACTCATCAATTACGTATCTGACCCAGCATCTCTCACCCGCCCGAAGACTTATAGGCACGTTCAGATGATAGGTATTTGTCCCGAAAATGTCCTGGCCGAACCTGTCCCTTATCAAGATTCCAACTGTGACCTCATCCACAGTTTCATTTGCCTTTAGCCCGACTTCAACCGTGCACTTCTCTCCGGAGACAAAGACCTCTGCTTCATGGTCATGCCCATTTAGCATTCTCGCATCCATTATCTCTACCCTAAAATTGCCATATGTCTTCTTGGCCTCTGCTGAATCCTGGAGCCGGATCTCCTCGCCCTTTGCCTTTTTCGCGATCAGGAAATTGTAGGTGTTGATCACCTTGTCAGGTTCCCCTTCCTCTATTATCGAACCATAATCCAATAGAATGGCCTTATCACAGAGGACCTTCACGGCATTCATGTCATGGGAGACAAATACGATAGAACCACCCTGCCTCTTGAATTCTTTGATTTTCTTTACACACTTCTGCTGGAAATAGGCATCGCCCACAGACAGGGCCTCATCCACCACAAAGGCCTTGGGTCTTGCGTAAATAGCGGTCGAGAAGGCCAGACGCATGGCCATTCCGCTCGAATAGGTCTTGAGGGGCTCGTGGATGAAATCCCCGAGTTCTGTAAAGGCGATGATGTCAACAAGTCTTTCATCGATTTCATCACGGCTCATCCCAAGAAGCGTCCCGTTTAGGTAGATGTTTTGTAGGCCTGTAAATTCGGGGTTAAACCCGGTCCCCAGTTCCAGCAGGCCTGTGATCCTGCCATTCACATGGACAGCACCCGCATCTGACAAAAGCACTCCGGTCAGGATCTTCAGCAGGGTGGATTTCCCTGCACCGTTTTGCCCCACAATGCCAAGCGTTTCACCTTCCTTTACCTCAAAGCTGACATCTTTAAGGGCGTGGAGCCTCCTGTGGAAGGTTCGGCGCAGAATTACCTCCTTAAGCCGATCTGCCGGTTTATGGTAGAGTCTAAATGTCTTGGTAATGTTTTCGACCTTCATCATCGGGTCTTCCTAATAAGCCACTTTCTTGAAGACTTCGAGTGTCTGTCTGGCAGTTTCTTCCCAGGTAAACCCGGCGGCCCTCTTGAAACCTCTTGCTCTCAGCCCTTGTCTCAAGGCCGTGTCACCTATCATCCGGTCAATGGCATCAGAGAGCGCCTCAACATCTTGTGGATCCACAAGCAATGCAGCGTCTCCAGAGACCTCGGGAAGGCTCGAAGTGTTGGAACAGATCACCGGGCACCCGCAGGCCATCGCCTCCAGCACCGGCAGCCCGAAGCCCTCATAGAGACTCGGGTAGAGGAGGGCCACGGCCCCGGAGTAAAGACAGGCAAGGGTCTCGTCATCCACGTAACCGGCAAGAAAGATCCGATCCCTTAGACCATTCCGTTCAACCTCCTCGGCCCAGCCCCTATCCCCCCAGCCTTCCCAGCCAACGACAATAAGGGGCATTCTGTTATTATTGGTCAGTCCTAAGGCCCGAACAATTGATGAGAGGTTCTTACGGGGCTCCCTAGAGCCAACGAAAAGGAGATAATCATCTGGCCACTTCCTGGTCTTCAATACCCCTTTTACCTGCTCTGGAGGTCTTGGTGAAAAAAGGGGCTCAGGGGCGAGCGGTATTGCCGTGATCCGCTCCTTTTCAATCCCCAATAACTCCGTAACCTCCCCCTTTATATACTCTGAGATAGTAATTACATGGTCAACATAGTCAATACGTCGCTTCAGGAAAAAGTCAAAGAACCGGACCCGCTCTCCAGGATGTTTATCCCTGAATTTGATCAGGGAAAGGTCAAAGATGGTGTAGACCACCGGGAGCTCCGGCACTGCCGATGGGACAAACCCTGTCTCGTGGTAGACAGAAAAGGATCTCAGTTTAGATACCCTACGGAGGGCATACTCGAATTTGATCCAAAAAATCGACCTCATGCAAAAGACCAGGGGATCTGGTAGTCGCCATACGTTTGCCGTAGTCCTTATCCATTTTTCAGGCTCGATCTGGCCTCCCATTTCCTTTGACAGCCCATATTTATTATAAAAGAAGATCCCCACATCAGGCAATCCTGCCATGGCAGAATAGAGACTCCGGACATAGCGGGAAATACCGGTCAGCAGGTTTGTCAGTGGGATGGCATTTACAAGGATATCGGTCTTGTCTCTCAACTTCTGTTACCAGACGGGAACCCCGTTTACCAGGGCATAGATAACATAGATACCTGCCAAATAGATACCGCTGTGCAAGATAAGCAGATACGCCTTCACATGGTGAATAACCCTCTTCCACACCCATAGGGCCCCTGTACCGACAAGAATGCTCCAGAGGAACCAGAAAAACACGGTTTTCATAAAAAGTCCCTTACATCCCTCTCCAGTGTCCGAAAGGCAAAATAGGAAAGGCAGACAAGACCATGGGACAAAAACGTCAATATTAACAGCGACTTAATGGATGGGGCATCGTTAAATACAAAGATTCGCTGGTATGATTCAATAAAGACATAGGCTGGATTATAGATCATGACCTTCCTCACCGTCTCTGGCAGGATCTCTCGCACATATACAATGGGAGTAAACCAAAACCAGAGTTGGAGAATAATCCCCACCACTTCTTTCAGGTCCCTGAGAAAGACGGTAAGCGTTGCTGCCAGGAGCCCAAAGCCCAAGGCAAAGAGCTGTTGCATGAGGTAGATAAAGGGGAGGAGGATCAGATGACTGGCCAGATTGTGTCCGCTTGCGATTAGAAAGGTGAAGAAGAGAACCATGGAAACAGAATAGGTGATTGTCTCCGAGAGGCAGATTACCAATAGGAGGGTTGGTAAAGAAACGCTAAGCTTGGAAATGATGTGTCGTTTATCGAGAAAGACCGAGGTGGAGCGCCCAATGGTTGCAGCAAAGGCGATCCAAGGTATGAGCCCGGAGGTCAGATAGACTCCATAGGCATAACCACTTGAACTTCCAGGAAGCTTCGCCCCCATGATACGGCCAAAGATGATGATATAGATAAAGAGATTGACAAGGGGCCAGATTAAGGCCCAGACCGAACCGAGGACTGAGCCGGCAAACCTCTCGGTGAAATCCCGTTTGGTTAGATCCCAGACCAGAGAAAGACTCGGGGTTACCATCTCATATTATCTCATAATTTGAAACTTGAAACTGGAAACTTGAAACTGGATACTTGAAACTGGAAACCAAGAACGAGCGACTAGTAACCAGCAACGAGCAACGAACTACTCAAAATAATTCTTCACATCGAACCCCTCCCTGCTGCAGAGTCTATCCCGCTCTGCCTCTCGGAGGTCATGGGCCACCATCTCCGCCACCATCTCCTCAAAGGATATCTTGGGCACCCACCCAAGCTCTTCCCTGGCCAGGCCCGAATCCCCCTGCAGGGAGTCTACCTCTGTGGGCCTGAAATATCTTGGATCAACCGCAACGAGGCACTTTCCTGTTTTTTTGTCATAACCCTTTTCTTCTATCCCCTTTCCCTCCCAGGAGATGTCGAAGCCAAGTTCCCGTCCTGCTGCGGTCACAAACTCCCTCACCGAGTGCTGCCTCCCCGTGGCTATGACGTAGTCCTTGGGCTTCTCTTGCTGGAGCATGAGCCATTGCATCTCCACATAGTCTCTGGCATGCCCCCAATCCCGCTTGCCCTCCAGGTTCCCCAGGTAAATGCGGTCCTGGAACCCCAATTTTATCCTTGCCAGGCCCCTTGTGATCTTGCGCGTCACAAACGTCTCCCCCCGTATGGGCGATTCATGATTGAACAGGATTCCGTTGCAGGCAAAGATGCCGTAGGCCTCCCTGTAGTTGACAGTGATCCAATAGGCGTATAGCTTTGCCACTGCATAGGGCGAGCGGGGATAGAACGGGGTCTCCTCATTCTGGGGGAACTCCTGGACGAGACCGTAGAGTTCGGAAGAAGATGCCTGATAGAATTTAGTTTTCCGTTCCAGTCCCAATATGCGGATGGCCTCAAGCAGACGCAGCGGGCCCAATGCATCGGCATTGGCCGTGTACTCCGGGGTCTCAAACGACACCTTTACATGGCTCTGGGCCGCCAGATTGTAAAGTTCATCTGGCTGGACCTCCTGTATGATCCTAATGAGGTTTGTTGAATCTGTCAGATCGCCATAATGGAGTATGAACCGCACCCCGGGTTCGTGTGGGTCCTGGTATAGATGATCCACCCTGTCGGTATTAAATAACGAGGCCCTCCTCTTGATGCCATGTACCTCGTAACCCTTCTTCAGGAGAAACTCGGCCAGATAAGCCCCATCCTGTCCTGTAACCCCTGTAATAACCGCCTTTTTCATTCCCTCCTAATCCTCCTCGCCTTCCCGTTCTCCTCTGATTTCCGACCGCTGTTCTCGGTCCTCTTTACCCCGTTGAACCGCCCACCTGCCATGCAGATTAGAAAAGATGCGACTTACTTCTTGCGCTACCACGGAAAATATCATCGTATGTTTTATGACCCAAAAGAGGCAATGCGGGCAGGGGCTCCTTCTTCCTATGCTTTGCGTCTCTCCCTTCACTCCTCACTGTTCACGGTTTACTGCACACTGCTCTCCGCTCACCGCTCGCTATTTTCCGCATCAACCATCATCCTGGCTACATCTCTCATCCTATACTGAGCCTTCCATCCCAGTTTCTGCGCAGCCTTCGCTGGATTGGCCTTAACACTCAGGATATCCGTGGGCCGGAAGAGCCTTTGATTCGTTTTCACATGGTCCTTCCAGCTCAAGCCAAGGTGAGAAAAGACCGCATCCACGAAATCCTCTAACCTATTCGTCTCGCCCGTGGCGATAACATAGTCCTCCGGGCCTTCCTGCTGGAGCATGAGCCACATGGCCTCCACATACTTGGGGGCCCACCCCC
>CAYVMN010000056.1:0-21788 GCA_964452575.1 uncultured Desulfobacteraceae bacterium | reverse complement strand
GGGCATTTCGAGTACTTTTATTAGAACTGGAAAAATAATTACACTTGATTAGGGATTAGTGGAGCTTTCCGGTCTTGTTAAAGAGACGGCGATGACCTTCAGAAATGAAAGGGGGATGCTCTTTAAAATTCAATAGCTTTTGATCGCGCTATGATTTATTAAGTTATTAAAGAGCGTTATACTCCCTTCAGTCAGATTCCAGATGCTGGAAAGTGGGTCTTGACTCTTACCATGCTACTCGGGAGGCTTGAGATCTTCGGATTGATATTGTTTGTAACGGCAAGATCCTGGAGATAAGTAACAGGATTTTGTGACATGATGGGGCAAGTATCTTTGAGATAGCCCCACGCAACTTTTATTCGATTTTTGGAGGGAGGAAGCGATGGTGTCAAAAGGAAAACCGAAAAAAAAGATTCAGAGACGAAGGGTGGTGTTCACACTGGAGGCGCCCGGGGCAAAGGAAGCCATTTTAATGGGGGATTTCAACAATTGGAATGCCAAGATTCATCCCATGAAAAAGGTTAAGAGGGGGGTATGGGAGAAGGTTGTGATGCTTCCACCGGCAAGGTACGAGTACAAGTTCTTGGTGGATGGGGAATGGCGAAATGATCCCAAAAACGAGGCCTTCTGTCAAAATTGCTTTGGAACCCAGAATAATATAGTGATCATACCCCGAAATTAGAAAGACGAGAGCAGGAATTTTCGGCTTGAAGCGAGAGCGTAAATCTGCTACATAATGGAGGAGGCATATTCATGAGACCTAGGCTCATATCCGCTCTGGTAGTGATCATTTTGTTCGTGGTGTTTCTGATGCAAAACACACAGGTGGTCACTTTACGGATCTATTTTTGGAAAATATCCATGTCTCAAATTATCCTGATACCGTTAGTCCTCATTGTGGGATTCGCATTAGGATATATTGCTGCCAAAGTGACTAGGAAAAAGGAAACCCCCAAAAAGGAGTCTTCTTCAAACACCTAAAGTGATAAAAAATTGCATTTGGGAAAGGAGGTGAGCTGGAGTCATAGAGAGGCAAGTGTCTGATTCGTTGAATTAGGGCCATACTGAGAATTTCAGTTTTTCTAACCTAAGCGAAAGGAGGCAAGAAGATGGAGTTTACAACAGTAGTAACAGGAGCTTGGAATGCTTTTGCCACGAAAATTACGGTTTTTCTCCCCAAGCTGATCGGTGCGATTATCATCTTTGTGGTAGGATTGATCCTCGCCAAATTGATCAAAGCGGGAGTAGTGAAGCTCCTCAAGCTTTTGCGCTTTGACAGCGCTGCGGAGAAGACAGGCCTAAAGAGTTTTTTGGAGAAAGGCAACATCACCAAAACCGCATCAGAGATCCTCGGGTTATTGATCTACTGGTTTTTCATGGTCTTAGTGATCATCGCCTCATTGGATGCATTGGGTTTACCCATTGTCTCGGATATTCTCAATGACATCTTTCTCTACATACCCAATGTGGTGGCCGCAATCATCATTTTACTTCTGGGGTTTCTCCTCGGGGGACTGCTTTCAGCCGTTGTCCAGACTGCCGCCTCCAACGCCGGATTGGCCACGGCCGAGGGACTGGGGAAAACCGCGCTCTATGCTGTTATATTCTTTTCTGTGTCCATTGCCCTCTTGCAGTTGGGGATCGGCAAAGAGATCGTAGCTTCTGCCTTTATAATCGCCTTTGGGGCCGCAGCTTTAGCCTTAGCACTCGCCTTCGGGCTGGGTGGAAAAGACGTGGCTGCGGATTATTTGAAGAGATTACTCGAGGAGAAGAAGACCCGGTCCCAGAAGTAATGTCATGGCATCCGGTTTTTGCCCCTGCCCGAAACCTTCCAATAAAGGGCGGGCAAGGGCAGGGTTTTTTACGCACAATCAAAAGAGGAGAAGAGAAATGGGAACCTATGCAAAGTGGATAATCCTGATTATTATCCTCCTATTCTTTATTACCTTTGGGGTGAAAAACAACCAGCCCATTAGCTTAACCTACTATATGAATATTGTGACTGGGGAGCTACCCCTCTATGGCGTAATCTACATTGCCATCCTTGTTGGGATTTTCATCGGTATGATCATGGGGCTTCGCAGCAGGCTCAACCTGCGGAAAAGAGTCAAAAATCTCCAAATGGAAAATAGGGAACTAAAAGAGAAGGGCAGGGAGGAGAAGGAAGAGGAAACAGAAGAGGAATAAAACTCGGTGCCCTTACAGGAGAGAAATTGAAATAAAGTCGAATATCACAGGACTCGAGAAAAGATTTTCTTTCGCAGTATTTAAGTGGACCATCATCCCCGCGGCCGTCTTTTTCTTTGTTGGATGTGCAGAGGTCCCTGTCACGAAGAGAAAGGGGCTGCATATTGTACCCACATCGGAGTTGCTGGCCCTCAGCCTTAATCAGTATGACGAGGTGCTGAAGACCTCTAAGCTTTCCTCATACCAAAAAAAGATCCAAACGGTCAAGAAAGTTGGCGAGAGGGGCGTAAAATCGGCCGAGGCATTTCTGGAGGAATCGGGCAGAGGAAAGCAAATTATCAATGCACCCCGCCCCTGAGTCTCGGATCGCGAACATCAAGACCTACATTCTTGAGGCATTGCCTTATTATCAACGATCACTGAAATGAAAAAATTCGTTGTTCATATAAAGAAATATATTTTCCGGGGTCTTCTCGCCGTTATTCCCCTCTTTTTGACGTATTTAGCGGTAAAGCTGCTCTACACCACAATTGATCAGCGCGCAGTGGGCCTGGTAGATCATTTTCTCGGATTCAGATTTCCGGGTTTAGGGATTTTGCTGGTGCTTGTTTCCCTTTATGTCTTAGGCCTTGTGGCAAGTAATGTCGCAGGCAAGCAACTGTTTGGCCTTCTTGAGAGAATTACAAATTACATTCCATTGATCAAAACAACGTACAAAGTTGGAAAACAGCTTGGGGCAACCCTTTCCCTGCCAGAAAAGCAAGTTTTTAAAAAGGCTGTTCTTGTAGAATACCTTAAGCCGGGGATGTGGACCATCGGATTTGTAACCGGGGAGGTTATTGACAGGAAAAGCAATGATGAAAGACTCCTCAAAGTCTATATACCAACGCCACCTAACCCTGTTTCAGGGACAATGGTCGTGGTAAAGGAATCCCAGACAAGAGACCCGGGCTGGAGCATTGAGGAAGCTTTGAGGTCTGTCCTTTCCGGCGGCATTATTGGCCCTGAGGAGTTGAGATAAGAATGCATGAAATCAAAATACCATACCAAATCTGAAGGGAATGTGTATTGGTAATCATGGGCTCTTGGCCGGAAATTATTATGACATCAGCGGCGTTTCTGATATTGCTGCTTTACCATATTCATTTGGTTTACAAGGTTCGGACCGCCCCCCTGACCACTTCTGTTGGCCTGACCAATCGCTTGCGCCGTGACTGGGTCGAGACTTCACCCTCTCCATTCGGTATTACAATCATGCAAGTTTCGCAATCAATGTTACCCCTTCGCATGACCCCATTGTTACTTACGATGCTGTCACAAAGATTATCAACCGCGGTTACATCCATTATACGCTTGGCATGCGAGGGTACTATCTTGGCGTACCCTTCACACTATGGTTATTTGGTCCCACCTGGATGCTTATGGGAAAGATAGTCTTGGTTACAGTACTCTACAAGCTCAATAGTACTGCATGAGGCTGTCACATATAAAGAAACAAAAAACCAAAATCGTTCGGTTTACCTATTTGGTGTTGTCTTCAATTCTTAATGTTAATGAATAGTGGTCAGGGGGAGAAATAAAAATATTGACATTTGAATCCATTATTGACACCTACGGTTATGTGGCCATTCTGATTGGCACCTTCCTTGAGGGGGAGACGATTCTGGTCTTGGGAGGTTTTGCCGCCAATGGAGGCTATCTACATTTGCCCTGGGTGATCCTGGTTGCCTTTATCGGCAGCCTCTGCGGAGACCAGCTTTTCTTCTTCCTGGGGCGATGGCACAGCGAAGCCGTTTTGCGCAAGTGGCCTTCCTGGAAAGTTCGTGTAGATAAGGCCCAGAGTTTAGTGGATAGATTCAGAACGCCTTTGATTCTTCTATTCCGTTTCCTCTACGGATTGCGTACAGTGACACCATTTGTGATTGGCATGGGCCCGGTTCCCACTGCTCAATTTGTCTTGCTCAACGCCGTGGGTGCGATAGTTTGGGCTATCGCTGTGGGGACCGGAGGCTATCTCTTTGGAAGTGCCTTAGAAGCCCTGATTGGGAACATTAAACACTATGAAATCCAGATCCTTGGAGCAGTAGCTATCATAGGCCTACTTATCTGGACAATACACTTCTATTTGCGCAGAAGGCGTGAATATCGGAAATGGAAGAAATGAATTTAGAGATAAGTAATGAAGGCTCATCCTTCAATGAGGAGAGAATGCATGTATAAGTTGATAGGGTTTTCGTTGTTGTCTGAAAGCATTACTTTTCCCCAAACATGTATGGGCCAACAGATGTCGAGTGACCCCAATATATATTGTGAGAACGTCAATGGAAGGAAATCGTAGATGAATAGCAAACCTCCATCCCGAGAAGTGCATTGCCAAATCTGTGGCAAAGATGCTGCCGAGTCTGATCTTGTGCCGGCTGCATTTATACGGCCTGTAGTCGTTGATCTAATCACAAAGGCTTATCCCAACTGGTCTGTTGAAGGATTTATCTGCCTGGATGATCTGAATAAGTTTCGCTATGAGTACCTACGGTCTATTCTCGAGGCAGAAAAGGGAGAACTGTCAGAATTGGAAAGGGAGGTTGTTGAAAGCCTTGAAAAGCATGAGATCCTTTCATCACATATCGACCAGACATATGAGTCGGCAGTGACCTTTGGTGAGTGGCTTTCCGACAGACTTGCCACATTCGGTGGAAGTTGGAGATTTCTTATCATATTTGCCTGCATTCTATTTCTGTGGGTTTTACTCAATTCTGTATTCTTATTGTCCAGACCATTTGATCCTTATCCATATATCCTTTTGAATCTTGTCCTCTCTTGCCTGGCCGCTATTCAGGCCCCTATCATCATGATGAGCCAGAATCGGCAGGAGGCTAAGGACCGTCTCAGAGGAGCACACGACTATCAGATCAATCTGAAAGCGGAGCTTGAAATTCGACACTTACACCAGAAGATAGACCATCTGCTGTCTCGCCAATGGGGGCGTTTGGTTGAGATTCAAGAAATACAACTTGAACTCCTGGAAGAAATACGCGCTAGACCCTTGCGATCAGGCCATGCCTAGAATACTTCTAAATTTCATGCAGTAGTTTGGAACACCTCCACAAAACACAATCTTGGAAAAGGGAAATGATGGAGCAGACGTTCTCAATACGCATGACATTTCGTAATGGCTGCTACATGTTGTTAGATGCGCAACTGTATTAGAATGAAAGCAAAGTTCATTCATAAAATCGGCCCCTTCTTTGGCCTGTTTCTTTTTGCGATCGCTCTCGTGGTCCTCTACCACGAACTAAGGGTCTACCATCTGCATGACCTTCTTGGAAATATAAAAAGCATCCCTTGTATTTGGATCTCGGACTCACCCTTCTCAAGATAGGGGAGGAAGCGCGCCTTCCGCCTCATGCGCTATCTCCCCGAGGCTCCCCACGGTATTATGGAGTTTCTTTTCATCCAACTCATGCTCTGGGGGAGGCGAGAGGGATACCGGTGGTTCAGTCTGGGGATGGTACCTCTGTCCGGCCTTGAAGGCCATGAGCTTGCCCCGTTTTGGAACCGACTCGGAGCTTTTATTTTCCGTCATGGCGAACATTTTTACAACTTCCAGGGTTTGCGGCAGTATAAAGAGAAGTTTGATCCGGAGTGGAAGCCAAAGTACCTTGCGTCTCCAGGAGGTCTCTCTATCCCCCTCATCCTCACGAATATCGCTTCTCTGATCTCAGGCGGCATGAAAGGGGTGGTTGCAAAATGAAATGTCTTATTCCGCTTGCCGACCCTGGAGTTGCGACTTGTCATGACACCTTCGAACTAGTATTCTGCTTCAGGAAAAGAGGAGAGACCTGCTGTTGCTTCAGACACTCGAAAACAATTTTTTGAGGAGAAAACGTGAAAATAGGTATCGTCACCGAGTACTACTACCCCATACTCGGCGGAATCAGTGAAAGCGTCCATAACACCAAAATATGGCTGGAAAACATGGGACACGAGGTTAAGATCATCACCTCTCACTCCGGCTGGCTCAGGAACCTCGTGCACAAGCCCCATGAGACAACTGAACCTGATGTCATACGCATTGGTGTAAGTGTTCCAGTCTTCTCTAATGGATCTTTCGCTCATCTAACGGCAGGGGCAAACCTGAGGGCCAAGATGAGGGCGATTTTCAAGGAAGAAAAATTTGAATTGCTCCATCTCCACTCGCCCATTGTCCCCACTTTGCCGCCACTGGCCCTACTCGAAGCGAAGTGCCCTGTTGTTGGCACATTTCACACGTATTTTGACAGGAGCTCGCTGTATGCCATTTTCAAAAGAACGATCCAGCGGGGTCTCAATCGGCTCAACGGCCAGATTGCCGTATCCGAAAGCTGTGTAAAAGCGTTGCGCAGGTATTTCAATCTTCGTGCCCGAATCATCCCTAATGGCGTGGACACGATGCAATTCAACCCCGATGTTTCAGCACTTGACAATTTTAGGGATGACAAGATGAACCTGCTTTTCGTCAGCAGGTTTGATCCCCGTAACGGATTGGCCTTTATGTTTCGGACATTTGAACTCGTCAAGACCGAGTTTCCGGCAGTCCGCCTAATTATTGTCGGTGATGGCCCGCTTAGGCCGTACTACAGGAGGATTTTGCCGAGGTGGCTGGAATCGGACGTCCATTTTGCAGGGCTCGTCAGAGATAGACGGCCGTTGTTTTACGCAAGTTGTGACGTGTTTTGCTCTCCGGTGACGAAGGCCTCTTTTGGCGTCACGCTCCTTGAGGCAATGGCCTCCGGAAAGCCAATCGTGGCCACAGAAAATCGTGGCTATCGAGATATTATGAGTCAAGATGAAGGTTTCCTTGTGCCACCGAACAACCAGGACGCCTTCGCAAAGGCGATACTTACCCTTCTCAGAGATGGGCAATTGAGGAAGAATATGGGCCTCAATGGAAGGATGAAAGCGTTGAGATACTCATGGGACAGCGTTGTGTGTGATATTGCAGATTACTATGAGGAAATTGTCACAAGGTGATGGCACTCAGAATCCTCGTCGCGATAACCTCATTTGCAGGGGCGGCTGCCACTGGGATAACTGGACCTCTGGTTTGGTTCTCAGGCCCGACTCTTGAACAACTGATGCTTGGCATTGGTGGATTCCTGATAGTGGAGTTGTTGCTCATTTACGCAGTATTTGACAGGAGTGCCCCGGTTTTTGGAAGGATCTTTTGGAAAGGCCCGAAGGATTTGTTCGCCATTTCCATTACATTCGACGATGGGCCCAACGAACCCTATTCTTCCAGAATCCTAGATATCCTAAAATCACTCGATGTTAAGGCCACATTCTTTGTGTTGGGTGAAAGAGCCGAGAGATTTCCTGACATGGTCAGAAGAGCGGTTACGGAGGGACACGAAATTGGAAACCATACTTACAACCACGAAGTGCTCCCGCTTAAGTCGCCGAGTTACATCCGTGATCAGATCCAGAAAACCACCGACCTGGTCGAGAAGATTTCAGGCGCCAGACCAAGACTTTTCAGAGCGCCCCATGGATGGAGGAACCCGTGGCTCAATAGAAGTGCCCTTACAGCAGGATGCACGCCTGTTGCTTGGACGTTGGGTGTATGGGACACGGATCGTCCGGGAGCGGATGTGATCGTACAACGCACTTTGAAGGGTCTCAAGAACGGATGTGTGTTGTTGTTTCATGACGGCTGTGGAACCCAGCACGGTGCCGATGCAAGCCAGCTGGTGGAGGCCCTCCCAGTGATCGTTAAGGAGGCCCAGCGATTAGGATACAAATTCCTCAAACTTTCGGATATGATACAAGAGGCGAGCTGGAGATGAACTGGACAAGCAAGAAGCAAAGGGTTATCGTGGTCATTCTGGGGGTTCTTTTTGCTTTGATTATTGCCCGCCTGGATCTCAGAAAAAGTTGGGCTGCCCTCGCTGGGATAGACTGGATCTGGGTGAGCTTTGTCTTGTTCCTAAACATGGTCAATACGTGGATTGAAGCGATGCGATGGCGTTTGATATTGTCCTCTGTTAAGAAACAGATGCGGACCAGCAGCACGTTTGCCGCGATCTTGGTGGGTGTAGTGGGGAATACGCTGCTGCCTTTAAGGCTCGGAGATGGTGCCAGGGCCTATTTTCTTGCACGGAAAGAAGAATTAGACGTTGTCAGGTCCTTTTCGACACTGATGCTCGACCGCATTCTGGACATCACATTTTTCCTTTGTATGGTGGCCTTTACGGGCATGCTGTTCCATCTACCTGCATTCATTGAACAGGCAGGTTTTGTTTCAGGAGTCGGACTAGGTGTTGGCGTGATGGCCCTTCTCGCTTTGATAAGACTCAGGAGGAAGTTGGAACTGAAGGTCCGTGTAAAAGCAGGCAAGAAAGTCGCTGAGCAGGTGAGTCGCTTTCTTGAAGGACTTTCGGGTCTGAAAGACCTCGGCATTCTGTTTCCCACAAGCATGCTTTCCATATTGTCGTGGAGTGTAAGGTGGGTGATGGTACTGGCGATGTTCAGAGCATTTGCCTTGGAGTTGCCGTTGATGGGGGCGTTTGTTGTCTTAGTGTTCTCAAATCTGGGAATTGCGCTCGTGAGCACGCCAGCTAATTTAGGAGGTTTTGAGCTCTCAATAATAGCCGCCTTGAAAGTTTTCGGGCTTGATGCCGAAATTGGCATGAGCTTCGCAGTCGTGTATCATATGGTGGAGGTCGTCCCGATGGTATTGTTGGGCATGGTGACCCTTTGGCTGAGCGAATTCAAATCGAGCGAAGTCCTGCGGCATATGCCGTCTTCAAGGTTCTGATCGTCTACCATTCCATGTATGGACATATTCACCGTATGGCGGAAGCCGTTGCGGAAGGGGCGAATAAGAGACTGGAGGCCCAATCTGAGGGCAGCATCGCTTGTTTCTGTTACTGGTTCGCTTTCTTGGCATAGGTACCTTTTTTTGACCCAGCCCATAGGACCAGGCTTCAAACAATGAAGTGAAAGGGAGAAAAGACAAGGAATGTATGAACTCACATTTGAAAATCAGTCTATTGTCATTCGATTCGATAAGGATCTGGTGGACGCTGATAGCCTGTCCAGATTTCTGGACTACATCAATCTGGAATCTCTCCGCAAGAAAAGCCATCTTTGGGACGAAAGACTCAGAGCGAGGGTCCAAGCGGGCAAACCAGGCTTCCCAGTCGGAGCAGCCCTACTCAATGATCCGGTCTTGAACAAAGGAACCGCATTTACGGAAGAAGAACGGGACATGCTTGGTCTCAGGGGCCTCCTGCCACCACGTGTCCTTTCTCAGGACGAACAGGCCGGGCGTGTTATCGAAAATGTCCGAGCCAAACCAAGCGACCTTGAAAGATATGTCTTTTTGATGTCTCTCCAGGACCGAAACAGAACGTTGTTTTACAGGGTCCTCTTCAATAACATTGAGGAACTGGTGCCGATCGTATATACCCCGACAGTAGGAAGGGCTTGTGAGGTATATGCCCATATCTATCAGAGGCCAAGGGGTATCTTCATCTCTGCTCGTGATAAGGGACAGATAGGACGTTCCTTGCGCAACTGGCCGCACAAAGATGTGCGGATAATAGTCGTCACTGATGGAGAGAGGATCCTCGGGCTCGGAGACCTTGGTGCCGATGGGATGGGGATTCCCGTAGGAAAACTCGCCCTTTACACGGCTTGTGCCGGCATTCACCCGTCAGCCTGCCTTGCCGTAAGCCTCGATGTAGGGACAGAGAATCAAGCGCTCCTGAGCGACCCTCTTTATATCGGCCTCAAGCAAAGGCGTCTCCGGGGAAATCCCTACGATGATTTCATTGAGGAATTCATACTGGCCGTTGAGGAAATTTTTCCTCGTTCCCTTATCCAGTTTGAGGATTTTGCTAATGTGAACGCCTTTCGTCTCCTGAAAAATTACCGGGACCGAATGTGCGCCTTCAACGACGACATCCAGGGCACGGCAGCGGTAGCGCTGGCAGGTTTGTTCTCTGCCTTTCGCGTCACCGGCAGGACGCTCAAGGATCAAAAGATCCTTTTTCTCGGCGCCGGAGAAGCAGGAACCGGCATTGGCGATCTGATCGTTTACGCGATGGTCAAAGAGGGTATGGAAGAAGAGGAGGCCCGGAGCCGTTGCTGGTTTGTGGACTCCAAAGGCCTGGTGGTGAAAAGCCGCAACGATCTGGCCGAGCACAAGCGCTCATACGCCCATGACTATCCATTTCTCCCTGATTTTCTTGCTGCTATTGAATCGTTGCTGCCGACGGCGATCATAGGCGTTTCCGGAAGGCCGGGCACTTTCACACGCCCGGTTCTGGAAGCCATGGCAAGGCTCAACGACAGACCCATCGTTTTCGCGCTTTCAAACCCGACCTCCCTGTCTGAATGCACTGCTCAGGAAGCTTATGCCTGGACTCAGGGCCGCTGCATATTTGCGAGCGGCAGTCCCTTTGATCCGGTGAAGGTGAATGGCAAGACATTGTTGCCCGCCCAGGGAAATAACGTTTATATCTTTCCCGGTCTTGGTCTGGGCGTTGTAGCAACCAGAGCCAGACTGGTGACAGACGAGATGTTTCTGGCCGCCGCAAAGACGTTGGCCCATGAAGTTACAGCGGCTGATCTTGCGCAAGGGCGTATCTATCCGCGGCTGGCCAGAATCAGGGATGTCTCTGCGGCAATCGCAGAAGCGGTTGCAGAGGTGGCCTACAATTCCGGCCTAGCAACGGAGACGAGGCCTGAAGACCTCTCAGCCCATATCAGATCCCAGATGTATGAACCCAAATACGAGAACTATGTGAACGGGGGATTTGGCATTGGAGATGGGTATAAAAATACTTAGGCCGTCTCCAAGGAAAACGGATTTTCCTTATTATTGTAAGGCTATTTTTTCCATTCGAGTATGACAATGAGATAGGCTATTCGACTCGGCTGGCAGAGACGGCAAGGCGAATTTGTGAGTAGAATCAAAGGAGTTTTAGACGGTTCATCAATCAACAAAACCATTAACGGCCCTTAAGACAGGGCAATTGAAGGAGGCTCTTATGTATGAAGAAAGGTATGGTTCAATGAAAAAGGGGAGTAGTGGTTGGGCCATATGCCTCATGGTTCTATTCTTCTCTATTTTGCTTTCAGTGCCGGTTTCAACGATTCAGGCCGAAGCGAAGCCGGTCCCCTTAACCAATCCCGGGTCATTTTCAGAACTGGTCAATAAGGCCAGCCCATCAGTGGTGAATGTCAGTGTAGTAAAGGTCCTGAAGGGAGGGGGACAAACTCCTACGCCGTTTGGCCCGGATGATCCTCTCAGAGATTTTTTTGAACGGTTCTTTGGAGACCAGATGCCTAAGGATTTTAGGCAGAGGGGCTTAGGTACCGGATTTATCATTGACAAGGAGGGTTTTATATTGACCAACAACCACGTGGTTGAAAAGGCCGATGAAATCAAAGTTGTGCTGGCTGACAAACGGGAATTTCCTGGCAAGACCGTTGGGCGGGATCCCAAGACCGACTTGGCCCTCATCAAAATTAAACTGGACTCCCCGCTGAGCCCTCTTCCTTTGGGTGATTCAGATAAGCTCGAGGTGGGAGACTGGGTGGTGGCCATCGGCAATCCCTTCGGCCTGGGCAATACGGTCACGGCAGGCATTGTCAGCGCCAAGTACAGACAAATCGGCGCAGGGGCCTACGACAACTTTATCCAGACGGATGCCTCCATCAATCCCGGCAATAGCGGAGGGCCGCTGCTGAATACCGCGGGAGAGGTGATCGGCATCAATTCAGCCATTTTCTCTCAGAGCGGGGGTAGCATAGGCATAGGATTCGCCATTCCCATCAATATGGCTAAGGACCTTCTCCCCCAGCTAAAAAGAGGGAAAGTGGTAAGGGGCTGGCTGGGAGTCATGATTCAAGGAATCACCCCAGGGCTAAAGGATAAACTGGGTCTCAAAGATGAGAAAGGTGCCCTAGTGGGAGACGTGACAGACGGGGGACCGGCCGACAGGGCCGGCATCAAGCGGGGGGATGTGATCGTCTCCTTTGGCGGAAAAGCGGTCAAAGAATCGAATGACCTTCCGTACATGGTAGCATCAACCCCTGTGGGCAAAACCGTGACGGTTAAGGTCATCCGGAAAGGCCAAACAAAGAGTCTTCAGGTGAAGATTGGGGAACTCGAAGAGGGAGAACAGCCTCAGGAGGTTGGCAAAGCCAAGACCGAACCCAATCTCGGCATGAACGTAGAGCAGCTTACGCCCGAGATTGCTAGGTATTTCGGCTTTTCTGAGACGAGCGGACTGGTTGTCGTGGAGGTTGCGGCCGACAGCCCGGCAGCCGAAGCGGGTGTGCAGCCAGGAGACATCATCCTTGAAGTAGACCAGGTTCCAATAAAAGACCTTGCGCAATTCAAACGAAAGATCGGGTCTTACAAACCTGGGGATACGGTGCTTTTCTTGATCAAGCGCCAAGGGGTCACCATCTACCTGACCCTGAAGGTATGGGAATAGTCAACGAGCCCAGTTAAGGAAACCCGCTCTCAAATTTGGTGTGGCAGTATGGAGCACATCCTATTGAGTGCGCAACATATGTTCATTCAACGGAATAACGTTCTACTGCTAGACCGTAGAACCGGTGCTGAAGCATGCTCCTGTTCCGGTATTGGCAACGCCTCATTTCCCATCTTCCAGAGCCGGTTGATTCATAAACAATGTTGACTTAGCCATATTCAGCGTTTAAGAATATGAGTGTGTATGGATTGTAAGGGCAAGGTAAAATCATCATGTCGGAACAAGGAAGGCCAATGATGGAGACTAAAAAGGAGGAATTCCCTAATCTCCCACAATGCATGATCGGACTCGGAGAACTGGCTGAAAATCTCTGGTGGAGCTGGCATCCGGCGGCAAGAATGCTCTTCAAAATGCTGAACCGTCAGGCCTGGAAAGAGAGCGGCCACAATCCGGATAGGATGCTAAAGGAACTCCCCAGAGAGGTTTTCGAATCGGCGGCGAATGACCCTGACTATTTACGTCACTATGACGTGGTTCTTTCCAGATTCCGAAAGGAGATCGGGGAAGAAAAATGTCATGTATTGGACACTGCTGCTCATGCAGATACTCCCCTGGTTGCCTATTTTTCGGCAGAATATGGGTTGCATCGCTCTCTGCCATTTTACGCGGGTGGGTTGGGTTTTTTAGCGGGCGACTACATTAAGGAGTGCAGTGACCTGAGGATCCCATTAGTGGCCATAGGTTTTATGTATCCGGAGGGTTATGTCCATCAGATCATTAGCGAGGATGGTTGGCAGGAAAATAGAGATGAGATCCTTGATCGAGAAGCGGCGTCCATTTCGAGGGCCCTGAAGGAGGACGGGGAGCAGGTTGTGGTCACGGTGCCTTTTATCGAGCCTCCCATCCATGTCGCTGTATGGAAAGTAAGTGTGGGTCGTGCACCCCTCTATTTGATGGATACGGATATCGAAACGAATGATCCCTGGAACCGGGGGATCTCGGCCCGACTCTACACCGGTGACATTGAGCAGCGCTTGCGTCAAGAAATCGTTCTCGGCATTGGTGGGTCTGAGGTCTTAGAGGCCTTGGGGATAAAACATTCCGTGATACATCTCAATGAAGGGCATCCTGCTTTTGCCTTACTGGAGCGGATTAGGGATCGTGTCCAGGAAGGAATGAGTTATGAGGAGGCCGCCGAAAAAGTTCGCCAGACAACCGTTTTCACGACCCACACCCCTGTCCCGGCCGGCCATGACGTGTTTCCATTCCCTTTGATGGAGAAATATTTTTCCTCATATTGGCCCTCGTTGGGTTTGGATCATGATGCCTTTCTGCAATTGGGGCTCCACCCGAATGGACCCCATGCAGGCTTCAATATGACCGCCTTTGCCCTCAGGATGTCAGGATACTGTAATGCCGTCAGCAAAAGGCATGGGGAAGTGACGCGCCGTATGTGGCAGAGCCTTTGGCCCGACCTAACGGAAGATAATATACCCCTTGGTCATGTGACCAACGGAGTGCATGTGCCCACATGGATTGAACCCAAGATGGAACTCCTTTTCAACAAATATCTCGGTCCTGACTGGTTGGAAGATCATGACAATCCATATATCTGGGGGTTTATAGAGGAAATCCCGGATGAAGAGTTGTGGAAGACCCATTACTGGCTGAAAATCAAACTGATTGATGCCATGCGTGATCGAACGCGTCAGCGCTGGGCCAAAGACAGAGTCAGCCCTTCCGTTGCATTGGCAGGAGGAACGCTGCTGGATCCCTCTATTTTGACCATCGGTTTTGCCCGCCGCTTTGCCACTTACAAAAGGGCGGACCTCATCTTTTGCGATATGGAGAGATTAAAGCGGCTTCTCAATGACAGATGGAGGCCGATTCAGATCATATTTGCCGGCAAGGCGCATCCCGCAGATGATCCTGGGAAGAGGATTCTTCAAAGAATATTCAATGCGGCGCGTGACCCTGAGTTGGGGGGACGCATCGCCTTTGTCGAAGACTACGGGGAGCAATTGGCACAGTATCTGGTCCACGGGGTTGATGTCTGGCTGAACAATCCGTTACCCCCCATGGAGGCGAGCGGAACCAGCGGTATGAAGGCCGCTCTGAACGGCGTACTGCAATTGAGTATTAAGGATGGGTGGTGGATAGAAGGATTCAACGGGAAAAACGGTTGGGCACTGGGCCATGAAGAAGTGAACGGAGATCGGGATCGAGGAGACGCCGAAGCGATTTACCGGGCCCTGGAAGGGGAGATCCTTCCCCTGTATTACAAGGTTTCAGAGGATGGGGTTCCCCACGGCTGGGTCAAGGTGATGAAGGAATCCATAAAGAGTAACGCAGCCAGGTTCTCTGCCCGGAGAATGGTCAAGGAGTACACCCAGGACTTTTACTCACGGGCTTTGAAAGAAGCATAATCGGAAGAATCAATGCATTGAGAAAAGGAGGCGCAAGTGTTTAATTTCAAGGATGTAAGGCCTGAACTGGAACAGATGGGCTTCCAGAATCTTGCCACACTATATTGGAATGCCTCCACACCCCGCCTTTATGAACAGATCGTCAGTAGGCGAGAAGGGAATATCTCTCACCTGGGCCCTGTCGTCGTCAGGACAGGGCATCACATGGGCCGATCTCCTGAAGACAGGTTTATCGTGAAGGAATCTTCCAGTGAGGACAAGATATGGTGGGGCAGTGTGAATCGTGGCATTGAAGAAAGATACTTTACAAATCTGTTCTACCGGCTTCTGGCCTATTTTCAAAATAAGGATGTCTTCATCCAGGACTGTTATGCAGGTGCCGATACTGCTTACCGGATACCCATCAGAATCATCACCGAGAGGGCCTGGCACAGCCTTTTTGCGCGTAACATGTTCATCCAGATGAAGACAGAGGAGGAGGCAAAAGATCATCATCCGGAATTTACCGTGATTGATATTCCACGGTTCCACGCCATGCCTGAGATGGACGGGATCAGTTCCGAGGCCTTTATCCTGATCCATCTGGGGAGGAAACTGGTTCTCATTGGTGGGACCAGCTATGCGGGTGAAATCAAGAAATCCGTTTTCACTATGCTGAATTATTTCTATCCCCAGGAATCGGTGCTCTCCATGCACTGCTCAGCCAACGTGGGAGAGAAAGATGACGCTGCCATCTTTTTTGGTCTTTCTGGTACGGGCAAGACCACCCTCTCTGCGGATCCGGATCGCAAGCTGATTGGTGACGATGAGCATGGCTGGAGTGACAAAGGAATCTTTAATTTTGAGGGGGGTTGTTATGCGAAGGTGATTAAGCTCTCAAAGGATGCGGAACCCGAGATCTACGAGTGTACGCGGCGCTTTGGCACCATCCTGGAGAATGTTACTCTAGATCACAGATCAAGGAGGGTCGACCTTGATGATGCCTCTCTCACAGAAAACACCAGGGCGGCATATCCCATTTCCCATATTCCAAGTGCTATCCGCGAGGGTGTGTGCGGTCATCCCAGAAATGTGATTATGTTGACCTGCGATGCCTTTGGCGTCATGCCACCAGTAGCCAAGCTGAGCACTGAGCAGGCCGTTTATCATTTCTTGAGCGGTTATACGGCTAAAGTGGCTGGTACCGAATTGGGAGTTGCAGAGCCGAAGGCTATTTTTAGTGCCTGTTTTGGAGCCCCTTTTATGGTTTTACCCCCCACGGTTTATGCCACCCTCCTGATGGCAAAGATAAAGTCCCACGCTGTGAAGTGCTGGCTTGTGAATACGGGCTGGGTAGGTAAGCTGTATGGTGAGGTGGAACGAATCAAAATCGCTTATTCCAGGTCCATTGTCAGGGGTATCCTGAACGGCACCCTGGAGCAGGGCGAGTTTCGGCCTGATCCACATTTCGGATTCATGGTTCCAAAGACCTGCGAAGGGGTTCCGCCTGAGATTTTGATCCCAAGGACATCCACCCCTGACAAAGCGCAATATGAGGAAAGAGCGAAGAAATTGGAAAAGGACTTCCAGGACAATTTTAGGAAGTTTGAAGAGGAGGTCCCAAAAGAAATATCCGAAATCATGATTTAGTTATGGGTTTTTTCAAAATGATAAAGATTCATGATCTATCAAAAAGGTTAATGGGCCGGATGGCTTATGACTTCTTACTTAAGTAAATTTGCCACTGACATTAGCAGTCCCATGAGGATTATCGCCATTTTGGCAGTCTTAGTGGCCTTGCACATGACGGTTATTGCCATTCGGAGACTGAGCAGAAAGGTTATATCTATGCGGATTAGGCCCAGTCTCTCCAAGTCGAAGACCATCGCCAGTCTCTCGACAAGTATTGTCGTATTTGTTCTGTATTTCAACGCCTTTGGCCTTATTCTCAATGAACTTGGCGTATCGCTGAAGGCCTACCTTGCGAGTGCATCCATATTGGGTTTGGCTATCGGGTTCGGATCGCAGGGTCTTGTTCAAGATGTTGTCAATGGCCTGACCATAGTATTCTCCGGTCTCTTCAATGTAGGGGATATGGTGGAAATTGCAGGTCAAGTAGGGATTGTTCGGAGTTTTGGTATGCGCTTTACCGTGATTGAGAATTCTTTCGGTGCAAACGTGCATACCCCGAATCGAACGATCACGAATGTGGTACGATATCCCCGAGGGTACATCCGTGGTTTAGCGGATGTAACGCTGCCGAGCGAGCCGGAGATTGCGAGGCAGATGGAAGAGAAACTTGCGGCCATTGTCAATTCCACGTTTGAACAGTTGTCCGGAATTCTAGTGTCGTCTCCTTCCATAGAGGGACGGATGAAAACACAGTCAGGAAAAGAGTTTTTACGAGTGAAGTTTCGTCTCTGGCCTGGAAGAGGTACCCCAATTGAGACGATTTTCAAACAGGAGGTGGTATACGCTCTGAAGGCCCTTGATTCAAATTACCAGGACTGGATGGTGAGTGTGAACTACGAGGTGGAACGCAAATCCGTCTCCATATAGCAAGGTGTCGGCGGAGAAAATGGTTTTTAGAAACATTTGTTTTTTATGAGGTATGGTGCTGGGACGAAGTGATGATGCAGGGCGTGAATAGAAAGGTCGGCTCCGAGATTTCGAGGGGTACACTAGGGACCTTCGGCGGTGTCTTTACACCGAGTATTCTGACGATCCTAGGGATCATCCTTTTCTTACGATTGGGATACGTTGTCGGGAATGCAGGTTTAGGGCGAGCGCTTTTCATCATCGGTCTGGCTAATGCTATCTCGGTACTGACAAGTGTCTCCCTTTCCGCAATTGCCACCAACCTCAAGGTCAAAGTCGGCGGACCCTATTACATCATCTCCCGCACCCTTGGTGCGGAGTTCGGAGGCTCGATTGGGATCGTTCTCTTTTTAGCCCAATCAATCTCTATCGGTTTTTACTGCATCGGCTTTGGCGAGGCGGTGGGCGGTATATTCCCCGAATCTCCAAAGGCCCTGCCGCAGATTATCGCCGGTCTTGCAATTTTATTGCTTTTCGTTTTTGCATGGTTAGGTGCGGATTGGGGCACGCGCTTTCAATATGTGGTGATGGGCTTGTTAAGCGCAGCGCTGGTCTCCTTTTTTCTGGGAGGGCTAGCCAAGTGGGATAGTGCTCTCCTAGCCCGGAACTGGGCAGCTCCTGCATCAGGTACCGGTTCCTGGCTACTCTTTGCCATCTTCTTCCCGGCGGTTACGGGTTTCACCCAGGGAGTAAGCATGTCAGGGGATCTGAAGGATGCGAGTAAGAGTCTTCCCCTGGGCACCTTTCTAGCAGTTGGGCTATCCATCATTATCTATTTTGGCGCTGCGATTGTATTTTCCGCAACATTGCCAGGTAGCGTCCTCTCTAACAATTATGGCGCAATGAAAAAAGTGGCCATCTTTGGCTTTCTTATCAATGCCGGTGTCATAGCTGCCACGTTGTCCTCTGCGATGGCCTCTTTTTTAGGGGCCCCTCGAATCCTGCAATCCTTGGCAGGTGACAGGATTTTTCCATTCCTCCTACCGTTCGCTAAAGGATCCGGCCCGACGCGGAATCCTAGGCGAGGGGTCCTGTTTTCTGCCGGCATTGCATTCGCCACCATCGGTCTGGGTAAACTGAACCTGATCGCGCCGGTGGTGTCCATGTTCTTTCTCCTCTCCTACGGGCTTCTCAATTATGCCACACACTATGAAGCCCGTGCATCCAGTCCTTCCTTCCGCCCCACGTTTCGCTGGTTCGACGCCCGACTCAGCCTTTTAGGTTGGCTGGCCTGTCTTGGAGCCATGTTGGCCATCAACGTTGCAGCAGGTGCCATGGCCATTGCGATTCTGTTTGCCATTTACCAGTATCTTAAGCGGACTGCGGGCCCTGCGCGTTGGGCCGATAGCCGCCGGTCTCACCATCTCCAACGCGTTCGAGAGAATCTGCTGGCCGCTGTGGCTGAGCCAGAGCACCCCCGGGATTGGCGTCCTCAATTGCTTGCGTTTTCCAATCATGCTCACAGGCGCGGTCGACTTCTTCGCTTCGCCTCGTGGCTTGAGGGCGGGAGTGGTTTCACCACGGTTGTACGCATCCTTGAAGGCGAGGGCGTAAAGATGTTGAGGCTGAAGTCGGAGGCTGAGGCGGAGCTCCAGCAAGGTATTGCGGAGTTAGATCTGAAAGCGTTTCCCCTTGTTGTGGTAGCCTCAGACCTCGATGACGGAATTCACACCCTGGTCCAAACCTATGGTATTGGGCCACTGCGGGCCAATACGATCCTTCTCAATTGGCTCGATCAACTTCCTCAAGGCACCCTCGGCCTCGGGGAGAAGCGGTATGCCCGAGATCTACGTGTAGCGTTTCGGCTCGGCTGTAACATCGTAGTGTTGGACGCCAATGAGGACGAATGGGCTGCCCTGGAATCAACCCCTTCCCCTGAAAAGCGGATTGATGTCTGGTGGTGGGGCGATGCAACCAGTCGTCTGATGCTTCTACTGGCATACCTCATGACTCGGAGCGAGGCTTGGGAGGAAGCCAAGATTCGGGTGTTGGCAGCCCTCAATGAAAAGGAACCAGAGAGTACAATTGAGGGTCTCGAAAAAATTTTGCAGGAAGTGCGGATCGAGGCAGAGCCAGAGATTGTTGAAAAGGCCAACGCCGATGCAATCGTTGAGCATTCGGCTGACTCATCCCTGATTTTTATTCCATTTCGCCTCCATGGAAATCAGTTGCTAGGCCCATTTGGTGGCCCACTTGAAGGACTCCTTACCCGCTTGCCCCTTGTGGCAATGGTTTTGGCGGCCGAAGACATTGATCTAGATGCTGAACCAGAAGAAGGGAAGGCCGGAGAGGTCGCCGCTGCCCTCGACGCCCTCGCGGATGCGGAAAAGAAGGCTCGGGAGGCGCAGAAGGAGGCGGATAAATCAGCCAAGACCGCGGAAGAAAAACTCCGGGACCTGGAGTTTTCCATCGCATCGGGTGCGAGCGAAGAGATCATGTCCAAAGTAAAGGCTACTCTTGAGGTGAAAGAGCAGGCGAGCAAGGCTGCACGCCGGGCGGCCAAGGCCTTGGCCAAGGTGGATGATGCCGTTAGCGAAGCAGAGAAGCTTGGAGCAAAGGTTGAAAAGTGAAATAGGTCATCCGAAGAGCCTGAAGAGACGGGCAGTGAAAAAGGCCCCAAGTTGCTGCAAGCGTAGGAATTTGGCGCTTTGAAAATTCAGTATCCTTTGAGTTCTTCGGGTATGGGTATCTTCTTCAAACACCTAAAGTGATACCTGTAACCTTTCGCTGAAAGCCCTGTTGTAATTTTTTCATAAGCGAGATTTGGAGGACTATATGGGTATTGTGCTTTTTATCGTCTTTGTTTCTTTTTCATATATGATCGTGCGAATTGGGGCGATCGCCCTGGAGATGACAGGCATGGAAAGATCAATGGCCAGATTTCAGGCGTTGTCTGCTTTTTCTGGAACAGGATTTACCACCAGGGAGGCAGAAAAGATAGTCGGCCATCCCCGCAGAAGAAAGATCGTCACCTACCTGATAATTCTGGGAAATGCGGGTATCGTCTCGGTAATCGCCACCTTTGTGCTCTCTCTCAGAACATCTGGTGTCTTTCGGCCTTCTTTGAATCTTGTGATTATCATAGCCTCCCTTTTTATCCTTTACCGAATCGCCATGCATCAGAAATTCGCAAAAAGGCTGAGCGAAAAGACCCGTGAAACTCTGAGGAAAAAATTCCATTTTGAAAAAGTGCAAATCGAGGGAATCTTACAGCAATCCGAGGGATATAGTATCGCTTCCCTACTCGTTGGAAAGGAATCCAAGCTTGGAGGGCTGGCCCTCAGTGAATCGGGCCTTAGAGACGCCGATCTCATGGTCCTCTCCATTGAAAGAGATGAGGAGATGATCCCCCTCCCCAAGGCACAAACGAAAATTGAAGTAGGAGATCGACTAATCTGCTATGGCAAATTGGAAAACTTAGAGAAATTAGTCTGAAAAACTGATAGGACTCCTATTAATGTCACGTTAAGACCTGAAGTTTTAAGGGAGGGATCATGGAAAAGCGCCATAAGTTTTCCATATGGTATGTCGTGCTGGGGGTATGGGTTGTTTTGCTTATTCAGAATCTTCTGTCATCCTACTTTTCCATTCGCACGATTCCATACAGCGAATTCCTAAAGCTGCTGGAGGAGAACAAGGTGACAGAAGTTGCCATTACTGCAAACCAGATCCAGGGGAAGCTCAGGCCAGATGAAGCGGCCAAAGGCAGGAAGGCCATGTTCAAAACCGTCAGGGTCGATCCGGAAATATCCGGGCTCCTGCAACAACATAATGTCGTTTTCAAAGGTCAGGTGGAATCCACCTTTTTTCGGAATCTCTTCTCCTGGATCTTTCCCATATTTCTCTTAATCGGAATTTGTTACCTGTTCATGAAACGCATGGCAGGCCAGCAACCAGGCTTTATGACCCTGGGCAAGAACAAGGCCAAAATTTACATGCAAGATGAGCTCGATGTTACCTTTGAAGATGCGGCAGGGGTGGATGAGGCGAAGCAGGAATTGGTGGAGGTGATCGAATTTCTAAAGGAACCCGCGAGATTTACGGAACTGGGCGGTAATACAGAGTTGCAATCAAATGTAAACTAATATATAATATCCTCTGGTTTGAAATA
>CAYVMN010000055.1:0-21886 GCA_964452575.1 uncultured Desulfobacteraceae bacterium | reverse complement strand
CATTTATTATTGCCTAATTTTTTTCTTGACAGGAGTATTATAGGATGTCCCCTAATTACTGTTTGCTATTTGTTAGGGGCACAAGGATTAGTCGGGTTTGTTCAAGTTCCGTTTCTTTTCACTGATATTGATATCAGGTACGATGAGCTTTATTCTGCGCGTTTGGAGCGCACCAGTCATACAGTAGTACGTGGAACTAACCGATCTTATCAACTCGTGCCTCCCGAAAGCAAATTCACAGGAATCCTCGAAGTTTTGGTCAGTAATAGTCTGCTGGGATGGGAGTTGGGGCAAGCACGCCCCCTCAAGGAAGCCACAAAGGGTGATGCATGGCTCGGCAATGATGGTTGGACTCAGGAAACAGTGCTAAAAGGTCTCGTTAGAGACCGAATGGAAGCGATCAAAGGTTTGGGAGGTTACCGGTCAAAGGGATTTGGCCAAGTGGAAATTGGAATTGAAGAAGTCGCATAAGACTGCCCCAAAGCCTGAACATGACATAAATAGGATCAATCAAAGACCGGGTTATTTAAGTCCCAAAACAAAAATAGGATGTCAATTGATAGTACAAGCCCTAAAACTCCCCTCATTAACCATTAGGAAACCCGGCTTCAGCTTTACCCACATCAGGCCTCGGTGATGGATGATTGGGAAAATCACAAAACCTTTCTTCTGGAGACCAAGAGCGGGACAGGGAAGACGATTGGGGCGGTGAATTTGCCAAAAAAGAGAGGCACGGGGAAGACCGGGAGATGGCCAGGTACAGTGTAGACATGGTGACTCTTCTGAAAAGGGCCGAGGGATTGAGGTTCAATGAAAAGATCCCTCATCCGGCCGGGAATATGGGGATGCTTACGGTCAAAGGATACGGCCGCTACAAGAGAGTGTGGGTCATGCCGACATTTGAGGATGAAGACTGTGGTGTATTGAGGGTGACCGGAGATTATTTTGAAATGACTTTCATTCAGGAAGGGCATAAAATCGTGGTCTCTCATCTCATGACCTTCCGGCCCCACATATTCGTTGTGGTCCCGAAAACCGTGGAAAAGGATGTGGACTGGCGATTGCCGGTCTTTGAATGTGGTCGGCACCTGATCGCCTTTGATGGAGCCGCCCTGTTGCTGAATGAATTGTGGGAGCGGCAGAAGGAGAAATGAGACGGATCATGGGAAATCTATTGGTCTATTGATTTAATGGCAGGTTGCAGGCTTTTCTCCTTGCTATACCCGAATCGACGCTTGTCAATGAACGAGTGCTAATTCTAAGGCAGGATCTCACACTCGCGCTGTAATCAGGAAAAGGGACGTGGAGGGAGACAAAAGGAAGTGAAGACTGAATTGATGAAGCGCAGAGGCAAGATGCAAAGTCATGAGGGAGTGCCATGGTGGTTGAAGAGGCTCGACCTGGTGAGGGCCGAGTTGCGTGGCGTGCGTTTCCCCCGGACGGCTGAGGAGGGGATAAGACAATGTGCGGAACTATCTGAGGTATCCATGAGGCTCCTCAAGGAGCAGGTCGGAAGGTCCCTTGGCACCCGGAACGAGCAGAAGGTTGAAAGGGAAATTCACCGGCTCATGGCCCGTTTCTCCGAAATCGATAAGAGGTGGAAGGCAGGTTGGAGGAAGGAGCATGTCGCACCCAAAGGACAATAGGGTTCTGGATGTTCTTGCGGCCGTCATCGACTCCCTGAAGGGAACAACAGTCCCTTTCATGATAATCGGTGCATGGGCGCTTGCCGTGTGGGGTAGACCCAGGGCGACTGTGGACCTTGATTTCCAGGTCATGGTTGATGAACAAGGCCTAGGTCGGCTTGAAAAGGAATTGATTCACGAAGGTTTTTCGCTCGATGAAGCATGGCTGGAATGGAATCCGATGCTGAAGGACTTGCAGCGTCGAATGCAGTTCCAGGGTATCACAGTAGATCTCATGCGCCCTCGGGACGAACACGACAGTCAGGCTTTTGAGAGGCGCAAGAAGAAAAAGCTGGCTGGCAGATTTTGCTGGGTCATTGCGCCGGAGGATTTCATTCTGCAGAAACTGAAAGTAGGCCGCCCCAGGGACTTTGAGGATGCCCTTTCGGTGCTGGAACGGTCACGGAAGATATTGGATTTCGGATACCTGGCGGAGTGGGCCGGACGGATTGGATTGAGAGCGGAGTGGGATTACCTTCTCGGGGAATGAACCTTTACCTCTTCGGTGGTTCGGAGAGGTAACCCAAGTCTCTTCTCCCCTGGCGGGAGAGGTTGCTCTGAGCCTGTCGAAGGGGCCGTGTGAGGGGAACAACTCCTCCCTTAGCTAAAAATGGTGGTGGACCAGGGTTTGACGGCTGTACCTCTGACCTCCGACTTCTGATTCGGAGGCAGAGGGATTGTCAGGGCTTGTGAGGTCAATGATCCGGCAGGATATTTTTTTGAAGGACGTGCCCGGTTTCAAATTAAATATCAAACTGAATAAATACTTGACAAAATGAGAGCAGATCCTTTAATAAGACCAATTAACATCCATTTTATTTGAAACAGCAAGAACTTCTCTCATCCTATATCACGTTCGGCCCCTGACCTGATTCAGGAGGATCAAGCCCGTGCAACAAGCCATACGCGCAATCTGGCTGCCAGCCCCTTTCCCGGCGTTCATCCTGCCACGCTCTGAAGAGAATCCTCAAATTTTCGAATCCCCGGTAATTCAATTGCTCGTATGGAGAAAAACTATTTTTTTTCGACCTTTTTGACCGGAGCCGCCAAATTGGTGTGATAGGAATGGCCTTGATATGCCTCTGGGACGAATTTCTCGCAGTTGCTGATGTTTCATCAAAACGGGTGCTTTTTCTGATGTTGAGCGGTTTCTATTTTTTGTGCGATGGAGGGCGGAGTGTGTAAGATGAAGACTTTATTAGAATGAGTTCTCTTAGAAATTTGCAGCTCACTACAAATTAGAAAAGGCTTGAAATGGAAACAAAGGAAATGATGAGCAAGGCCGCCGAGTGGATGATTAAACGAGGCTGGAAGGGTCTTATTGCAAAACGTCGAGAGTATGAGCAGAGCCTCTTTGAGCATACCATGGTGGAACTGGATGCCCTTATCTCTATTCTCCCCATCCTGAAAATCCATAGACACTTTGGCCTCACACCAGAGGAGGATCAGATCCTCATTGCCTCGGTCATCGGCCATGACACGGGGAAGGAGAAGCAGGAGTGGCAGGAATACGTTTTGGGCAAGAGGGGATTCGTGTCTGATGTCGACAAAGACCTGACGCAACAGGTTGTGCCGGAGGTTTGTTCTGACTTGGGTTACGCAGGCGCTAGCGATGTGGTCCTGCAGGTTGTCGAAAATTGTATCAACCTGCATATGCGCCACGAGAGGGGAGATGCGAATGTAGTGAGTGCCCTCCTGATGGGAGGTGACAGGTGGAAAACCCTGGCTGATATCGTCGATGCCGTAGACAATTTCTGTTCAGCTAAAGGCCTCCTGGGTGCCCTTTCTGCTCTGGAGCGAAGCATGCTCAACCTTCATCTCAAAACCGCCTACCACCAAGTTGTCCTCAGGGGAGTCTCCACCCCCATGGTTCATCGGGCCTGCGTGGATACTTATATGAGAAAGGGCTGGACCCCCATCTTATTTTTCGGAAACGGGACCCTCTATGTGAATTCGGCGGCCGAAGATGCAATCGAACCGCCTTTAGAAGAGATCGAAGAACAATTGGCAAAAGTCCTGGAAGGGAGTTTCGGGACGGATCTGTCAGGCCTGATGGTGGGTAGTCCGGTTGGCAATATTCTGCCCAAGCCCGATTTGTTCGACCGCAGAGAAGTGAGGCAGTACCTTGTGTCCGCATCGAAAACGGTTAGGCGGAAGTCCTTCCTGAAAAAGAAAGAACAGGAAAGAACAAAAATCATAAAGAATTACCTGCACTTGAAAGGGGAACCTACCGAGAAGCCAAGCCGTGAAATCATAGATCATCATTCGCAAAGAATGGACAGTGCTTATCCTCAGATGGCTGTCTTTAAATTCTTTAAAGCAATGATGGACGAAAAGCTGGTAGGCACGCAGGGCCATAACATTGCTGCCAAAGGATATGAGGAGGTTTTCGGTCAAGGAAGCTGGAAGGCTCTTCAGAGCACCTCAACGTTGATGGCCGCCAAAGACATGGTCCAGAGCGTGGACTATTTCTGGAGACTTCCTGGAGATCGCTTGGGCTTCAAAGTAGACAGGATCGAAGATCTGGCGGATGAGAAGAAAGATGAGGTACTGATCGACCTCCTGGTTGGCATCGCGGAGAAGGCCTTTGCCGGCATTGAGAATCCTCCCTCTCGGTCTGACCTTTCCCATAAAATGGCCAAGGCCTTCATAAAAGATATCATCAAGCCTGCTCCAGATCTGTATCTTAAAGACCTCGCGGATCAACAATTGGAAGCCTATGGGCTTTCCAAACCATTTGCCGGTAAGACAGCCAGGAAGGCCCAATACTTCTGCCCTCTCTGCAATATGCCGTTCCAGCAAGGGGTCAAGGCTTCCGCAGATTTCCTGGATAACCCCCAGTCTCACAGCAACCGCGCTGTTTCTCACGGCCCCTTCGGTTATGTCATGATTTGTGAGAGCTGCAAGTATGAGCGGTTTCTCAGGCAAATTCTCCTTGGAGGAAAGCCCGCGGAAATGGTCGTTCTGCTTCCCAGGATGAACATGGGGTACACATCGGGGGAAATACTGGTCCGCAAGGTGAATGCACTTTACCAGAAAGCCTATCGCCTGATGGTGGGGGATTCAGATGACCCGGGACACCAGATCACACTGGCACTAACACACTTGCTTGCCAGGAACGCCATGGAAAGCACCGTCGATCAGCTCACCGGCGAGGAACTGGCCGAGGTTTTTACTTACCGGAGTGCCGAGGATACACGAAAGAAGATGAGAAGGTTCCTTGAGAAGAGGATCAAGGCCGAGATCGGCGAAACAGTGGAGGACCTGAATCGTGAATGGGGTATGGAGTTTGCCACATGGGATGAAGCTATCGATGCCCTGATCGGCAATCGTGTCAATGAACCGGTTGCCCGCTCCATTCGGGCCGAAGTGTATCGCCTGGTTCCTCAGATGAAGGTGATCTGCCAGACTCCCAACATGGTTCTGATCCCTCTTCTTTATCCCCTTTCTCTGGGCAAGGAATCCGAAACCAACACCGCCATCAGGAAGCTTTTCACGACGCTATTGATCGGCCTGGCCCTGGACATGACAGCGGCGATCATCGGAGATACCGACGAAATAGACTTTGAAGGCGGTGAGGGGGTGGCCTTTGTGCCCCAAGTGCCGTCGGTAAGGAGTCTCATCGGATCGAACTGGGTGTCTATCGAAGACGCCCGGAAATGGCTTCGGGCCATCGGAGCCGCCAGCATCCTTGCCGCAGCTACAAGCTATCCCGAGAGATCCAACCTATTCTCCATCCTTTCCGCCCCGACCCCAGGGCACATCCTGCGAAGGATCGAAGAGAAGGCGGAGAGCAGGAGGGCTTCTTATTTTCACATCAACTACATTGAAATGGTAAAGGAGGTGCTCCATTGAAACACTTCATTTTTACCCGGACAGAGTCCTTTGACCTGGATGCCGTGGAGTCGAAAATCGATGAGATTCGTGGCGCCTTTGACCGCTACCTGGACACCTATCCGGTCAAAACCACAAAGAGCAAACATGGCCTGATGGGACCTGTGGGAAAGATTCTACAGGAAGTGAAGGGGGGCAAGTGGGACGCCCCGTCGCTGACGGGATATGCCATGAACATTCATCTTTCAAACCCCAGGGTCAAGGGAATTTCAGAGGCAGCCCGTTCTGCCTTGGATGAGGGAGTGACCGGATTGATTAATCTCCTCAAGGCGGCGCCCGTCTCCATGCACGACCGCATCTTGGATCGCGTCGATTATGGGCTGTATTATTTGCGCCGGAAAAAGGGCTTGAGCTGGCTGGAATCGGTCCGGAAGCAATGGGCTGCCTTTTTGAGAAACAGGTACGGAGACGGCCTTGCGACGGCAGGGGCATGGCAGGAAAAAATCGAGAACATTGGAAAGGACTTCGAAAATCTCGCCTATCCCGGCAAGTCGGCCTTTGATAAGGCCAAAGGGCAAAAGAGAAAGGACATGGAGGAATTCGTTCAGCAGTCTGGACTCAAAGGCTATGCGTTTGAAGAGGAGGAAGAATGATGAGCGTATTGGATACGATTAAAGGCTATATTGTGGATCGGCCCAGACCCTTGATCGGCGCGGAGACCGTGCAGTTGATCCTCGTAAGGGAAATCCTGGACTACACTGTGTTGCGGACCGAGGAAGACCGCCAGCTCAATGCCGCAGTAACGCCTCTGTCCATAGAAAAACCGCAACCCTCCCGAAGGGTGGCCTTCCTGGCAACGAAACAAAAGGCAGCAGAATCCAGGCAATTGGAGCATCTGCTTCGGACGGCCTGCCGTGAGACCGGAGTGGGGATCCCTGAGTGCTATCTCAAGGACAATCTCTGCATGCGATGCCCTCGCTGCGGTCTTTACGGAGCGACGAGCACCGAATCCGGGCAGGCTGAGCGCGCCAATATCAAACATCGGATCGAATATTCCACGGCCTTTTCCCTGTTGCCCTTTGAGGACATCGCCACGTCCACCACCTTCAATGCCATCAACGACAAGGATATCACCACGGGACAGGCCTTGGGCGCCCGGAATGCCGTTGCGCCGGCAACTCTGTTCCCTTCCGTGGTGACGCTTAAGAGCGTGACGGCAAGAGAGCTTGTGCTTGCAGTCAAGACGCTGCTTTCCTGTAAGAGCTATGGCGCCGAGTCGCGGATCGGCGGAGACGTCAGAAACACGGTAATCGGCGTCGTAGTAGGCTGGGAGGAGGCGATCACTTCACTGGAGCTAGCCCTGGAACTCTTTGACCGGCAGGATACTATTACACCTGCAACCGTCGAGAACTTGATCAAGACCAAATATGTTTCCATGGCCGGGCACCCGGAAAAAATTCGGGTATTCACACCAACTGAAGTGGAAGATCTCGTCAAGGAATGCACCTCGACGAAGCTCGACAAGGCTTTTCTCGAGGTTTGTTACAAGGACATCGAGGATTACCGGACCGAGCAGATCAAGTAGTCAAAGGAGGTTGAGGAGATGCCCAGACCCATTCCCTTAAAGGAGCACGGCATCCGTCTCTTTGCCTGTCGGCTGTTCAATCACGACTATCTCTGGTTTTCCTCCTTTGAGATCAGCAAACTCTCCGCCACCCTGCCCGCGATCCACAACTATGCCCTGAGCTATTCCCTGGCCGACTTCTCGTATGGGGTTTACCTCGGATCAAAGCCCAACTACGGGGAGGATCTCAAGCAGTTCCCCCTTTATACCACACCCGGAATCTGTGAAACGGCCTCTCGCACCAGGATCACTTACAATGCCGTCGATTCAAGGGCACTCCTGACAGAGCGGCCGGACAGGCTCAGGGGGATCAATACGCCTGATATGGGTCGCAGGATCTACCTGAATCCCCAATGGGAGGAAAAGGGCGACAGAGGAAGACAAGGGTTCCATTGCTATGTATTCACCTTCGACGGCTCCGTGCCAAAGGGCCTCACACGGCTGGGCAAGAAGGGTACCACCTTTCGTATCCTTTGGGAGGAGATCGAGAATCCCCTGGCCATTTTCAGAGAAGAGGCGACTCGGCCGACCCATCCGGTTAATCCCCTGGACGTATCCGGGCATGTCACGGCCTATGATCCCATCATGCTACCTCCCCACATGCTCTTCAGGACAGCCGATATCGCAGAAGACTGGTTTGTATTTTCTGGCAGGCACCGGGTTCATGTGCCTGCAAGAGTGATGGAAAGGGGGAAATAGATGAGACCTTATCTTGCACTACCTTTGGAGCGAGTGGAGAGGACCATTGTCTTTCTCAGAGGACAAAAAGTGATCCTGGACGCGGATCTTGCCAAACTTTAAAGATCTGAGGTGGTCGCAAATTGCGACCACCTCTCAAAACTCAGGTTTTCCGCTGTGCTTCCTCATGCTTTTACCGAACATGGCGCGATTATGGCAGCGAGCGTGCTCAGCACGCCACGTGCAATCGAAACCAGCGTACTGGTAGTGAGGGCTTTTGTGAGGCTCCGCGAGATGGTGGCAACGCACAGGGAGATGGCGAGAAAGCTTGCAGAGCTTGAACAACGTCTCGAAGATCACGATGAAAAAATCGAGGCCATCTTCAAGGCCATTCGGCAGCTCATGGCTCCACCGGAGAAAGAGAGAAAAAAGATAGGCTTTGAAGTGAAGGAAGGCCTGCATGAATACAGGACGGCTGGTAAACGAAGAGGAAAAGCGAGTGGAGAATAGTCCTGGCTCCTGATAATGAAGAATCCGAAAAGGAATTTACCATGAACTTCAAAATAGGATTGACCATTACCCTTGAGACTGTAACTCCGCTGTTTTTGGGTGGCGCAGGCAACCTCACACCAGAATTCCGACCGCCACCATTTAGGGGCATGATGCGTTACTGGTTTCGAGCATTGGCCGGGGGCATCGTAGGAGACGATGAACAAGCGTTGAAGACAATCAAACAGAAAGAATCGGGGATTTTTGGGAGCCCGGATGAGAAACACGGGCAGTCGGCGGTGTGGGTGCGGTTGAGCACGCCAATGTTTACACCCAAAACCTACCTGTTGTTGCCCCATAAAGATAGACCGAGTTTTCCCGCCATCCCGCCTGGCGTGACGCTCACGTTGACCTTAACACTTAAACCGAACGCCGAAACGCCAAAGTTAGAAATGGCCGTTTGGAGTCTATTGGTCGGGTTGGCGTTGGGCGGCATTGGTAAACGGTCACGACGGGGGTTTGGCAGCCTGCGGGTTACAGAGGTGGGCGAAGTGCCGCCTGACCTGAGCGACAACTTACAGCAACATCTCGAACAAGTCAGGCAACTGCCCGCCAACGCAGAACAATTGGCACGGCACGTCGGCGGGTTGCTCACCGCAGCCAAAAGGGCGTTCACAACCTTTCTAAACAATCCATCGACTCATATCAGCGACCTGCCCCGGTTTTCGCTACTGAAACCGGATACCCGTATTCTCATCTGGATGTCTAGAGAAGGCTTGCCAAGGGATTATGATGAATCGGTTCTTGCTCCCTTGATGAGAAAGCTCTCGTCTCAAATGGCAGAGGTAGGAAAAGATAATTTTGCTGAGGCATTTGGCGGTAGTAACCTCAGGCTTCCTGGCCAGCAGGACAGATTTCGTCGCGCCTCACCGCTGTGGGTGAGCACGTACTGGCTGCAAAATGACGGTTGGGCGCTGGTGTTGACGCATCTCAAAGCTCAATACCTGTCCAACCGCTCAGGCAGCCAGCATCATCTGGTGACGGGATCCCTCGATTCGCCGCCAGGTGGCTGGACCAAGACGGAGGTGCAACGATGACCGACTGGCGACTCAAACTTATCACCCTGCTGCACGACCCGCCCAACAAGCCACTCAATCTGAAATCGCACGAGTGGGAAGCCTTTAAGGTGCTGGAGGAGATTATCGGAGCGGCGGAGTTTGAGGCCCTTTTTGGCTTCAAGGCCGCCGAGGTTCCAAATAATCGTCAATGGAATGTGCGGACCAAGGACTTGGAAACAAGCAATCGCCCTTGGCAGTTTCTAAAACTGGCCGACCAGATTTCTTCAGCCATTGACCGGACTGCTTACCCCAGCCAGGTTCGGCTCTTTTCGCAGGATTATGTTCCACAGGCCTCGATTAAGCACCCCTTCAGCGGAGCAGAGCTGGAATTGGAGGATGTGCGCCAAAGTTGCCGGGATTCGGCGGGCCGGTTTGATGAAAACATCGCCCGGCAGGCTCAACTGGATGCTTTGACGCGAGCGAGGGATTTTCTCAGCCGACCGGAATTAAGTACGCCCCAGAAGAAATATCTAGCCCTGTGGCGGACTTTGCCTCATTTGGTAGACGATGAGCATAGCCTGTTGCCGCCGGATACCCGTATGGTGGACCACACGCTCTGGATGCATCTGGACGCAGCCTCGGCGGTGGTTGGCGCTTTGCCCCAACCGGCCCTTTTGCACGTTGGCATCGGCCCGGTGCAAACCTTCATTGCACAGGCACGGCGCACACAGGATCTATGGGTTGGCAGCTATATCCTGAGTTACCTAACTTGGGCGGGACTGGAAGTCATTGCCGAAGAATATGGTCCTGACGCCATCCTGTATCCAGCCTTACGAGGCCAGCCGCTGGTGGACAAGTGGCTGGAAGGCATAGGGGTCTGGGACGTTATCTCGAAGAGCTTGACAGGTGGCGGCCTTACCATTGGCGATCCTACCATTGCAAGCATCCCCAATAAGTTCGTGGCACTGGTACCGGCTGAGGCTTTGGGGGACGAATTGCCGGAACGAGTGGAAAAAGCAGTCCGGCGCAAGTGGCTTAGAATTGCCGATACGGTGAAACAGAACTTTCCATGCGACCCCCGCCCCGGCGTCTGGGAAGAAATCTGGCAGCGACAGATTGAGAGGGAGGACTTTCCTGAAGTGTACTGGGCCGGTCTACCTTGGCCCAACGCCGATCGTTTCCCCAAAGTCCAGGGTGCCCAAGAGGCTCTTAGGGTAGTCGAAGCCTGGCTGGGAGAACGCGAAAGATACAGGCAGTTGCTTGCATTGTATCGTAAAGCCTGGGAAGACGGTACCCATAGCGGCACAATGTACGGCGTGCTGCACGAATTGATGTCCGCTTTGCTGGAAGCACGCAAGCAGACCCGGAACTTCGCCCAGAGTGAAGAGGACGGCGAAAAATGCACGATCATAAACGGCCTGTCAGCCTTGCGCACGGAGAAAAAGCAAAGCCGAGCTCAACTCAGGGAGTATTGGCAGATGGTCCACCAGGTGTTGCGTCAACGGCCGGGAGGTTATCACCAACTTTTGCCGGATGGACGGGAGCGGCTAAGCGCAGTAGCCACGGTAAAACGCTTTGCCTGGCAGTGCTACTTCAATGACCAGCAAGGTATAACGTTAGCTTTTCCTTCGACGACTCGCGTTGCTGCTGCGCCATTTTATCGGGATATCTTGGAGAATCTGGCACAGGATGCTTCAGTGGGGCAGGTTCTAAATGACCACTTGGACGCTTTGAAGGACCTGAAGTATCCAACCCTGTCACAAGAAGCCGCGCTGGACGGCCTGCCGGGGTTGAGGGCCGAATTGCAGAAGCTCACCTCTACGCCGACGAAACAACTGGGAAAGCGGTTGTTGGAATACGAAGCCGACGTCTTGCACCCAACTCGATTGGAACCAGAATATCTGGAACGGGAGGGGATTATCGGGGAAAGACAGAAACCATTGGCGCAAAAGGCTCAAAAGACCTGTCGGGAACTGGTAGACAAGGCGGGCAATAAACCTTCGACTTACTATACCATCTTGAAAATGGATGGCGATGAGATGGGGCGTTGGCTTTCCGGCCAGCATTCTGGTATGCCCTTGATGTGCGAAGCCATGCACCCTGCCGTACCGCCGAAGTTCCTAGGTGTGGAATATGCGACTGAGTGGCAGGCCATTTTGAACGGTCCACGCCCGCTGTCCGCCAGCCTCCACGCTGGCTTGAGCAACTCTTTATGCAACTTTGCATTGAATTGGGTGCGTTGGGTAGTTGAAGACAGGCATTTAGGCAAAGTGGTTTATGCCGGCGGCGACGACTTGCTGGCCCTTTTACCGCTGGCGGAAGTCCTCCCGGCGGCTCGTGAATTAAGGGCGTTATTCGCAGGGGCAGCCGTCGTAACAGGGGATGATATTGATATCCAATGGGCTTGCACCTCCGGCTTTCTCAAGGTTAGCAGGAATGGCCGGACAGAATGGCAGATTATGCCCGGTCCACGCATCACCCTAAGCGCCGGGGTTGCAATTGTCCATCACCTTCATCCCTTGGAAGTTCCGCTGGAAGCGGCCCGGGAGGCCGAACACCAAGCCAAAGAAAGGTACGGCCGCGATGCCTTGTATATACAAGTCCTGCGCCGCTCTGGCGAACCGCTGCAAATGGGCAGCCACTGGCTGGTGGAAGGTCTGGATGTGCTCGCTCTGCTTGATGAGTTGAGAGAGAACTTTGCCGCCAAGCCACCTCAGGGGTTGTCCGCCTCACTGCCCTACCATCTGGATGCTGAAGCTCCCGGGTTGGCAGAACAGCCACACACTTACCATGCAGCCTTGAAACGGTTAATCCAACGCCACCGGGGCAAAGACGGCCCACTACCGGAAGAATTGGGCGTCAAGCTGGCAACACTGGCGAAGGGGTTGCTTGGTGGCTTGTCGGAACTGGTCAATTGGCTACTCCTGGTCCGCTTTATCGCTCAAGAAGGAGGTAGCGAATGAAACTGTTTATCGAGCCGGTGGATGTGTGGCTGTTTCGCGACAACAAACCGTTTGACGCCGGCAGCGACCATTGGGCAACCAGCATGTTCCCGCCCTCGCCTCAAGTAATGGCCGGCGTCCTGCGTTCGCATCATTTGGTGGTCAACGGCATAGACCTACGCCGGCCCGACTCCCAGACGATCCGGGCGCTAGTGGGTACAGCAGACCGCCCTCCGCAAACGTTTTCATTGAGAGGGCCGGTGCTGGCCCGTCAAGAAGAAGCCAACCTGGTTCGTTATTATCCTCTGCCGGCCGCCGCGATTCTGGTCGAAAGAGACAATGGACAAAGTCACTATCAGGCCCAGCAGCCAAGCCGGTACACCGATGGCCCCCGCGTCAATCTGCCTGCCGGGCTCGATCTGATCTGGCGGCGGCCCTACGAGCAGCGTAAGGTCAAGCGGGCAGAAGGTGAGTTGTGGTTGGCTGAGGCTGATTTGCTGACCTATCTGGAACAGGGTCGCGTTTCCTTAACAAAGGTCAAGCATGGTAAGGACTTTTACACGGTTGAAAACCGATTGCGTATTCAACTGGACGACGCCACCCGCACAAACGAAACCGGTCTGCTTTACGAGATTGGTTTTATCCGCATGAAGGAAGAGGCGGGGTTGGTGGTGGAAATAACCGGCCTGGAGGGTTTGGACAAGTGGCCTAACCAGGGTTTTATCGGCGTCGGCGGTGAAAGCCGAGCCGGTCGTTTTCGTCGCCTGCCTGATGAAGCCAATGTCTGGCCCGCTCAGACGCCCGGTAACCTGAGCTGCTTCAAAATCTACTTTGTCACCCCAACCTGCTTTACACGAGGCTGGCAGCCGCCGGACTGGGGGGAATGGTTCAAAGAATCGCCAAGGCTGGTCAGCGCCGCTTTGCCGCGTCCTCATCTTATGGGCGGATACGATGTTGTTCGAAATCACTCTAAACCGGCCTTACGTTACGTCCCTGCCGGGGCAGTTTACTTTTTTAAAGGTAGTCCTGCCTTAAGAGAGGACGTGTCGGTGATTTCCAATTACGGCGCCGAATTAGGCTTCGGTCAATTCATCATTGGGAGGTGGTAACTATGTTTCAAGATACGATGTTCCTGTTTATTTACACCGAAACCCCGCTCCATGCAGGAACGGGGCGCGGTCTGGGAGCGATAGACCTGCCAATTCAACGAGAACGCATTACCTACTACCCCATCATTCAAGCAGGTAGTCTCAAAGGACGCCTGCGGGCAGAGGCCGACAAGTTGGTTAAGCACAATGCTTCTAGCTTAGGGAAGGTTGAATTTGAAGCTATCTTTGGCAAGGCAGGAGAAGACGGGCAAAGCTATGCTGGCGCTCTTTCCCCGAGCGACGCCCGATTGTTACTGCTGCCTGTCCGCTCTTTGGCCGGGGTCTTTGCCTGGACCACCTCCCGGCAGGTATTGCAGCGCCTGTTGCGAGACCTAGCCCCAGCAAAAATCCAAAACGAGGCTTACAGGAATTCATACGAGAAGTTGGAATCGGCATTGGCGAGGATTAAAGGGCAACCTCCCGAACCGGAGAGCGATGAGGCGGAACGCTGGGCCTTGCTGGGCTCACAGCCTCAGATGATTGCCGGGGGCAACGTAGTCTTGGAAGAATTCGCCTTTGTCCCCAAATCCCGTGATGGTATCGGCCAGGCCGTTGATGAGATTGGCCGGTGGTTAGCCGACAACGCTCTGCCTGATGCGCCCGAATATGCCTACTGGAAATGGGCGCTACCCCATCATCTGGTCATCCTGCCCGAGGACGACTTTCGTGACTTTTCCATGTTTGGGCTGGAAGTAGCCACCCGCGTTGCCCTCAATTCAGAAACCAAAACAGTTAAAGAAGGCCCTTGGAACGAAGAAACACTGCCTGCCGAGACCTTGCTATACGCCCCTTTGCACGCCACGCCGGCCCGCACTGAAGTACCAAATGATCTAAAAAGTGCTGGGCAGATTCTGGCCAAAATCCGCGGCCTGAAGTTGACCCGCACGGTGCTGGGCGGCGATGAAACAGTCGGCCGGGGTATCGTCTATCTTCGCTTCTGGGATGGCAAGAGCGAAAGCCAATCAACCGGGGAGGTCACCAATGGATGAGCAAATCTTGAAATCCAAACGACAGACCACCGAACAACGGCGGGCGGCCAAGGCCTGGCAGGAGATCGAGCAGGCCAAGAATGCATTGCGAGACAGGCAAGGTGAGTATAAAAGCCTAGTGCGTAGCATCGTGACTGACATTCTGAACCACGGCCTGGGACAGGTGTTGGCGTTCCTGCGAGCCAAGGGGTATGAGAGGGGCAAGGAAAAAAAAGATGACCCTCACGCCTTGCTTTATCGGAATTTAAACGACTGGGTTTGCCGCGAAATAGGCTGGAGTAATACAGACCTGCTCAGAGGATTAACCCAAGAGCGAGCCACCACCGCCCACTATCGTCGGGCCACAGTTGAGACGATAGCCTATTTGGAATGGCTAAAACGGTTCGCCGAAGCTGAGTTGGAGGGAGGAGCACAATGAAAAAACGGTATTCAGGTCTTGACCAGAGAAGCCCTTCCCAACCGCAGAAGCGCCCCTTGAAATTGCCTCTGCCTAGCTCAACCAGCGGTGTTATCGAAAAGCATATTGACATCTGTCAGAATCCGGGCCTGGTCTATGAGCGATATGTCAAATATCTTCACACGGGTGATGATTGGAGCCTCACCCCCAATACCAGAGCCAGAGAGGCAAATCCAAAACAGGAAGCTGTTAAGACCACCATCGCGGCTCAGAATCGCTTGAACGATTTCGTAGAGCTATGGCAGGGCTTCCAGACGCGATGGAAACATATTGCAAGCGAGGCACTAACTTTCGAAGCCAAACCTGCTTGGCGCTTCGTGACTGGCCTGGGGCGGGGAGGGCCGCTGGAAGTAGGCTTTACCTTTCATCGCATCTATGGCTTTCCAACCATCCCAGGGAGCAGCCTTAAAGGACTAGCCCGGATGAAGGCCCTGGTTGAGTTGTCCGAACACCTATCCAAACCCTTTAGCGCCTTGAAATGGCTTGATCTACCCAAAGGGAGTGATTTCGAGCAAGAGTTGGTCGAGTGTATACCGCCCTCCGACGCAGAAACGCAGCAACTTGCCCGCTGGTTTCGCCTCGTCTTCGGCACCACAAGAGAGGCCGGAACTGCCGTTTTCTTTGACGCAATTCCTATAAGTCCGCCTCGACTGGAACTGGATGTGATGACACCGCACTTCTCTGAATACTATAGGGATGGCAGCAAACCACCTGCCGACTGGTACAATCCCCAGCCTATTCCATTCTTGTCGGTGGGCAGAGGCACTCAATTCCTATTTGCTGTGGGCTGGCGTGCTGGTGAAGACAAAAAGCCACATCAGCAAGCGCGGAAATGGCTGCTGGAAGGACTCCGAGAATTGGGTGTTGGTGCAAAAACATCGGCAGGGTATGGCTATTTCGAATGATCGTTCAAGCCCAAAAGCTTCCTCTGCTCAGCCATTCTGAAACGCGGCTGGACCTTTACCCCCACCAAGCCGTGATGCTGGACGGGTGGGACAGGCACAAGTCGTTTCTTCTGATGACCAAGACCGGGACCGGCAAGACCATTGGGGCGGTGATGCCTTTGTTGAAGCGCAGACAACGGGCTATCCTCGTATACCCGACCAATGAGTTGATCCGTGACCAGGTGACGAGTATTGCGGATATTGCTGAGATGGAGGGGCTTAAGGCGTGCGTTTTTACTCCTGAGACTTTAAAGGAGGAATATTCAGGGGCTGATGTGGTTTTGGTTCATATTGATGCTGCGGCCTTGAAAGAATGGGATAAGAAAAGGCATCTGGGTGGCAAATGGGCGGCGTTGAAATATCTGCTTGAGGCAGATAAACCGATTAAGTTGATTCTCACAAACCCGGATGTACTCTTCCTGATTTTTAGCCTTCGCTATCGGGCGGAACCTCTGGCGGCCCTTCAGGCATACCAGACGCTGATCGTGGATGAATTCCATCTCTACCAGGGCGTGGAATTTGCCCATGCACTATTCATGATCCATCTGGCCCGGAACTTGGGGATATTTGAGCGGGTGGTGCTTCTTTCTGCTACGCCACACAGGGAAGTAAGGGAATATCTGGATCGGATGCTCGATCCTTTCATAATTGATTTTCAGACGAAATCGAGCCGGAAGACTACTGGCGAAAGGGTGGCGACCCATGAGGTTGAAATTAGGCCCGTTTTGGCCGGTTCTGATGTGGTGGAGACCGCCATTTCATTGATAAAGAAGATTCGTGAGGTGCTCTGCGACCTTCGAAAAGGAAACAGCTCAAAGGATTATATCCCTGGCGTCGTGGTACTTAACTCTGTGGTCAATGCCATCAGGCTTGAGGACAGGCTTGTGGAAGAGGGTTTTGATAGGGATGCGCTTCTTATCATAAGGGGGCTTTCTAGCAGAAAGATCAGGGAAAGAAATGAAAATAAAATCCTGGCCATCGGCACCTCTGCCATTGAGGTGGGTATTGATTTCAAATGCGATTATCTCATATTCGAAGCAGGAGAGGCTGCTTCATTCATGCAGCGATTCGGGAGAGTGGGCAGGCATAAACCCGGGGCAGCCTATGTCCTCTGCGGTCCCAATGTAAAGACCGGCATTGAAAAACTGCCCCGTGATGTTGATCGGGGCGAATTCGAGGAATACATCTACGAATGGTACCCTTCACTTTCTTCAAGACCATGGTTTGTGGAGACCAGAGGAGGCTTGATCACAATCTATGCCCTGGCAAATAGCATTGTGGCGAGTGTCTCCCGGGATAGGGACGCTACTGCTGAAGCGATAAAGGAAGTAAGAAAAAGGATGGATGAGATTGTCCTGTCTTATGCCAGCGTCCTGGATATGGAAAAAATTTACAATGGCATTCGATCTCAGTTTTTTAAGGCGGAAAGAGGGGTCAAAGCTTATCGGTGGCTTAAGGTGTACCAGGACTTAAATACTTTTAGAACCTCCATGCCTTCGGAAATGATATGTGACTTTGCCGAAAAAGAGAGAAGAGGGGAAGATTGGGAGATAGCCAAGTATAGTGTAGACATGGTGACTCTTTTGAAAAGGGCCGAGGGATTGCGGTTTAATGAAAAGATCCCCCATCCGGACGGGAATATGGGGATGCTTACGGTAAAAGGGTATGGACGGTATAAGAAGGTCTGGGTTATGCCCACTTTTGAAGATGAAGACTGTGGGGTTTTAAGGGTGACCGGAGATTATCCTGGATTGACCTTTATCCAGGAAGGGCACAAGACCTCGGTTTCGCACCTGATGACCTTTAAAGACCATATCTTTGTGATTGTGCCCAAAATAGTGGAGGATGAGATGGATTGGAGAATGCCGGTTTTTGATTGCGGCAGACACTTGATCGCTTTTGATGGGGCCGCGTTGCTGCTGAATGAATTGTGGCATCGGGAGCGAGAGGGGCGAAGCCGCGATATATAAAATTTTGCTTAAAATTTTGTTGGTGGATTTTTAACATCCCAAAGCCTTTCACCTGGTGGTTGAAGGGATTGCCATCGATGGCCATCCGGCAGGATATTGAATTATAGGAAAGACAGAAAAGCACATTATCTTGATGAGGCCCCTGATTAGACGGGAGAGATAGTTGATCAAATGGGGGCACAGGGAAAAGGAGAGCGCTGGATATGAAAAATAGCGTTTCAAGTAAGAAAAGGGCCTTGAATGAATTCAAAAACGAAATCAGAAAACGGCTGGGACGGCTAATCCTGGGTATATACCTCTTTGGCAGTGTGGCGAAAGACACTTTCAAGGCGGAGAGTGATATCGATGTCCTTATCGTGTATTCGGGTATAGATGAACGGACGCTCCTGGAGACCGCTTCCGAGATTACTTTCGATCTTGCTTGCAGGTACGGCGAGCTGATCGAAGTGGTCTCCATGTCAAAAGAGGAATATGACCGGTCGCTCGGAAGCTCCCCTTTTCTTTGGGAGGTTCTGGAGTTCGGCATCCCGCTTTACACTACACTAAAGGGAACAAAATGGGAACTGGATTTCAAGGGCTATCTCGATTTAGGAACGGAATTTCTCGGCTATGCAAAGGATGCTATGGAGGAGGGGAAGCTGAGACTATCCATTGACGCTGGTTACAATGCCGCTGAGTTACTGGTCAAGGCCCTGATTATCAACGAAAGAGAGCCTCTTTCTTCCTCCCATGGCGGCATTGTTGGCCAGTTCGGAAGGCTGTTTGTTCTGACAGGGGAGCTTGATCGCCGGACAGGGAGAGATTTAAATCTGAGTCTTGACCTTCGGGGACAGGCTCGATACAAGCCGGATGCGAGTCTGGGTTCAACGGATGCAGAAACCGTGATTGCTCTTGCTGAAAAGCTCCTTCAATTCGCCCGGAAGCGATTAGCCAAAAGAGATCGGGAACCCTGCAATAGAAATCAATAATGATTTGCCATAAGGAGAGGTTTGTAACGTGTATGCAGTCATAGAAAAGGACCGAATCAAGATATCGGTCGCCGAGTTTTACAACATGGCGTGGTATGGAAAGAATCGGTTTTCAGATACCTCGTTGGCAGATTCAGGTACAGGAAGACCACCCTGATACGGAAGGGGGAGGAGGTCTTCGACCTCAAAGGCAACCGTCGATCAAAGATCAGACTTGGGAAGAAGAAGAAAACGACGAAAAGATGAACAACCTGGATAATTTCGGCTTTTCCCTCTATCGGCTAAGCCTTGAATGTCAGGGGAGGATCGAGCTTCCCCGCCTCAACAAGGGGATTACGCTTCGCGGGGCATTTGGAACGGTCTTTCGCCGTCTGGTCTGCCATGACCTTCGGCTGCCCCGCCCTTCCTGTCCTCTTCGGAAATCCTGTCCCTACTGCGCCGTCTTCAACCCGGTAGTCCCCCCGGATGCGGAGCGGCTGCGGCTGAACCGGGACATCCCCAGGCCTTTTGTAATCAAGCCCCCTTTGAGCGGTGGTGATGTTTATGTTGCAGGGGATATTCTGGAGTTTGACCTTGTCGCCATAGGCAGGGCCCAAGACCTCCTCCCCTATTTTATTGTTACGTTCGAGGAACTGGGACGACAGGGCATTGGTGTTGGCCGGGGGAAATATCGATTGAAAAGACTGGATGCAAGGAAGCAGGACGGTTCCTGGCAGGAGATCTATGACCATGGAAGCCGGATGGTGCGCCCGGCCGATGCATCCCTGGGGGCTGCCCTGGTCTCGGATGATGCCTGCGATACCGTAAACCGCCTCCGGATCGAATTTCTCACGCCAGTGCTCCTGAAGGAGAAGGGGCGGTGGGTCAAGCCCGGTTTCGGGCCTTTGGTAAAACGACTGAGGGACCGGGTCAATGCCCTTGCCTATTTTTACTGCAACGAGACACTGGACATGGATTTCAGGGGGTTCGGCGACAGGGCTGAAGCGGTCAGAACGGTAAGCCACGATCTGCGCTGGGTTGAGGAAAGGCGGTATTCAAAATACCGGAACCTGAGCCATATGTTGAAGGGATACGTGGGTGGCATGGAATTCGAAGGGAAACTGGGGCCTTTCATGCCTTTGCTTCGGCTGGGGGAGTTTCTCCACGTGGGCAAGGCCACGGCCTTCGGGCAGGGGTGGTTTAGGATTGACCGCAGACACATGCAGACGGACGCAGACATTTTGTCCGGCCGACTCGGCCGGACAAAAGACATTCGGTCTAATAAGGAATCCGTTAATGGATGTAAATGACATTACCTACGCAATAAACGGAGCCGTGTTTGAGGTGAATCGCGTCCCCGGTCCAGGTTTTCTCTGAAAGGTCTACGAAAGCGCCCTCTTGGTGGAGTTGAAGGCACGGGGGCTGGAGGCCCGGAACCAGGCTCCCATCAAGGTTTCGTACAAAGGGAATGTGGTTGGGGATTACTTCGCTGATATCCTCGTCGAAGGGAAGGTGATCGTTGAAATCAAGACAGTTGAGAGGCTTGAGAAGATCCATGAAGCCCAGCTTCTCAATTACCTTAACGCAACGGGCGTTCGGGTTGGGTTGTTGGTGAATTTCAAGCACCCGAAGGCTCAAGTCAAGCGGATGGTTCTTAACCTGCCCGAAGGGCATGAGGGTTGTTGATTGGCCGAGTCGGCCGATCAACCGTCTGCGTCAGTCTGCGTTCGTCTGCGGTTAAAAACTTCACTGAGGAGGACGTCATGGCAAAGAAACAAGTGAAGGGATCGGCCGAGGTCATTCAGCTTCATCCTGATAAAGAAAAGAAGTTGCTGCCTGCACAATATGACCTCTTCACAGGAGAGGCCAAGGTTCTGCCCATTGTGGTGAACCGGGATTTCGACGATGAATATCGCGTCAGCGATGAGATCGTCCTGGCCCGTTCCGGGGATGCGGCCCAGCTTATCCTTTCGGGTTTCGGGCTGTTCATGAGCAAGAAAAGCGACCGGCTCATCGTGAAAAAGGGGAAAGACCTCCTATATGAATTCCCCTTTTTCCGCCTGAGCGAGGTCACGATAGCATCGAGAGGCGTCACCCTCTCATCCGATTTGATTATGGAACTCTGCGGGCGGGGGATACAGATCAATTTCCTGCAGGGTACCGGAAGACCCTACGCCAAGCTTGTATCCCCTATGCTAACCGCCACCATTCACGCCCGCCGGGAGCAGATACGGGCACTGGAGGATGAAAGGGGCATCCATTTCAGCAAACTGGTGGTGACCGGGAAACTGAAAAACCAGAGAAAGCTCCTGCTCTATTTTGGCAAGTACCTGAAAAAGGCACGCCCCGACTCACACGCGACCCTGGAGGAAAAGGCTCAATTACTCCACGACCATGCAAAGAAGGCCGCAGCCGTTGAAGGCGCTTCTATCTCTGAGGCACGAAATGAACTTCTGGGGATTGAAGGGGTCTCCGGCCGCGTCTACTGGGAGGGCGTCCAGGAAATCGTAAGAGGTAAGGTCGAGTTCTTTGGAAGGGTTCATCGAGGCGCAACCGACAGGGTCAACTCTATGCTCAACTATGGCTACGGGATTCTTTATAGCCAGGTATGGGGGGCTGTCATTTCTGCGGGGCTCGAGCCGTTCGCCGGCTTCTTGCATGTGGACAGGCCAGGCAAGCCGTCTCTGGTGCTGGACCTGGTTGAAGAATTCAGACAGCCTGTCGTGGACCGAACCGTGATCTCCCACATCAACCTGGGGGAAACCATAGGAATGGAAGGAGGGCTTCTGGACGCGACAACCCGGAAAGAGATCAGTCAGAAGATCCTGGAGAGAATGGAGTCTCGCGAGACATACCGAAAAAAGAAATACCAGATCCGCTCCATCATCCAGATCCAGGCAAGGGCCCTTGCCTCGTTTCTCCGCGGGGAAGGCAGCTACCGTCCCTTCTCCTTTAAATGGTAATTTTTCACCGCTGAGTTCGCAAAGAGCACTCAGCGGATTCCACGGGCCAGAGATTTAGATATGGCGTATCAATTTAGCTATTTTCAAACTGGCACTCGGGCACGGCAATGGGGGTTCCGTTTTGAAGGGTGTATCCCTGCCTGCGGCAGGCAGGCCTG
>CAYVMN010000054.1:0-22080 GCA_964452575.1 uncultured Desulfobacteraceae bacterium | reverse complement strand
GTGACTGACTCTCCTTATCTGCCCACACACTGGATCGCCGAGACCCTTTGGGGGGGCCTGACCGAACCTCCCGGAGGTGGCGGCGGCCATCTGTTTGAAATAACTCTTACGTGGGCTACTGCCGGAGCCGTGGTGGTTATCAATGTGTGGGCGGCACAGGTCTTTTATTTTGAGGGATTTTCCAAGTCCCAGGAGGCCAAACAGAGGCGCAAGGAGGGAAAACGACCCCTGGGTTTTTTCATCAGGGTTGTTACCCGACCTTTCGGGGGTGACCTGAGTACGATCTTTGCCAAGGACGTCAGGACCTTTTTTCGGGATAACACCCAGTGGTCTCAATTGTTGCTCCTTGCTGCCTTAGTCGTTGTATACGTTTACAACTTTAGCGTCTTGCCCTTGGATAAGAGCCCCATTCGCCTGGATTTTCTTCAAAACGAGGTGGCATTTCTAAACATAGGTCTTGCTGGATTTGTACTTTGTGCGGTTTCGGCACGTTTTGTCTTTCCGGCAGTCAGCGCTGAGGGTGAGGCATACTGGATCATCCGTTCCTCCCCTTTGCGACTTAAGCGATACCTGTGGGGAAAGTATTTCCTGTTCCTGTTTCCTATGCTCATCCTTGCTGAGGTCTTGATCATAGTTACTAATTACTTCCTTGAAGTGACTGCTTTCATGATGTTTTTATCTTCAGTCACCATGTTCTTCATGGTCTTGGGGATAGTCGCCCTGGGAATTGGCTTTGGGGCAATGTATCCCAATTTCAGGCATCAGAATATCGCCCAGGTCTCGACCGGATTCGGTGGGCTCCTGTATATGATTGTGTGCTCCCTTTTCATTGCCTTAGTTATTGTCCTTGAGGCAGGGCCAGTGTACATCCTCTTTATGTCCGCTGTGCGAGGAAATGTGATCCCTACCTACCAATGGTTATTTATAGTGGCATCCTTTTCGACAGTCTTTGTTATAAACGCCTTGACAATCCTCAAGCCCATGAAGATCGGGCTTAAGGCCCTGGAAGAGTATGAATGAACGTGATTTCGAATATGTGGGCAATCTCCACATCCACTCTCATCGATCTGACGGGTCAGGAGATGTCGACCAGATTGCCCAATCAGCTCTCAAGGCCGACCTCGACTTCATAATCCTGAATGATCACGACTTTCTGACTGATGACCTTCACTTGGAGGATGAAGGTACAAGAGGCGGTGTCCTCGTCTTGGTGGGCCTTGAGATCGGAAAGAGGTATCACCACTACCTGGCCTTTGACCTTAAGGAGATGATAAGGGGGCAAGGTCTAGGCCCCCAAGAGGTCATTGACCGGGTGAATGCACAGGGGGGATTCGGTTTTCTGGCCCACCCCCATGAAAAGGGGATGCCCTTCAGAGATAAATCTATCGCCTATACCTGGAACGATTTTTCAGTGACTGGTTATACAGGCATCTGTGTCTGGAATTTCTCATCTCGATGGAAAGAGAGGATCCATACCCCGTTTCACGGTCTATTCCACCTCACCTTCAAGGCCTGGATGCTAAAACCCCCGAGCAGAAAAACTGTTTCCCTCTGGGACGGGTTGTGCAAGAAGATGAAGGTCCCCGCAATTGGGGGCTCGGATGCCCACGGGTGGAGATTCAAGTGCGGTCCCATTCGCTTCAAGCCACTTACCTATGATTATCTCCTAAAATCGATAAATGTTCATATACTCTTAGGAAGGAGAATGCCCGTTGATATCAGGAAGGCAAAGGCTGAAATTTATGGGGCACTGAAAGATGGAAGATTGTTCATTGCCCATGACAACCTGGCGCCGGCCAAGGGATTCAGGTTTTTCTTTGTCTCAGAGAAGGGATCCATTTTGACCCTTGGGGAAGAGGGGCAGTTTAGGCCGGGGATACTGGTGATCAAGAGCCCTCAGGAGGGCGAAATCAGACTCTTGAGGAATGGAGTTGTTGAGAAAACCTGGCGCGGTAAAGAGTCGTCTCATAGGGTTGAGGAGAAGGGTGTATACAGAGTCGAGGTGTATCGGCACGTCTTTCTCTTTGGCTGGCGGCCATGGATCTTTTCAAATCCAATCTATTTGAGGTGATCAAAGAGTTCGATACCTGAAGCCCAGTCCCTTTGGTCTGTCAGATCATCTGGAACCTTGAAAACCGTCTGGTCGGGTCGAAGATAATAGTAGTCAGCGTAGTCCCCTGTGAAGTGGGGTGGGTCTTCGGCTTCTGGCCTGCAGAGTCGGTGGAAATGCCTCTTCCGAGCTTGGCAACCCTTCCGGTCATCTCGTGTCCGATGATTGCAGGCAGGCGCACACGCGAGGCAGCGAGGTCAATGTCTCCACGCCATTGATGCAAGTCCGAACCACACAGGTTGGCTACTGTCACCTTGATCAAGATGGCCCCAGGTTCAGGATCAGGTACCGGGTACTCTTTTATCTCCATTGGCTGGCCTGGCCCCTTGAAAATCGCTGCCCTACCAGTTTCTGACATCAAAAAACCCTCCTTCTCAATTTGTCTAGATCAGCTGTAATTTGACAGCCTTGTGTCTATGGTCAGCAATCGCAACCTCAAGTCTGGGACCGATTCAACCCTTCGAGGTATTCAAACGCATAAGTGGCGGCCCGTGCACCGTCCGCGCAGGCCGTGATCACCTGCCGGATGTCTGTATCTCTGACGTCCCCGGCCGCAAAAAGCCCTGGAAAGGAACTCATGAGTTTCTGGTCTGTCTTGATATATCCTTCTGGAGTTTTTTCAGCAGAGATCTCCAACATCTCCAGATTTGGGCCCCACCCAATGGCCATGAATACCCCGTCAGCAGTTATCTTCCGTTCTTCCCCGCCGGACGTGGATACGATGATTCCGTCGATTCTGTCATCCCCACTATAACCCACGACCTCTGTATTCAAAACGACCTCAATATTTTCCTTTCCCTCGATTACCTTTCGCATCACCGCTTCCATTTTGAGCCTATCGCCCCTGTACACAATGATTACCCGCTCAGCAACCTTTGATAGAGAAAGCGCCTCCTGGCCCGCCATATTTCCCCCTCCCACTACCGCCAGTGTTGCGTTCTTGTTTCGAAAAAAGGGGCCGTCACACAGGGAGCAAGAGTAGATTCCTTCTTTGTCTGCATTTGGAACGTCCAATAATCTCGGTATTACACCGCATGCCACAATGGCAGTTAAGGCAAAATATTCTTGTCCGTTCACGTCAACGCCCACAAAACGATCCTCATGATAAAGCAATCGCTCCAGTCGCGTCATGGGAAAATAGGCCCCCTCAGCCTGGGCCTGGCCATAGATAGTGGCCCCGAATTGCGCACCCGGCACGCCCGCCACGAAACCAGGAAAATTCATCAGTTTCTCGATCATGTAGAGGTTGCCACCAGGGATGTCTCCAAAGACCACCACCTTCATCCCCAAACGCTGGCCGTAGATAGCAGCAGTCAATCCGGCAGGCCCTGTCCCTGCAATCAACAGGTCATATTGATTTTCTGCCATAGCTCACTTCTCAATCTTCATTATAGGCTAAGTGCAGTAAAGTTTGAAATTAACTAACTTAAATTCATTTTTAAATAATTTTTTATATTTTTTATTCAATAGAATTGATTAAAAAATCATAACTTTAATCACTCGTAACTTTCGCTACTTCTGGAAAACGGCTGGAAGGACCCCATGCCTGACCAATCTCCAGCCTTTGAAGCCTTTTCAATCCCTTCCATGGATTCGGGGGGTCCAATAAAGACCACCACGTTCATATGCTGAATACGATCCTTTGGGACCTCAGATTTTTCGATCGTCCATTGCCCCATCACATAGTTGAATAGGTAAACTATGCCCTTTTCTTCCAAGAAGCCTTTTGCACGTACGACCGAAGAGGGTAAGCCCTTGGCCATATCTCTGACCTGTTCTAGGTTAGCCCCAGACCAGTGATAGGTAGTGGACATCAGGAGGTCAGGGGGTGTGATCTCAAGGTCCGGACTGTCCAGGAGGCCGTCAATGAACTTATCGAGCTCATCATGAGACATAGAAGGCGTTATAGCCGTTGTCTGGGCAGAACCCTCAGATCTTTTTTCTGCTCCTTTTTCAAGAAGGAAGAACTCTTCCAATGGAATTTCTGCGTAGGTGGTCTCAAAAAACATCGGCTCCCTATGGAATTGGCGAATTACCTTCTTTGTCTCTTCAATCCTCTCAGGTGCCGCAAGGTCGGTCTTGTTGATGATAAAGATAGTAGATGAGGCGATCTGTTTTTCCAAGGATGCATATGTTCCATAGGCATCCAGAAAGTGGGCGGCATCGACAACACAAAACTGTTCCCGAAACTGGAAACGGTCTTGGAATATGGGAAGTTTCAGGTCTTTCTTGAGGTCGGAAGGGTTTGCAACCCCTGTCGATTCAATAAGAAGGACGTCAGGCTGAACGGTGTTGCTAAGTTCAAAAAGACCCTTAATGAAATCGGTCTTGACGCAGACACAGAAGATAGAACCCCTGCTGATTTCCATCATGTCCATCTCTTCGCCTTCTATCAATGTCCCGTCCACCCCGATCTCACCAAACTCGTTCATCAAGATGGTAAGCCTCTTGTCTTTAGGGAATGTATTGATGATCCTGTTCAAGAATGTTGTTTTCCCGCTCCCCAAGAAGCCGGTAATAAGGTAGACGCCAGTGATGTCAGACATCTGTCAACTCCTTCCCCAAAAAACAGGCCAAGCCACGCCAATCGTAAGTATTCAATTTCCGGTCAGCTATTTTCCTGACCTAGGCACTCTCGTATCTTATCTTTCACTTGGTCAACCGAAAGGACCTTGCCAACCGATGCTACCTTGCCGTCTATAACAAGACCTGGGGTCATGAATACCCCTTTTTTTGCGAAGTAATTGACATCACTCACTTTGTCTACCTTGATTTCAGTTGAAGGAGCGAAATCTGAGGCGGCAGAGATAGCGTTATCATAAAGCTCTTCGCATCGCTTACAGCCTGAGCCCAGTACCTCAACTTTCATGGTTCATCCTCCGCTATTAAGGTTTCGGCCGTGCCATCGATTCCGGAAATCCTGAGGGGGTTATGGCAGAACTTGCATACCCCAAGAGATCTACCCGGTCTGGCAAGCATCATCCATAGGTCAGAATAGATCTTTATGTCTTCGGAATCCATTCCCTCACGCACCTGTTCCGGCTCATCCAACTCCCTGATGCGATCAGATTTACCGCAATAGGGGCACTTGATCCCAAAAAGGGCCATATCCGTTTTCGGCAGGTCATGGTCTATAATGAATTGCCGTAATTTCACTACCGCTTCGTTGATTTCCATAGGTCCCATAAGTCCCTCAATAAAGCTACCCAGCCGGGATTAGGGGACTCCTAAGCCCGATATTATGTACCCTTTCCTGCTGACAAGGATGATCCCTGACCTGGGAGTCTGGGGTAGACAAAATTCGGTTTCTTGGACTCTCTATAGTTATTAGAATCTATGGCCTTAAGAGGCCAGATCTATTCAAGGCCGACTCTATTGCACCCACGAGTTCATATCGGGGGGGTATGGCGTCGAAAATGAGCTCTCCGTCAATAAATAGTGAAGGTATGGGTGCACATCTGAAACGCTTCGTGAGTTCCTCCTCTCCATATAGAGAGACCGAGAGTTCGTAGAAGCGACGGGCATGTTCCTTGCTCTTCATATATTCAACTTTGGTAAAGTGAATGGTGTCACCATATTCTGGTATGACCTGCTCAACGGCCTCTGCCATATACTGGCAAGCTGGGCAATGATCACCTTGATGAATAATCTCTATGTGGATAAAGGCGTTTGATTTCATCCGAAATGATCCGCGCACTCTGATGGAGTAAGGTCGGGGTCCCAAAAGGGACCCCGAATCTGAGCGTTAGCGTCGAACGGCCTTCTACTTAACTTGTGAATCCGAGCGGGTGAACTGGCCTGCTCCTGCCCTTGCAAGATTCTCCTGGATCTTGTCAAACTCGAATCCATGATCCCGGAGCGAAACGATACGCCCCTTCATATCAGCGTTAGGTGCACGTTTCGCCATCTCATCAATGAGTTCTTCATATTGAGGGATGATACTTTCAAATACGAGATCTCTTTCTATGCATATGGTTGGCAAGACCCTTCCTTTTAGCTCCAAGAACTTGCCGATTCCGTCCTTGTTCTTGATAGACCATTCCTTGTATACGATCATGTCCTGGACGTCCTTGGGCAGGGCCGCAATGGATTCCATCATGTATCCGCAGGCGGCGCACTGCACACTGTCCAAGGTCAGAACGTCGATATTAATTATGTCAGCCATGAATTAAATCCTCCTTTCTCAAGCCTTTTTACCAGGACTCGGGATATTTGGCATAGTACTGATAATACCAGTCCTTGACTTCAATGGCTTGATCCATATGTTCCACCGGAACATCGTATGGCATGTCTCACCCAGGGGCGAAAGTATAGCCAATATGGCCGCCCGCTGCGAGGCTCACTATGGCATCCTCCCTGGGAGACAGGAGGCCAAGGCTCAAGGCCAGCGTCAGCTTCAGGTTGCCTCCAAATCCCACATTATGTTTGCGAGCCAGGTCACGAACGAAGATCATATTCAACTGTTCGTCAATGGCAAAGCCGTGGGTACCGATCTTGCATACGTCTTCCAGGACCTTGGTGCAGTCGCCGCAGATGAAGAAGGACGAAGTCAGACCAGCATCATTGATCACCTTGATAGCTGGCTTGGAATTGGGAGTCACAAACTCCTGGAAGGTCTGAGACTTGATCTGTGAGGCAACAGGATCGACTATGGCGATAATTTCAGCCCCCATCTCTGCGTAAAATTTCGCCGCCACTGCCCCCGCCTCTCCGGCAAACTTGATCACTTCGTGGGCAAAGCCAGGGTTCTTGTAAACATCGGTAAAGATGCGAACTCCAGCCAGATGCGAGGCCAGGGTTAGGGGACCGCAAAAAAGCCCCATCATGACACAGTCCAGCTCGTCCAGCTGGGGTTTCGCTATCTTGGCCGCTTCAAAGAGAACCGGCCAACGCCCCGATTCCTTGGTGGGAAGTTTGAGCCCTGCAGCAGCAGGCGTCTTGGCAGAACATGGATGGGTAGTAACTGACGGCACATTGTCACCCCACCACTTCAGTTCACATCCGACAGAATTGGCCTCAACCGATAGGTCGAATACTAGGGGGACCCCGTCCGCTTTGTACCTCTTGGCTGCATTAACAACGCCTTTTGCCAGAAGCTGTGGATCTTTAAGCATCTTATCCGCGGGTTCATTAATGAGAAAGGCACAGTGAACGCCAGCATAAGGTACCCATGGAGGATCTTCGGTTCGCTTCCCCCTGTAAGCATCGATTAACTTCTGCTTAGCCATGTATAACCTCCTTGTAGTTTGTGTGTTATGTTCCTTGATAAGTTTGAACCACCCTCGATCCTATGAAAAACCCGAAAAATACTTCACCCCCTTTCTCTGGCTTAGCCCTGCCAGATTAGTTCTTGCCTCGATCCAAACATCCGTCTAAAGCCTCCATAATCTGCTTCTCATCCACCTTCCAACCGACAAAGGCCAGCTTCGTACCCCCTGCGTCATTAATAGGTATCCACTCTGTCCTCCCACCTGCGTGATTGACTATAAAACGCCCGTCCTTTAGGAGAACGAAGCCTTTCATACGGTATAGCTCTATGGGAAGGTTTTCGACAAAGCTATGGAAACATCCCGATTCAAAGGGAGTTTCGTTTTCGAACGCAAAGGTAACAAACCCCATCTCCTCAGCACTTTCATGATCTGAATCCGTATGAGGAAAGAGAGACTCTGCTCGAAGATCTGTGCCTGCCGTGGGCTCACACAACACCTCAGGGTCAATCATGGAATGGTGAGTGGGCACCACTGAACAGGAGGGATTTATCTTCCTTATTTCCCGTAAAGAGCGGGGCACATCTTTTTCTGCCAGAAGGTCAATCTTGTTGAACAAAAGCAAGTCAGCAGCCTTGATCTGATTGTAGAATAGAGGGCCAAAGTACTCCCGGCCCTCCCATAGGTCCCCGGCCAGGACCGTTACGACTTTTGGCTCGCCAATTCGCTCTTCTTCTTGATAAATTTTAAGGTGAGACAAGACCTCAAATGGATCCGCGACTCCTGTTGCCTCTATAAAAAGCCGTCTTGGATGGAAACCATCCAAGATCTCTGTTACGGTTCTACGTAAATCAGTGCCAATCGTACAACAAATGCAACCATTAGTCAATTCAACGACAGGAGTCTTAAATCCCCTGAGAAGCTCCCCATCAATGCCGATTTTCCCGAATTCGTTAACCAGGACGGCAGTCCTTGACAAATCCCCCGGCCAATTAAGCATGTTTCTCAGCAACGTGGTCTTCCCTGCACCCAAAAAACCTGCTATCAGGATCACCTCACAGGGACTTTTTTCGCGATCCCTTTCGTCATTTCTTGTTACCATAAGATAAGGTGACCTCGCGCCCCCTTCACTGGATCCATTTGTCCCGGTCATGACTCAAACCTTATTATCACGTCCCTCGGAAGGGCCATATCCATTGCGGCCTCTACAGCCTTGAGTAGGGCCATAGGGATAGGACAGGTGGGATGACAGCCCGCCCGCTGAGCAGAAACATATACAGGGTTCTCAGTTAAGGGCATAAAAAACTCCTTCAGCCTCATCTCCGCCACCATCTTGGAAAGACCCTGAATTTGCTTACATTCCGAAGTCATGGCCTTAATGGATACGTGACCGTAACCCTCACTCTGAACTTCAATAACACATGTAAACCCGCAGATACCAGGCTCTGCTTCTACTCGTGTAATATTATGTTTTGACCCAGGTTCGGCCTCCACGTCACCCCGTTAGCTACAAATTGATATCTCTCCAACACACTTCATTTCTGGTGCAGGATTTCCTCTGGTACAATTCCCTCCAGATGAGGAAACTCATCCTTCATGTGGGGTATCTGCATACATTCCATGAACTGCTGCTGAAAGTCACGCTCAACTGTCAATTCAATATATTCCACGTTTCGGGATACCCAGTTGGCCTCTACACGTTTTTCCCTGTTCAGGAGCGCGGCTCTACACCCGTCACCCGCGGCATTGCCCACCGAGAGGATCTTTTCAATCTCGCAGTCAGGGAAAAGTCCCATGATCAATGCCTTTTCACGGTCTACATGTGTCCCGAAGGCCCCGGCAATTTTTATCTTGTCCATCTTGTCCATGCCCATACGGCGCATCATCAGTTTGCACCCGGCATGAAGTGCACCTTTTGCCAGTTGGATCTGCCTCACATCCCTCTGGGTAATGACTACATCCTTGCCAATACTTGTTTCCTCAGCCCAGGCGAGGACGAACTCCGGTTGGTTGTTATCCGAGTTTCTGCGGTAACGCTTCGACCTCTGCTCTTTGTTGAATGCCCCGCTCTTGGTGACGACACCGGCCCTGTAAAGTTCTGCAAGCACATCCAGAATCCCTGAGCCGCAGATGCCCTTGCATTTCATCTCCTTGGGTTCGGAGTACTGTCGCCAGGCGTCTCGGCCGATGACCTTGTAATCCACCTCTTGGGTTTCTGGGTCTATGCTGATCCGCTCGATGGCGCCAGGGGCCGCCCTCATACCAAATTGGAGCTGGGCGCCTTCCAGGGCCGGTCCTGTGGCACAGGAAGATGATATCATCTTCTCCTTGTTCCCGAAGACAAGCTCACCATTCGTCCCGATATCAATAATAAGCTGGATCTCATCTGACTTATAAGGCTCCTCTGCAACCAGCACGCCCACGTTATCGGCCCCTACAAAACCTGCCTCGTTTGGGAGCACGAAGACGTAACCCGAGGGATTGATGTTGATACCGAGGTCCCTGGCCTTGACGTCTAAGCTGTGGTGAATTACCGGTGGAAAGGGGGCGAGACCCACGAATTCCGGATTGAGCTGGAGCAAGATATGGTGCATAGCCGTGTTGCCACCTAGGGTTATATCCTCGATGTCTTCCCGTGATAGACGGAGGTAGGCCTTTCCCTCCTCCGGGGTTTCCACCCATTCTTCCGGTCCCTCCTCGCCCTTTTTCTTTTTCTTTTTTTTCTTGGGCGGGAAGGTGTTCTTGATAGCCTCATCGATCAACCAGTTAAGCCCCTCGATAATATCGTCGCTCATCCGCTTGAGGCCGTCCTCAGTGGTCATGTGGAAGGTAATGCGGGCCATTACGTCTTCGCCATACTTGCACTGGGGATTCATGAGAGTGACTGTATCGATGACCTCCATGGTGGTCAGATCGCAAAAGTATCCGGCCACGGTCGTCGTTCCCACGTCGATGGCAAGTCCATAGCTATGTTCTGCCTGGCCAGGCCTCACCCGGATGATTTCCTGGTCCATCCAGACGCTGACAGTTACCTTCCAGTTACCGTCCCGAAGGGCCGTGGGCAGTTGCCTCAAACAATGTATATCAACCTTGAGGTCCCTGAGCCCATAGTCCCTTTCCAGTTCCCGGCAGACCCGTTCGAAATCGCCTGTTGGCTCTTCAAAGGTTGCTGGATTAACTTCAACATAGTATATTTTCACGGCCGGATTGTGGTCTATGTGGATATCCCTGGCCTTCTTGCTCACTACCTGCTTACCGGCTCGAGACTCTTCCGGCACAAAAATCAAGACGTCCCCTTCCACCTTGGCCACGCAACCCAGCCGGTAGCCGGACTTCATCTCTTTCTCATTGATAAATTTATCTTCTTCTTCCTGCCAGGCACTCAGATGGGATCCGGACGACTCAATCCCGAACTTCTGGAAAAACCCTTCTTCAACGCGTATCTTGCACTTCCCGCAAACCTTTTTTTCACCGCATAGTGACTCAATGTCCACCCCCAACAGCCTCGAGGCCTCGATCAAGGTAACATCTTTTGGGACTTCCCCTCGCCGGCCTGAGGGTTGAAAGATCACCATCGCCTTATTATCTTCCATTCACACATATCCTCCTTCATGCCTGGATCAGCGGATATCTTGTCTCACAGTTGCCACGTGATACAGGGTAAAAAAGAACTCACTTCTTGTCTTATCCAAGATCAAGGATATACTATCCAGCCTCGCTTCGCCTCAGGCAAACTTAGCTCAGGCTTCGCTAGCTACATCTCAAGGGCCTATACCAGGATTTCATCCAGAGGAGCATGTTGGCTCTCACTTCTTCTTTTCATACTCCCTCAACCGGGATATCATCTTGATACCTTCCTGCACCGCATTCCCGGCAGACTCTGCATATCCATCCGCTCCAAAGAGATTAGCCACATCCTGGGTTACAGGGGCTCCGCCTAGCATGATGGCCACATTGGGGTTCTTTTCCTTGATCATCTTGATCACCTTCTTCATCCCCAGCATAGTCGTGGTCATCATGGCTGACATGGCCACCACCTCGGCATCCGTTCGCATCTGTTCTTCAACAAACTTCTCAAGGGGGACGTCACGGCCCAGATCGTAGACCTCCCAGCCAGCCACATCAAACATCATCTTGACCAGGTTCTTTCCGATGTCGTGGACATCGCCCTGAATGCTCCCTATCACAACCTGGGAAACCGCCCCCCCTTCCAGTTTTGGTACGTGCGGCCTCAGAATATCCAGACCTCCATAGAGGGCATCCGCACACATCAGCACCTCAGGGACAAAGTACTCATGGCGCTCATAGAGGTCACCCACTACCTCCATCCCTGCGGCCAGACCATCCATGATCATCTCAAGGGCAGGGTACCCATCATCCAAGGCCTGCTGGGAGGCCTCTTTCACCTGATCCTCTTTGTAGTTGATCACCCCGTCTTTCAAAAGCTCGAATAGCTCCTCTTTGGTCGCCATATTTCTTCTCCTCCTGTCTATCTTTTCATTATATCATGAAATTACAGCCGCCCAACGGCCGGGGTCGGTCCCGTCTTATATTCCTTGACAGTTCTTTGTATGGCGCGGAAGTTCTGTTCCTTGATGTCAGGCCACAGATCGCAACCGGGCCATACCGCGTCCACCTGTCCGTCAATGTTCTCCTTAATGCCTTCTATGGCTTCCTCCACCGTCGTTTCTTCTGCGCAAGGGAGTTTGAATACATCAAAATTACCGACTATAATCGCGTCATTGCCCAGTTTTTTTCGCGTTTCCAAAAGGTTATTCTTTATGTCAAAGCTGACTGCCTGACCCCCCGAATCCTGAACGACCTGCCACATCATCTCCACCAAAGGATCTGTTGATCCGCAGATGTGCAACACCTTCGGGGGCTCCCATGCAGACATAATTCGTGTTAGTCTAGGCTGGATCATCTCTTTGAACGTGCGAGGACTGAGAAGATCTGCTGCCACCCCGGGCTCCCTGAGGGTAATAAAATCTGCCCCAGCTGCCTGAAGTGCCTTTCCGATGTTAATGATCATATCCGAGAACTTGTCCAGGATGTTCTCAACGAGTTCTTTTTGCTTGAAGACGGCCTTTAGGACCTTGTCCAATTCAATTGTCTGGCCACACTGGGTAAAGGGTCCCAACTGCCAGGCGCCTACGGCTAACTCAGGTGCCTCTTTCTTAATGATCTTTATGGCCTCTGGGAGGATGTTCAAGGGATACTTATCCATAATAGTGTCGATATCCTCCTGTGTGATTTCCACCTGATCCAACTCTTGCCAGTTCTTGTATGGGATAGTGGGGTAGAGTATGTCTGCAGAGTCCTCGTAGAGACTGATCTCATTTCCCAAGGCCTCGGATTCCATGCACATATCGTAGGGAACCACCACGGAGTCCAGCTTGAACATCCGGGCAGACTCTATACCCGCCATGGCCATCCTCTCCGCGTTCCTGTGAACGCTCGGAAAATTGTACCCCAGCTTTTTTATGGCAGGCAGTAGTACCATACCCATTCCAGTGAAAAACGGCATCTCATCGAGAGGTTCACGATCGAAAAACCGCTTCACCCTTTCTATTGGAGTCAACTCGCCCATAACAGATGCTCCTTTCTCGTTAGTTTTTGTGTGCAAAAGACAATCAACAACACCTCTTAGCAAATTATTGTTTATCCCCTCCTTTCACCATTGCCGCAGCCGCTACACCGCGATCGAAACGACGCGGTAGCAACGCAGGCATCGCTCGGCCTCAGCCACGGCATCAGGATTTGAAAACCCTTGATCTATTTCATCAAAGCCGGATGTCCGAATTTCCAGCGGGATCTTTTTCAGTTCCCTTCTCTCCGAAGCCTCCACCTTTTGCCTTATCTTTTCGTTAGGATTGTAGAGCCGTATGGATTCAAATAGCTTATCAAAGTTGTCTTCAGCATCTGGCACTGGAGGCAGGTTGTTAATAAAGCGGTCGATACCTAAGGCGGCCTTTCGACCGCTAGCTGCCGCTTCCACCACCGATTCAGGCCCGTACACCGCGTCCCCGCCCGCAAACACCCATTCCCTTTCAGTCTGAAAGGTTACGGGGTCAACCTTCAGTCCGCTCACAACACCCATTTCCTCACTTTGACCGATGGCCAGGATGGCTGTATCGGCCGGAAGCGTTTGCACGTCGGTTTCATCATACCGGGGATTAAAGCGCTTTTCCTGATCAAAGACGCTGGTACATCGTTTGAATTCCAAATCTGTCACCTTATTGTCCTTACCTTTGATAGCCTTGGGACCCAAGGAGTTGATGATTTCTATGCCTTCTTCATGGGCTCCCTCAATTTCTCGATCCCAGGCTGGCATCTCTTTCCGGGATTCCAGGCACACTACGGTCACCTGATCTGCGCCAAGGCGCATCGCCGTGCGGGCAACATCAATGGCCACGTTGCCGCCGCCGACCACAATGACCTTCCTGCCGAGTTTTACCTCCTTGCCCAAAGCCACATCCCGAAGAAATTCAATGCCGGAAATTACGCCCTCTAAGTCTTCTCCTTCAATGTCGAGCCGGCGGCTGCCATGGAGCCCGGTACCAAGAAATACCGCCTGGAAACCATCATCATTCAGGCTGTCAAGGGTGATCTCTTCGCCGAAAGATACGCCGGTCCTTATGACGACGCCTATTTGCTTTATGGCCTCTATCTCCCGCCTCAGAATATCGTAGGTTAGGGAGTACCTGGGAATTCCCACGGCCATCATGCCGCCTGCCAGCGGCAGTTTTTCGAAGACTGTGACTTGATGCCCTTTAAGGGCAAGGTGGTACGCACAGGTTATACCCGCTGGACCAGCGCCAACAATGGCAACCTTACTGGTCTTTTCCGAAGGCATAATCTTGTAATCTACGGATTTATTCTCGGATAACTCATGGTCTGCCACAAAACGCTTGAGCGACATTATGGAGATTGGTTCATCCACATTGGCGCGCCGGCAATGATCTTCACAAGGGCGGACGCAAACTCGACCCACCGCACCTGGCAGCGGCAGACGTTGCCGGATCACATCGAGGGATTCGGCAAACTTGGCGTCTTTGATTAACTCAACGTACTTGGGAATATCGAGATGTATTGGACAGGCGTCCATGCAAGGGGCGGTTAGGGTTGAATGGTATTTGCCGCGCCTAATAGGCCTCTCAGCCCTTACGGCCTTTAAGAAGTCATCAGCAAAATACTTCAGGGCATGGAGGAGCGGGACGGGACCGGCCTTACCGATGGTGCATTTTCCTGCGTCCACCACTGCCTCAGCAGATGACTGCAAAAACTCCAGGTCCTCTTCTGTGGCTTCGCCGTTGAAGATGTCTTGAAATACCTCCAATTGCTCAGCCCATCCCGTCTTGCAGTAATTACACTTGTCGCATGTCTTTGAATGGTCGTGGTTGGCCTCCAGGTATGCCCGCAGAAGGTCAATAATATCGACCTCTGCGGAACGGATAATGATCCCGTCCCAGCCCAACAGGGCCAAGATCCTTTCGTCTCTCCTGAAATATTCCGGCAGTTCAACGTTGTCTGGTGATTCATAGGCCTGGGGTTCTTTTCCACGGTTGTCAACAATTCGGTCTCCCCATGAGCTGAAAAGTATATCGTCCATGATTCCTTCCTCTGTGTATCTTGCTCAGAGTGACGATTCCTTATCGACTATTTTGCCTTCAGGAACTGTAGAGGCCTCTTGCCATATCCTTGTCCGAAATCTTCCTTCTCTGCTAACGCTCAACCTTTTTCAGGCCCGCTGCCTCTTGCCAACGTACCTTGAGATTCTCTGCAAAATCAGACCAAAGCTTGTAGATCGGATGGTTCTGGTCTTTGGGCAGTTCCTTTGCTTCATCAAAGGCTGCAGTGGCCAGGAATGCATCTGCCAAAGCAATTGCCGGCATGACGCGTGGAGCGCCTGCCAGGGGACCCGTGAAGACAAGGTCGTTATAGAAGAAGGCCGCAAGTGATTCCAAGGCGGCATCAATAGCAGACCAGCTTTTAACTCCCCACATCTCTTCCTTGAACCGCTTATATTCCATGTAGGAGCCATTGCTGGGTGCACTGGCGGTGGCAAAACCCCATTTCTCCTTTATCATCTTGCCCGCTATTCCACAAAGTGCCTCGGCAGGGCCGTTTAGGGTTGTTGTATCTACGATAATCGTCTCAAACTTGGCATCTGCCTTTTCCATGGCATCTAGCAGCTTTTTTGCCCCGCTAATCCGGCCAGTTGGCATCTGATCGGTTGGATCAAAGGCCACAAGAAGGACATGCTTTACCCCGATCTGCACCATCTCTTTGATCTCTGTTGCCGGATCTTCTTCCCAGACCGTAATGCTGTTATAGAACATCTTATCCAGGAGACCTTTTTCCGCACAATACGCTGCACCCTGAAGCTTTGTCTTCATCTGGATTGCATCTACACAGAAGGGCATTTTGCTCACCGAGGTCACGAAATCGATATATTTGTTGAACTTCTCACCGGGACTTGCCACAATGTCTGCCATGGGGGGGACGCCACTCTCCTCCCAGTACTTATCGGCAGTCTTCAGCAACTCTTGAGCGCGCTGTTCATTGAAGCCTTTTCTCCGGCTTCCCTTATCAAATAACCTGTCGCTTTCCTGAAAGATGGAAAAACAGGCGATTGTGGGATATTGTCCGGGCTGCCCTCCTAATTTTACTCCGCCTATCTCATAGACCGCTGGTTCTTTTTCAAATCTAAACATATTTCCCCTCCTTTCTAAAAGACGGAACATGCCCCAAGCCTTTTAAAGATCCTGGAATAGCCAAGCCAGCAAGGACCTTTTCCCGAGTATATGAATTGGGCTCTGCTTGAAAATCGTCCAAAAGATGATTTTTGGGAAGAAAATGGATGGTTTTCACAATGAAATAAACCCCTGCTTTAACATTTCATTCCTATCCACCTTGCCGTAAGCGGCCAGGTTGAGGTGCCACCCCTCTGCCTCTTTGACCATAGACCTCAGTGTCTTTTGTCCTTCAGGGGTTAGTTCATATCGCTTGCCTTGGACTTCTTGAATCCATTTGTTCTTGACAAGGATATGGATAACTTCATCTAAACTCCTGGATAGGGTATACCTATGACCGAAATTTCCATAAATAGCTCTCAGATCCTCAGGAATCTCTTGTGTTGTATCTTTTCTTGAAAGCAGCTCCAGTAACTCGTCTTTTGCCAACCCACCCCCCCTATCTTCCAAATGAAGGACCATCATAGTCCAGAAGGTCTTTATTGAGTGCCTCCTTTTCCCCTCAATACACCAGCTTCTCACCTGTTTCAGGACCTCTTTTAGCCTGTTTCCATCCACACTATCTCCTGGGTAGGTCTTTACACAAAAGGAAGTTGACATATCCAGAAGCTTATAGGTGCCCCTTTTAATTTCCTCAACGTCAGGGTCGTAATTCATGTAATCATAGGCTACTAAACAGGGCTGAAATCCATTGAGATCGTCTTCTCTTAGCAAAGGAGAAGGGATTTTTTTCAGGTTATCCCTTGACTCCAGGAGCCTGTGGATGTCTGAGCCGTACAGGGGAAAGGTGTAAAGGTGAACATGGGCCGTTGATTTACCGTTTCTTATGCATGAGAGGGCTAAGGTCGCAGTGATTCCAACATCATCAATTGTCGACTCAGGAGAGAATAGCTGCACGCTCAGCATCGGCTGTATCATCTCTTTTCCGAGGGTTTCTATGGTTCGATTTAACTGGGAAACAGTACAGCCCCTTCTCAATCGCTTTGAAAGACCCTCTGTTAGGGCATCCGCACCAACGAAAGCCACTCTGAAATTGGCTTCCCTCATCTTCTTGACGAATTTTTTACTCACGCCTTCGGGTCTCAAGAAACAGGTATATATGATTTCTCTCCCGACTTCTTGATTCAGGGTCTTGAGATAATCGCAGATTTTGATTCCCCAATCTTCGCTGATATTAAACGTGTCATCCCAAATGTCCACAGACCTTATTTCCGAGTTCTCTTTCAGGAATCTAGCCAGTTCTTTTATAAAGAAATCGCTCTGGACGGCGCAGTGAAAATCTTTGCCAAACTGACAGGCTATAGCGCAAAATAGGCAGCCGCCTCTGGACTTCTTTGCCCAGATGCATGCCCTCTGGAGGGTCAAGGCAATGCTTTTTTCTCCATAACGGACATAAGAAAAGATCTCGTTCTCCGAGAGATCATGGGAGGAGAATTGAGTGGAGACCAGGGCCGTTCTATCAGGCAGCCAAAAGACAATATTTGGGATCTTGAGGAGTCGTTTCAAGAGGTCTTTATCCCATTTCTTTATCATAGTCGTCCGGTCGAGGAGAGGGAGCAGAGAGGGCAAGACCCTTTCAGCAGCCCCTCTCACTATGAAGTCAGGGGCTATGTCTATGACCTTATTTGCAAAGGTTGAAAATCGGTGAAGCATCAAATTCCTGTGGTTGTTGCCTGCCTCATTCCCTCCAAGAATAATGGGTGCTGAACTGATGCTCCTCAGGCACCAGATTACCTTCGGCAGGTGGAATAGGTTCACAGAATAGGGGGCAGAAATCAGGATGGTTTCTAAATCGGAGAACCCTGCCTTTTTGAAGAGGTTACCCAGGACATCATAGCCTGTAAGTTCTAGGTCCTCTAATGGAAAAAACAGACAATCCGTCCCTATTGCGTCTCCACAAACAGGTGCGTAACCGAGATTTTCAACAATCCTTCTTAAGGCCGAATAGGCCAAGCTTTTCTGTCTGGTAAGAGTAATTATACCAATTTTTTTCATTGTACCCTCGGGATTCCTGGACTCCCGCTCCCTACCTTCGCGAGGACAGGCTTCTCGGGAGTGCCACTGCAGTGAGCCTTTTTCGAATTGTTGAAAAAATTTTAGGCCTTAGGCGGCAGGCATTAGGCTTTAGGTCTTTCCTTGCGCCTTACACCTTAAGCCTAACGCCTACTTTAATGAGGCAACAGGAAATTATAGATCCGGGTCAACCAGTCCTAGTTGAATGGCAAAATGAACGAGCTTGATAGGACTGTCGATCCCAAGTTTTTCCATAATTTTTGCCTTATGAGATTTGACAGTGCTCACGCTGACAAAAAGGGAATCGGCTATCTGCCTTGTTGAATGCCCTTCGGCAATAAGCTGGAATACCTCCCTCTCCCGGTCGGATAACTGCTTAAAGCGCTCCTCTCTGCATGAGGTCTTCCGGGGAGAAAGATAGGTGTCCACGACCTTCTTTGATATGGACGGACTCAGGAAGGTCTCGTGTCTCATTGCAGCATGAATGGCGCTAATTATGTCACGCCCGCTTGAATCTTTCAGAAGATATCCAGATATCCCAGTCTCGAGTAGCTCGTGAATATAGTGTTCATGGGAGTACATGGAGAGAATCAGGACCTTGGTCTTTGGGAGAACCTTTCTTATCCTTTTGGCCGCCTCAATCCCGTTGAGGAGTGGCATGGCAATATCCAATATGATAACGTCGGGTTTAAGCTCCATGGCCTTCTCCAAGGCCATCCTTCCGTCACTGGCCTCCCCCACAACCTCGAAGTTAGCCTGGGCCTGGAGTAGATGTGCCAGGCCCTGGCGAACGATAGTATGGTCATCGGCAAGTAAGATCCTAATAGGTGGGCGCATCTCTTCTGGTCTCTGCCAAGGGTATTTCAATTCGGATTCTTGTTCCTTCTCCCCGCCTCCCGTGCACCTGGAAGGTTCCGCCAAGGAGGGAGACCCTCTCCCGCATGCCAAGCAACCCCAAACTTCTTTCGGCATTCCCCCTGATTTCTCCATCAAAGCCAATCCCGTCATCCTCGGCCAGGAAGATGATCTTTGGGAAGCTCTTGATAATGGAAAGACGGAAATGACGGGCGCCGCTATGCTTTAAGGTATTTGTAAGTGCCTCCTGGCTAAAACGGTAGAGGACAGTCTCTGTGTCCGCATCCAGCCGATGGTCAAACCCGACCATACGAAACTCAATATCCAGATTTGAACGGTTTTTCACTTCTTTGACATAGAGGTTGAGTGCAGGTTCTAGCCCAAGGTCACTCAGGAGAGTAGGGTGGAGACTATAGGAAAGCCGTCTTATTTCAGAAGAGGTCTGGACAACCGTCTTCCTGATCTCCTGGATGTCCTTCTTAAGGCGCCCGTTTCTTGATCTCACCTCCTGCTCCAGTCTCTCTAGGCACAGGTTAATGCCCATCAGTGCCTGCCCGGCCTCATCATGGAGTTCACGGGCAATGCGGCGTCGTTCCTCTTCCTGAGTCTGAAAGAGCTTCTCCGTGAGCCTGGTTAACTCCTGTCGATGGAGACGGATAGTCTCCATTAGCTGGGTATTCTCGATGGCCCCACCCAAGTAGTTGCCCAAAGAGCCCAGCAAATGGAGTTCACCAGGGCTCAACTCGCGGGTTGGCGGTATATCCAGGGCGAAAAACCCGACCCCCCTTCCCTTGAATGTGATGAGAAAAGAGGATAGCCATTGAGTAGCCTTCCCATTTTTTGTCAGATAACGCACATGAAAGCACGGAAAGGAGGGCTCAGGTCTTAGCCGGGCCTCTTCCTCAACCAGGTGCTTCATCAGTAAATCATCTCTGAAAGTTATCTCACCTGCCTGTGAGGGATCTTCGTCAGGAAGTCCATATCTGACTTGAAGTATTGCCTTCCTCTTCTCGCGGTCAATCAAGAATATTGCCCCGTGCTTCAATCCCAGGACCTTGAGTATCTGTTTCAGGGTCACCATCAGGATATGATTCAGGTCCCTTGTTAGATTTAAGGTAAGGGCAATGCTGTTCAGGATAGAAAGCTCCAGGTTCTTTTGTCTCAATATTTCTTCAGCTCGCTTCCGCCTAGTGATGTCCTTGATAATGCCCTCATATTCGATTTCCCTGGTCTCAAGATTTTGGTAGCGTCGGCTCGATATCAAGACATGCAGGGGAGAACCGTCTCTTTTTTGAAAGACTACCTCAAAGTCCTTTACGTATCCCTTTCGGTTTATTTCATTCAGAAACTTGTCCCGGTCCTGTGGGTTCCGGTAGAGCCTCTGGGCTGAACCTACACCCAATAAGTCCTTTTTGCTTTCGTACCCTAGAAGCTCAACTCCGGCCTGGTTCACATCCAGGAGTTGACCCTGCAGGTTACTTGTATAGATCATATCGTGACTGCCTTCAAAGATACGCCTATATCTCTTCTCTCGCCTGGCTATTTCTTCTCGAAGTCTCTTCAGTTCAGTCACGTCTTTGAATATCTCAATGCCTCCTGTGATTTGCCCATCACTGTCACGGAACGCAGACGTAGAACATATGATGGGGACCTCTTTTCCTTGAATGTCCCGAATCACATATTCCCTGTTGTGGATGTCTTCCCCGTTTAAAACGGCACGCTTTAAGGCGCAGTCAGTTTCACAGATCGGATTCTTAAAGACATCCTTGCAGTACATACCTACAGCATCGTAGGCCAAAAAACCCGTGATCTTTTCCGCTGCCGGATTGAAAAAGGTAATCCTGTATTCCTCGTCTGTGGTAAAGAGTCCATCCGGTATACGATTCAGGGTCTCAACAAAGCTCTCTTCCTTATGATATATCTGCTCGAGGGCCTTGAAGTTATATTTGTGTATCTGCTCGGAGAGAAAGTGATCCCAGCCCCTCGGGTGTTCCCCCCCCCTTTCTTTGAAATAAGAACAGGTTAGACATGTGGAGAGCTTTTGAAAGAAGTCCTCTTCAAGAAAACTGGTACAATGGGTCTTGGGAATGAGCCAGCAGTCTAAGCCCTTTTTCCCATGAGCAGGGCAGAGCACCTTTGAGCACTCCAGGAACTCCCAACACGTTTTTCTTTCAATCCCATCCCATTTCTTAAGAGATGCGTTTAAGTGAGCGTGTAGCAACGAATTCACAATGAGGATCTCCTTTCGCCCTGCAAAGGGATTCATCTGCAGAAAAGGTAAACAACCCATCAGGGTAGTCTTCTCCATAGAGCAGGTCCATAAAGGCAGCAGCAACACCCCGGAGCATATAACATTTTCCTGAACTTCCTGGGCTATGAAGTTGTAAGTAACCAGTTGCCTCGTAGGAATCGCTCACCTGTATCACTAGCCTTTCACCCGGAACTAGCTCCTTGACCTCCAGATCTCCCCAGCCAAAGGCCACGGCCACGGCTGTGAAGCCCAGTAGTTGATCTTCCTTTGTGTCAATCATAGGCACCACGAGTTCCTCCCATTCCCTGGAGTTGCGAATCCCGTGAAAGGTGGCATACCCGCACTCATGGGCTGCCTCTATAAGGAGGGCCGCTGATTCTGCCTCTCGATTTCCACCCATCTCTCTTTCAAAGTCAAAGGACAGCCTATTATAATATTCCACAAAAAAGAGAGAAAGATAGACCCCAAATAGAGGAATGATCCCCTTTGCATCCCGTATCCGGCTCCCCTCCATGACCGCATGGATAATCTTGTTTCCGTCAAAGCCCATTAACGTTCCGCCACCTGAAAGACACACTCCTCGTTGCGCATCATTTTGCAGTAGCGCTCTTCCACCTTATAATATCCAAGGGGTTGGTCATAGATAACCTCCATAATTCCGGCGATCCATCCCCTGGAGAAATGGCATCCTGGCGTATCACGTCTTCCGTGTTTGGCAAGCCATCCCGTCACATGGTGGCTTGAGGGACTCACAATTCGCCCACCCCGGGGTCCAAGCCTTTGAAAATGTATAATACCCAGCCCGCAATTCTGATAAATAGTGGAGGCAAGTTCCAGCTTCGACTTGATAGTCTTGATGGGTTTATGTTGACCAAGATAGGCTTGAAA
>CAYVMN010000053.1:0-22206 GCA_964452575.1 uncultured Desulfobacteraceae bacterium | reverse complement strand
AGACCCTGGAAAAGACCCAGGAGATGGGCCTGGGCATAGAGTTCCACAAGACCTGCTGCTCCAAGAGCTATTAATCTCAAAAGAAGGCGTCGGTATCCAAAGGAATAACTCAGGGGGCTCCCTGGGTTTCTTTGTCAAGGAGCTCTCCCAGGGTGTAAGCCAGATCCCCTACCAGCTGGAGACACAGGTTGCGGCGACCGTCCGGATTCCTGTAAAAGGCCTTTGTGGCCTCCCTGTCCCTCCAGTCCACCCTCGCAATGTCCTTACAGTTGATACTGCCATAAGGCTCGGTAAGGCCCTCAAATATCTTGGATAACTTGTAACTCAGGCGCCACATGCGAGGGTCTTCCTTTTCCTCAAGGTTGCCCCGGCTGTAGATGCTTGAAATCAGGGCTATCCCTCCCAGGAGGGCGGCACAGACCCGGCCCGTACTCGCAATGCCCCCGCCGAATGCGCCCACGGCCTTAATGACAGCCTCATTGACCATACCCAGCTTTTCCTGGCCAACGGCCAGGATCACCTGGCCTCAATGAAATCGTTTGTCGAATAGTTCGATGGCCCTTTCCCTCATCTCCTGTGGATTCATTTCGCTTCTCCTTTTGCTCTGCCTTCAATCCTCGCGGGTTCCTGCAATGAATTCTTCGGTCATAACATGGGCCTCGGCATCGGTGAATTGCCTGGGAGGATGTTTCATAAAATAGGCGGATGGTGAATAGAGTACCCCCCCCTTTCCTCTATCTAGTGCCAGTTTGCAGCACCTTATTGCATCAATCACTACTCCTCCTGAATTGGGTGAATCTTCCACAGACAGGCGGAGTTCAAGATTCATGGGAACGTCCCCGAAAAGCCTACCCTCCATGCGGATAAAACAGATCTTATTGTCTTTTTGCCATGCGACCCAGTCGCTGGGCCCGATATGGATGTCTTCTTCCCGCAGTCGGGCCTCCCCCAGCTGGGATTGGACCGACTCTGTCTTGGAGACCTTCTTGGAATTCAAACGGCTTCGATCGAGCATGTTCAAGAAATCGGTGTTACCGCCTGTGTTCAGCTGATAGGTCCGCTCAAGTTTCACCCCCCTGCTCCTGAAGAGATTGGCCAAGGTCCTGTGTACGATAGTGGCACCGATCTGGGATTTGATATCGTCTCCGATTATAGGCAGATTCTTCTCTTCAAATCGCCTCGCCCATCGGGGTGAGCTAGTGATGAAAACCGGCACATTGTTGATGAAACCGGTACCTGCCTCTAGTGCACATTCAGCGTAAAATTGAGTAGCCTTTTCTGAACCCACAGGGAGATAGTTCAGGAGAATCTCGGCTCGGCTTTTTTTGAGTACCTGGACGACGTCCCCTTTGGATGGCTCTGGCTCATCGCACAGCACGAAGGTGAGCTCTTCCTTGTAGTTCTTCATATGTTCGGCGAAGCCGTCCATAACTCGGCCCATGCGGACACTTACACCTGTGTGAGGTACTCGTTCACAGAAAACCTTGGTGCAATTCGGGGGTGCAAAGATGGCCTCAACAAGGTCTTTTCCGACCTTCCGTCTGTCGATGTCAAATGCGACCACCACGTCAATATCTCCGGGTTTATAACCACCAAGGTCGTAATGCATCAAACCAGTATCTCTTTGTTCATCCCTGTTGCAGTAATATTCAATGCCCTGGACGAGTGAACTGGCGCAGTTTCCAATTCCAACAAGGGCTATCTTAATCTTACCCATCAACAAATCCCCCTTTCACTGGCCTTGTTTGAAGCGACCGGCCTTTCCATTCCTCCAGTTATGTCTGCTCTTGGGTGGGGAAACCTGCGATGGGAGATATATGCCCAAAGAGGCCCAGTGTCAAGAAAGAATATATCTCGAAAAGGGAGATGGAATCAGAGGACGGTTTGGGTTATTATAAGTATAATCTGTTTAAAATTTCACATAAATATATTTTTATTGACTCATAATTACAAAAGTGGTCTAATTCTGTGAGAGGAGGCGACACACTAATGGATAGCAAGGCCTTTTTAAGCACACGGGAGGTTGCACAGTTCCTCAAGATTAATGAAAAGATGGTCTACACCCTGATTTCTGAAAAAGGGCTTCCAGCTACCAAGGTGACAGGGAAATGGCTCTTTCCCCGTCAACTCGTAGAGAAGTGGCTGGAAAATGAGACGATCAACTACCCCAAGCCAACAGATAGCCTGCCCCCCTATCATGGGCTTCTTATTATTGGAGGGAGCAATGATATCCTGTTGGACAAGACCATTTCCCTTTTCAATCGCATCTATCCCGAGCATGTGGCAGTCTTCGGGAACCTGGGGAGCCTCGGGGGGATCCGGGCACTCAGGCGAAACCTCTGCCACATAGCGACCAGTCACCTGCTTCAGCAAGATAATCAGGAGTACAATTTCGGTTTTGCGAAAGAGGAACTGGGCCAGTTGCCAGGGGTGGTCAACTTCTGCACAAGGGAGCAGGGCCTTTTGTTGGCAAAAGGAAACCCCAGGGAAATCAAGAGGGTGGAGGATCTGGCAGTTCCCGGTCTGAAGATCGCAAATAGGCCGTTAGGTACCGGAACCCGGCTCCTCTTGGACAAGGAGCTAAAGGGGGCTGGGATTGAAGGGGATAAGATCGATGGCTACCATCGGGAGTTACCCAGACACCTGGATATGGGTCTGGAGGTCCTCTCTGGCAGGGCAGACGCAGGACCTGCTATCAGGGCAGTGGCTGGCCTATTGGATCTTGATTTCTTACCGCTCCGCTGGGAACGGTTTGATCTTCTTATTCTCAAGGACCGATTTTTTGAGAAAGGGATACAGGTGTTTATGAACTTTCTGCACGAAAGGGCGTTTCGAGAACAGGTAGAAGACCTTGTGGGCTATGATCTGAGCACGTGTGGAAAAATGGTATTCCCACAGGAGGTGAGGCGTGAAGAAGTGGGTTAGGGAAAAGGCATGACCTCTTCCCCGGAGCGATTGGAGATATCACCCGATGGATTTCATCACAGACAGCTTCCTCTCAGCCATTCTACTCTTGTGGTCTTTCAATCCAGATGTCTACTTTATCATCTATGTCTCACTTAAGGTGAGCCTCAGCTCAACTCTTATAGCCAGTCTCTTGGGTATACCCACTGGTTTCATTATCTCTTTCAATGAATTTAGAGGGAAGAGGGCCGTCATTACTGTCCTTAACTCCCTGATGGCGCTACCTACAGTAGTGGTGGGGCTTCTCGTCTATGCCTTTATCTCTAGGAAAGGACTATTGGGGATTCTCGATCTCCTTTACACCCAGACTGCAATGGTTATCGGGCAGGTGATACTTATTTTTCCCATAGTTACCTCCCTTACCATTGCGGCCACAACTCGGGTTGATGAGAGATACAGGAAGACCGCTATGACACTGGGTGCAGGCCCATTTCAGACTGCACTGGTCATCTTCAGGGAGACGCGTTTTGGGATATTTGCAGGAGTCATAGCAGCCTTTGGCAGGGTCATTTCAGAGATAGGCATCAGCATGATGCTGGGAGGCAATGCCAAGGGATATACACGCACCATGACAACGGCTATGGCCCTTGAATACGACAAGGGAGAATTCGTCCTCGGTGTGGCCCTCGGAATGGTGCTACTTCTTATAAGCCTCGCTATCAATGTCTTCTTCAATTATCTCCAGGGGAGAAGCAGGGTCTGATGCCGTTTGAAGTCAGAGGTCTCAGAAAGGTTTATGGGAACAGGACGGTCCTGGACATACCTGAACTGATCTTTGAAAAGGGCATCATATATTCATTGCTGGGCCCGAATGGATCGGGAAAGACGACACTCCTCGAAATTCTGGCCTTACTCATTCCTCCCACGACCGGAGAGATCAAATATGAAAAGACCCCTATCAGTTTTGGTGAAGATAATTTGACATCCTTTCGCCGGCAGATCGTTATGGTTCAGCAGGACCCTGTCCTTTTCACCACCACAGTGTACAGGAATCTGGAATTTGGGCTCAAGGTAAGGAGGATTTCCGGCCGAGAAAGAGGCATGATCATCCGAGAGTCACTCGAAATGGTGAAAATGCTGGGTTTTGTAAATGCCGAGGCACACAAGTTATCTAGCGGCGAGAAACAGAGGGTTGCCATCGCCCGTGCCCTGGTCTGTTCTCCAAGGGTGATGCTCTTCGATGAGCCTACCTCAAGTGTTGACGCAGAGAACCAGATTACAGTAGAAAACATAATAAGGGAAATAAACGCACAAAGGGGGATTTCAGTTATATTTGCTACCCATAATCTCACTCAGGCCTCAAGGCTTTCTCACAGGGTCATTTCCCTCTTAGAAGGGAGAATAGCCCCGCAAAGGCCTCAAAATATATTCAACGGAGAGATCATCATGGATGGGGATGGAAATAGGTGGTGCCAGATTCATGATAGGATAAATCTCCCGGTGAAGGCCTATAGAATAGGAGATGCAAAACTCTCAATCCATCCGAGAAAGATAAAGATTTTCAAGGCTCGAGATCAGGGCCCTCAAGCAAATACCTTTTCTGGAAGACTAATACAGATGACACACGAACACGACGGGGTAAGGGCAATAGCCGATATCGGAGTTCCTCTCAATATCCTTCTGTCAAGGAGTGAAGTAATAGATAAAGGTCTCTGCGTGGGAGATGATCTCAAGATCTCTTTGCCAATGGACTCTATAGAGATATTATAGCGGAGTCCTGCCTCCACGGCCCGCAACGGGCTTGACATGTCTCCTTGCGGGATGAGGTTTGTGAGGAAGAGAGAAAATGATCCCTTCCCCTCATAGTCGCTGGTTTGAAACGCGTTGGCCTGTTTGGGCGGCCAAGGTTCTGCGGTTCTTCTCAAGTCTGGTTCGGACGAGGGTAATCGGTCTGGAACAAACAGAGGATTATTCCAACCTCTGCGCTGCTCACTGGCACGGTGATGAAATCGCACTCTTCCCCCGTTTCGGAAGTTGGGGACTCACCTTGCTGGTCAGCCGGTCAAGGGATGGTGAGACCATGGCCAGGGCTGCAGGGGCACTGGGATATCGGGTTACAAGGGGATCTTCCAGCAGGGGAGCAGTCGGTGGGTTGCTGGCCCTGATCAAGGCCGCCAGGAGCGGTCAGAGCGTGGTCCTTGCGGTTGACGGCCCACAAGGCCCGCGGTGGGTCTGTAAGCAGGGGATCGTGCAAGTGGCACAAAAGGCGGGGTTACCGCTTTTTCCGATCGGGGTGGCTGTCTCTCGCAAATTCGTCTTCAAAAAGACATGGAATCAGGTCTACTTTCCTCTGCCATTTGCTCGACAGATTATCTTGGTGGGCAGACCTCTCAATTTTCCCAAAAAGGCCCCGGCTGAAGACGTGGAAAATTACCGGCAGCAGGTAGAAGAGGCCCTGCACGAAGCGCACAAAAATGCTCAGAAGATGCTTGAGAAGTGGCGCTAAAGGGCAGAACCGATAGAAGATTTTCTTGAGCAATGGGTGCACAGATTTCTCCGGCCATTATCTTGAGGATCAGAGAGTTCGGTGAATCCGATCTCATTATAGGTTTTTTCACCCCCCACAAAGGTCGATTAAAGGGGGTAGCCAAAGGGGCGCGGAGAAGCCGAAGGCGGTTCTCCAATTGCCTAGATCTGTTTTGCCTGACGAATTTGGAATATGAATCAAAACGAAAAGGAGACCTCTATTTCATCCACTCATGCAAACTGGTCCACGCGTTTCCAGAGGTCAGATCCGATTTTTTTTCTCTGACTTTGGCTAGCTACATGACGGAACTCACTGAAACCCTTTTTCCCGTGGCCGTGGAGGACCAGAAGATGTTTGAATTATTGAAGGATTCTTTTTATGCCATTAATAAGGGCACGAGACGTGATGTTCTTCGCATCTTCTTTGAGGCAAGGGCAATGGCACTGGGGGGATATGAGATAGATCTGGGCAATTGCTGCATATGTGGCAGGCCTTACACTGGGGCAGGAGATGCGATTTTTGAACCTCAGAGAGGGGGAATTGCCTGTCTCAATTGCAGCCGGGAATCCAGTATGACTCCACTACTTGGTCCAGGGAGTGTTAGGAGCCTGAGGATGATGCAATCATTCGGACTGGAGAATCTTGAGGCTATTCATTTGACAGATGAAATGGTCTCTGGGATAAAGGAGGTCAACAGGCTGCATATAGATTATTGGCTTGGCCAGAGATTAAAGACCGCCCACTACTTAGAATAGAAGGGGCTCAGATGAGGCACTAGGCCGAGGAAGGCCATCCCTCAGTTTATAGAGGGCTATTATGTCTCTTCAGTTGAGGCCAGTTCCCTAAGGATTTCGGCATTTCTCTGAATACGTTTTAGGGTGGCCTTCAAGTTGGCCTTATTAGGCCTCTTCTTTCTGGCGCGAATTCTTTTTGTCTTTTTGGTATTTGAAGCCATTCCATCATCCTCTTGGCTTTGATATCATAAATTTCTTAATTCCTTTACCTAAGATTTTTGAACACATTCCTATGAAGTTTTTATTTTTACTCCATAAGCCAAAACTCTGTCAAGGCCTTTCCAATCCTTTGATTTTCGGATGATTTCAAATTATAATCATCTTGCCACACATGGGCACCCTGACGGTTACATGGCATGTTCAAATTCTCGAAAAGTAACAGTTCACCACTGAGATCACTGAGAACACAGAGGGAATAAGTTGTGAAAGAAATAGATGAGATAACAGAGTCTGTAATCGGTGCTGCCATCGCTGTTCATCGAGCACTTGGTCCTGGCTTGTTGGAGTCAGCGTATGAGGCATGTTTGGCCTATGAACTGGTTGACCGTGCGTTGTCAGTGGAAAGGCAAAAGGCCCTTCCCGTGGTTTATAGAGCGTAAAGGTAAACAAAAGAGTTTGCTCTGTGTACTCTGTGCCCTCTGTGGTGAACGATTGCCTCGAAAAACGGGGAGCAGTAGCTAGAATCCACTTGAGGATGTTGAGAAAGAGTAGTGAAAATACTGATCTGTGGCGGGAAAGGACAACTGGGGAGTGATTGCACGCGGGTCCTTGGCGGGAAATACGATGTGGCCTCCTTGGGTTCAAAGGAGCTTGATATTACTGATCCTGCTGCCGTCCACGAGGCAGTGCAAGAGAATGCCCCTGACCTTATATTAAACTGTGCCGCATTCACAAAGGTCGATGAGTGTGAGATAAGAAAGGATCTTGCCTGGAGGGTCAATGCAGAGGGTCCGAGAAACCTTGCCCATATCGCGGGGAGCCTTGGCCTCCGATTGATCCATATTTCCACGGACTACGTCTTTGATGGCAGGAAAAAGGTGCCCGAGCCTTACACCGAGGCGGACGATCCAACCCCCCTTTCCTATTACGGAACGACGAAGTTGGAGGGGGAAAAGGCAATCACAGAGGCAACTGACGACTACATAATCCTCCGTACGGCATGGTTATATGGTATCCGCGGCCACAATTTTCTAAAGACTATTTTGAGGTCGGTCCTAAAGGATTCTGGCAGGGGGATAAGGGTGGTAGACGACCAGTTCGGTTCCCCCACCTGGTCGAGCAATCTCGCCCGGCAGATCATGAGGCTCATTGAGACAAGGGGTAAGGGAATCTATCACGCATCATCGGAAGGATATTGCACCTGGTATGAACTGGCCAGCTGTTTTCTCATGAAAATGGGGATATCGCACGCCATTAGTCGGTGCTCGACCGAAGAATTCCACCTCCCTGCCATAAGGCCCGTGAACTCAATCCTTGAGAATCAACGCCTGAAGACTGAGGGGGCCAACGTTATGGATCACTGGAAAGATAGCTTGGATCAATTCGTTTTGAAGTTTAAGAACCGCCTGCTAGAGGAGGCTAAGGGCTAGTTATGATGAAAAATCTGTTGGTAACTGGAGGATGTGGATTTATCGGAAGCAATTTTGTCCGCTATCTACTTCGGGAATCGGATTTTGATGGGCGCGTAATCAATGTGGATGCCCTTACCTATGCGGGCAACCCCGAAAATCTCTCAGATATACAGAGGGATTTCCCTGATCGCTATGTATTTGTGAAGGGCGATATCTCCGATGGGGAAACGATGGCGCGAATATTCACCGAACAACAGATTGATTCCATATGTCATTTCGCCGCCGAGTCCCACGTGGACCGATCCATTGTAAGACCGGATGCCTTTATCCAAACCAATATCGTGGGGACCTTCAACCTCTTGGAACTGGCAAGGGCAAATCAAGACCGATTGGAACTCTTCCATCATATCAGCACAGATGAGGTCTTCGGGAGCCTGGGTCAAGACGGACATTTCACTGAAAAAACCCCCTATAGCCCCAATAGCCCATATTCCGCTTCAAAGGCTGCATCCGACCATCTGGTAAGGGCCTATCACAATACCTATGATCTACCCATTACCATCTCCAATTGCTCCAACAACTATGGGCCCTATCAATTTCCGGAAAAACTCCTGCCCTTGATGATCCTGAATGCCCTTGAGGGAAAACCTCTCCCTGTATATGGTGATGGATTGAACGTACGGGACTGGTTATATGTGCGGGACCACTGCACGGCCATCTGGAAGATCATCAAGGCGGGTAAGCGGGGTGAGACTTACAATGTCGGCGGCAACAGCGAAATGGAAAATATCAGAATTGTGGAGATGGTGTGCGATATCTTAGACGAGATCCAGGGTTTGAAAGGCAATAGGCCGCGGAGGGAACTGATAAGATTAGTCAAGGATCGTCCCGGTCACGACAGGCGATATGCCATCGATTTTACCAAGATCAAGGAGCAACTGGAATGGTTTCCTGAGGAATCTCTAGAGACGGGAATCCACAAGACCATTCAATGGTATCTTGACAATCGGGATTGGGTTGACCGTGTCAGAAGCAAAGAGTACCTCTCATGGATCAAGGAACAGTACAAGGCCTTCTGAATCATTTTTGATCTTTACTATCTTCGGCCCTTTTTATTTCTACCCCAACCTTTTCAAGGGCCTTTGCAGTCTCTTTTTTCACCTTGTCTACGGTTTCAGAAGTCTCCTTTTTCAGCGTGGCAATCTTGTCTTGAAGATCACTCAATTGGCCCTTAAGATCTGCATCGCCCCCGCTCTGATTATAGGCTATCAGCGCGATGATCAGGGCAATCAAAGAGATTATCAAGGAAAGGGTTGATCTAAAACCTCCCTTGACCACTGTCCTATTGTCTTTCATTTCTCTCCCTCCTCAAGAAGCAAGACATGAACAATACCTTCAAGATTCCAATAGGGAAATTCGGGTTACCATACAGGCTAGGATTTCTTAGACCTGGATCTTTTCAATAGCACACCCACAATAATCCCTATCCCAAATGAAAGTAACAGGAGTAAGGCCCTGGACATGGAGACCTTCCAGAAAAGAAACTGAAAAGAAATAACCTGGGTGTTTTGAATCACAAAGACAAGCATAAAGGCCAGAAGCAAACAAAAGACAATAGTCTTTGCCATGGCCGCCTCCTTTCTTAAATCTGTTATTCTCTTCCTTTTTCTCGGGAATGACGGTTGGCGTAGATAGCCAATTTTAACAAACCGGTAATGCCCACTTCAAGAGCGATCAGGCCTGATTCTGGGCCTACCCACCGTGCAATTTAGCCCACGAGAGAGAAGTACCTGTACCATACAGGCGGCAATAAACGCAAACTCATTATTATTCTTAATATTCTTGACACGTGCGCGCCTTTTTTTTATGCTTTCATTGTTACGATGACTTAATATTTTGCTGACCCTGGAAAAGCCCATCTGTTTTGCTGGACTTTGTCGTCCCTTGTTAGCGATGTGGGCCTCAACCTATGTTTGCATTAGAAAGGAGGTATTTATGCATAAAATCGCGAGACAATCCATTATTTTTTTTGTTATTGCAAACCTGTTCCTTGTCTCTTTCGGTACATCCGCCTTGGCACAGGAGCTATTTACGGATACAGATTACACGGTGGAGAACATGCTCGCTGATGCCGCCGTCATCAGGCCCCTGGGAATTGTTGCAACAGTAGTGGGCACAGTGGTTTTCGCCCTGTCCTATCCCTTTTCCGCCCTGGGGGGCAATGCCGATCAGGCCTATCAGAAACTGGTGGTAGATCCTGCTCGATTCACCTTCAAGAGGCCGTTGGGTGAGTTCTAGAAATCATTAAGAAGGACGACATGGAGGAAACATATGAAAAAAAAGGTGAAAATTGTCCTACTCGCCCTGATATTGGGGCTCTTGGCTGCGACGGTTGGAACAGCCCTGGCAGAGGAAGAGCTCACCTTTGGGTGTGCGGTGCCTCTCACCGGTATATTCGGCAAGGATGGGGAGCTTGTGAGGGATGCCTATACCATCTGGATGGAGACGGTTAATGCAAAAGGAGGGATTGGCGGTAAGTATAAGATCAGGATTATCTTTTATGACGACCAATCCAATCCTCAGACAAGCGCCAAGCTGATCGAGAAACTCATCAAGAAGGACAAGGCAGATTTGCTGCTCGGCGGCTTCGGCTCCTCACAGGTGATGGCGGCCTCTGCCGCGGCCGAACGGCACAAATATCCCCTGATCTCCGGTGCCGCTTCCTCCAATAAACTGTATGATCGAGGCTTCAAGTATTACTTCGGAACCCTTGGAAAGGCGACCGAAGAGGTCAGGGGATGTGTGGATTTGTTCACATTGGTATCCCCTAAGCCCAAGACAGTAGCGATCGTGGGGGCTAATATACCTTTTTGTGCACTGGCCTGCGAGGGTTACAAGGAGTATGCCAAGAAAAACGGATTCGAGGTCGTCCATTTCGAGCTCTTTCCCCTCAAGCTCCAGGATTATAACACCATGCTTGAGAAGGCCAAGGCCAAGGACCCTGATATCCTTTTGGTGGGCTCCCATTTGGGGGTCAGCCTCAGGGTAATGAAGGCCCTTAAGGAGATCGATTTTAGTCCCAAGGCAGTAGCCTTTTCCTATGGTCCGACCGTGCCTGCCTTTGTTGAAGGTCTGAAGGGGGATGCCGAATATGTGTTTGCGGCCTCAGAGTGGACTCCCAACCTGCCTTATAAAGGCCCGATTTTTGGGACGGCAGAAGACTTTAACAGGGCCTACAAGGAGCGTTTTGGCAGATTCCCGGATTACGTCGAGGCAGCCACAGCTGGAGGCGCGGTAATACTCCAGATGGCGGTCGAGCAGCTGGGACTAAGGCCTGGTATTACTGAGGCTGACCGCGAAAAATTGATGGAGAGACTTCACGAGCTTGACTTGATGACCTTTTATGGCCAGATCCATTTCGGCAAAGACGGTGCCAACGAGGCCCATCCGCCCGTGGCCGTCCAGGTGCAAGATGGGAAGCTAGTAAATGTATTTCCCGCCAATGCCGCCGAGGCAAAGCCTCGATATCCCATGCCTCCGTGGAAGTCACGATAATACTCATCTGGAGGGGTCCGGAGTCCCGATGGAGTCCGGACTCCGGACCCCTTCCCACCTCAGAGTAGGGGATGCTCTTTATCCAGGCCCTGACCAATGGCATTTTGCTGGGTGGGATCTATGCCCTCTATTCAGCGGGCTTCTCTCTGATCTTCGGGGTGATGGGGGTAGTCAACATCGCCCACGGCGAGATGGTCATGTTAGGGGCCTTTACAACCTACTGGTTGTTTGAGATCCTGAAGCTAGACCCCTTCACCACCCTCCCTTTCTCCCTGTTGGGGCTGTTTGTCCTTGGCTACCTGTTGCAACGGTTCATCATAAATCGGGTGGCGTATGCCCCGCCGATCATGAGTTATATAATGACCTTTGGAATTCACCTGGTACTTGCCAACTTGGCACTCCTTGCCTGGACGGCGGATCCACGTACAATTACCACCAGCTATTCCGGTGCCAATTTCAGGCTTTTGGGCATAACTATCCCTTATATTAAACTGATCACCTTCCTCATTTCCCTCGCTGTTGTCGGCGCATTGTACTGGCTGCTTCATCATTCACGCACCGGCCGTGCAATCCAGGCTACGGCCCAGGATCGACGTATGGCAAGACTTATGGGGATCAATGTCCGTCAGATCTATGCCCTAACCTTTGGTCTTGGCGCCGGAATCACCGGTATGGCCGGATCTATGGTGGCATCCTTTCGGTATGTCGAGCCCGCTATGGGCCTTCCTTATACAGTCATCGCCTTCTGTGTGGTGGTACTGGGCGGTATGGGATACATACCCGGGGCCATGATCGGAGGCCTTATACTCGGGGTGGTGGGATCGGTCTCCACCATGCTCTTTACGCCTGGGTGGTCAACGGCAATAACCTTCTTCCTGTTATTTCTGATGCTTCTTTTCAGGCCAGCGGGCATCACCGGAAAGGGGATCGTAGAATGAGCCGGGGATTGCTTGCTGGATTGGTCGTCGCGGCGGTGCTAGCGGTTCTGCCGTTTCTCGGGTCAGGATACCACCTGAGCCTGTTGACAGTAATCTTTTACTGGATAGGACTGGCCGGCTGCTGGAACCTGATGTGTGGTTATACAGGCTATATCGACTTCGGATCGGCAGCCTACACCGGGGTTGGGGCATATGTTGCGGGGATATTGATGGGACGCCTGCATTTAGCCCTGGCGGTCAGCATCTTGGCGGCCGGGGTAGGCGCGGTGCTGGTGGCCCTTGCCGTTGGCTGGCCAACGCTTCGGCTTAGGGGAGCCTACTTCGCTATCGCAACACTCGCCCTGGCCGAGGCCCTCAAACAGGTCGCTGAGGAATGGAGCTCCCTTACGGAAGGCGGCATCGGTTTGACCTTCACAGCAAGGCTGGAGGAACTGTCCTATTACTGGGTGTACCTTGCCCTCTCGGGCCTGATTGTGATCCTCACATGGTGGATCGAGCACCACAAGCACGGTTATGGCCTGAAGGCCATACATGAGGACGAGGAGGCTGCAGCACAAGTGGGGGTTGGTACCCATATTCTCAAGCTCAAGACATATGGCCTTGCAGCCTTCTTCATTGGCATTCTCGGCTCTCTGGAGGCAAACCGCCTGGGCTATTTTACCCCTGGCGATGTATTTGATGTCCACATCACCATAAAGATGGTCATCATGTCGTTACTGGGTGGCATGGGTACCGTCATAGGCCCGGTACTTGGGGCCTCGTTTCTCCAGATCATTGAGGACATCTTAGGGGCCGAGTTTATCAATTACTACCTGGTCATTGTGGGGGTGATCATAGTTGTGGTGATCATGTTCATGCCGAGTGGTGTTGCAAGGGTGTTGCTTTTTCGGATCAAGAAAACTGCGGGGGGGCCAAAGTGAGCCTTCTGGCTGCAGATTCCATATCCAAGAACTTCGGCGCGCTGTCAGCCCTCAGGGGCGTTAGCCTGTCTCTGGAACCCGGCCAGATCCTTGGAATAATCGGCCCTAACGGCTCGGGCAAGACGACCCTATTTAATGTGATCACGGGGGTACACAGGGCAGACGGTGGGGAGGTCAGTTTTGATGGGCGTAAGATTACCGGGCTGGCGACCCACAAGATCTGCCGCCTGGGGCTGGTAAAGACATCTCAAATCGTGAGGCCATTTGCACGGATGACGGTCCTTGAAAATGTCTTTGTGGGGGGGCTCTATGGCCGAGGGTTGAGCCTAGGCAGGGCCAAGAAAGAGGCCTCTGAGATACTGGAGATGGTGGGGTTGGCCGATGTTGCCCATCAGCCCTCAGGCTCCATAAATGTGGCCATGCGTCGCCGGCTGGAGTTGGCCAGGGCCTTGGCTTGTAAACCAAAGGCGATCCTTCTCGACGAGAATATGGCCGGGCTCACGCCAGCCGAGATCGAGAGGGCCCTTGTGCTATTGCGCACGATAAAAAGTTGGGGTGTCTCCTTGGTCGTTGTAGAACACGTGATGCAGGCGGTAATGGGCATAAGTGAGTACGTGATTGTGTTGGATTACGGTGAAAAGATCGCCGAGGGCACTCCGGAAGAGGTAGTGAATAATCGCAGGGTAATTGAGGCCTATCTGGGAGAGAGGTATGCCTGATCCCCTTCTTAGCGTAAACCACCTGGACGCGTTCTATGGGGATGTACAAGTGCTCTGGGACATAAGCCTGGAGATCTATGCGGCAGAGGTAGTGTCGGTCATCGGTCCCAATGGAGCAGGAAAATCGACCCTTATGTATGCCCTCATGGGGTTGGCGGTGCCGAGGGGTAGAGGCGGCCCGGTTGTCACCTATAACGGCCAGGTCCTGGATGGACTCAAACCTGAGGAGGTGGTCAAGAGGGGCATCACACTGGTTCCGGAGGGCGCCCGCGTATTTCCTGACATGAGTTGCATTGACAACCTCAGGCTTGGGGCCCATTCACTTAAAGACAAAAATCGCGAGTCCAGGCTCCTCGAGGAGGTGATGGATCTTTTCCCAAGACTCAGGGACCGCTCCCGTCAGAGGGCCAAGACCCTTTCAGGGGGTGAACGACAGATGCTTGCTATCGCCAGGGCTATGATGAGTGAGCCCAGGTTTTTGCTTCTCGACGAGCCTTCCCTGGGACTCCACCCGATAATGGTTTCGAATATTTTCGAGAATATCGAAAAGATTAATAAACGTGATGTGACCGTCCTGCTGGTGGAGCAGAAAGTTACCTTTGCGCTCAGAATGAGCGACCGGGCATATGTCCTGGAAAACGGTCGCATGGTACTGGAGGGACCTGGGGAAGGGCTTCTGGGCCACGAGCACGTACGCAAGGCCTATCTCTCCGTCTAATGATGAAAGGATCCATTGGGGAGCAAGGTGGGAGCTTGATGCCTAACTGCTGGTTCTGATTCTGCTGGACTGGTTCTGGACGGATGGTCTTGTTGATCTGATTGCTCCCGGCGTTAACGATCCCGCGATCAAGGCCCTGACCATAAGGATGACCCGTATTGTCCTGCCCGCCCTGTTCCCCGCCCTTTTGGGAACCGGGGCGGTACTCCTGAGCATCCCCTTTTATATGGTGGGCATAGCCCGGATGAGGTCAGCCGGCGTGGCCCTGAGGGTTTCCCTATCGGCCCTTCTCCAGGTGGTTGTGCTCTATGTCCTGTGGAAACAGACGGAGCCGAAATCTGGAGAGCAGGGTGGTCTATGGTCGCGTAGGGAAAATCATCTGTTTGAGCGTCTTTCTGAGATTGGTACTTGAGGGACTCAGGCGGGAAGGGTCATGAGAATTGAAGAGATACTGAACATTTTGAGTCTGCTTCTGAGAAAGGTGAAGAACCATATCCCTGCATAGGGGAGAAATAGAGGGTTAAGGATCTTGTCTACAGCCCGGGTCTGATTGACTATAACTTTGGAACGGGTTTGGAGGCCTCCCGTGCCTGAAGGTATTTCGTAACCGTTCACGGGTTCAAAGGTTCAGGGGTTCAAGGTTCTTTTGCAAGACGTGTCTATGAGAGAAGCGACGATTTAATCAAATCCCAACCTGAAACCTGGCTTTTCTTTCCCATCAATCTGGGAAAAGCAGCATTTGTCCCAAGAACTTTGGGTTTGCTGAGTTGATTTGTCCCTAACCGTGAACCTCTTAACCCGGAACCTGTGAACGCCTGCGGTATTTCCACTTCGAAAGAACAGACGCGGTTCACGTTTGAGGTGATCGGGGAGATGGAGACTAAGGTTTTTCTTGAATTTTGTGGCGCAGCGTGGTATAAGAAAACAAGGGAAGATCTCACCGGGAAGAAGGACAGGGAATAACGGCATCTCAATCCCATTCTCATTTACTCTTTTCATCGGTACCGAAGGATTTTGTGGCTGGTAATCCAATGGATCTGTATCTCCCACTCCAGGACTAAAATATATTGCCGAATAAAGACCTCGACCTTAGAAGGCCTCAATCTGTGGGTACTCCGGTTATCATCTCTTCTTCCAACGCGGAATATACCAGGAATGAAGTACTTGAAACCCAGGGAGAAAGGAGTCAAAAATGGCCAGCCAAAAGATATTATTGCCCTTCAAATTCACCAACTATGATCAAAGGGCCCTCGATTTTGTCATCCGTCATTTCGCCCACCTGAAAGAGACTGAGATTACCCTGTTTCATGCGTACACGCCTCCTCCGGAAATTGAGACGAAGGATAGTCCGGTCATGGACAGGTTGAAAGCGGGTCTAATTTCCCTTAAGCAAGGGGTTCAAGATCAGGAGGCCGGCCTCAAAGCGGCCGTCCAAAAACTCGTGGAGAACGGCTTCTCTGAGGATCAGGTCCATTATGTCTTCAAGCCAAGGAAAAAGGAAGTTGCCTGCGAGATCGTGGATCTCGCCTCTGAAGGCCGTTTCGATCTCGTTGTCATAAATCATAAACCGGGGAGAGTTACACGGTTTTTCACTACCAGTGTCTTCAATAAGGTCGTGAACAACCTAAAGGAAACGGTCGTGTGCATTGTCACATGAGCCGATCTGGCCTCAAGACATGGCATGTAACCAGCAAGGAGGAATCCCATGAACAGGGAAGATAAAATCAGCATGGAGGTGTTTAAGGCAGTAACAAGGGCCATCGCAGAATCTGATAATATGGAAATCATGGCCAATCACCTGACCCAGTTGCTGGTAGGGGTCCTTGAAATCAAGGGTTGCACGATTTTTGCCCTGAACCCGGAGACAGAAGAGCTTGAAGTCCTGGCCAGCTTTGGGTTGAGCATCAGCTATTTGAATAAGGGGCCGATTATGGCAGATAAGAGCATTTCATCTACATTAAAGGGAGAGCCGGCTGTCATCAGGGATGTGACCAAAACCGATCACCTGCAGTATCCCCAGGATGCAGTAAAGGAGGGCATCGGGGGAATCGTCTCTGTTCCAATTCTATTTTACCGTGATACTGTGGGTGTCCTGCGGTTATACCATCACGAAATCTGGGACATTACTGAGCGTGACGTAGACTCTTTACTCATATTGGGGGAGAATATCGGACTAGCAATGATGTATACCCGTCTCCTAAATGCGCTGCAATCTATTCATGAGACGATGAACGCCTTACCGAAGGACCTGATGCCCTTATTCAAGAGATAAACCGGTGAGACAATCGGACTTAAGGGCTCGGCTCCACAAGGATGAAGGCAAACACTTCCAGGAACCGACAGTTGAGAAAACGTGTCGAGGAAATTAGAACTGCGATACACATGAGTCAAGCGTAGACTTGTATATGCCTTAGACCTAAAGAACATATTATACTCACAGAGAACTACTTAAGGGCACAATATAAAGGAGGTTAGTGACATGAAAGCAGGTATCGTTTTCACAGGGACAGGGCCTATTTTGATTCTGACCACCTATGAATCTTTTAAGGACCCCAAGCTTATCTCAAAGCTAAAGGCCAAAGGCATCGAGAAATATATCGCTGCCGAGCTTCCATTGGACAGAGTCAAGCACAAATATGGGAATCAGTACAATGTGGTCATGGGAGACCTGAATCAGAGCGATGACCTAAGAGTGCTGGACTATAACGGCTACAACGTATTCCACAACTTTGCCTTTTCTGAGATGGGACAACCGGTTTATATCGAACCGCGATAACGGATGGGAAAAAGTAGAGAGACAAAAACAACCAAGAATTGTCGAATGCCCCGCTGCTGAATGCGACCAAAGTACCCTGAAATCCATAGTAAGGAAAAAGGCAGGAGAAAATATGGCTGTAAAAATCATTATCAAGAGGAAGGTCCCTAAGGGAAAGGAGCTATTACCCCTTTTGTTGGAGCTCAGGTCACTGGCGATGGTTCAGCCCGGTTATATTTCCGGTGAGACCTGGAGAAATGCTGAAGATCCGGAGGATTACCTGGTGATCGGTACATGGAAATCCATTGACGATTGGAAAGCGTGGGCAGCCAGTAAAGAAAGGGCAGAGGTACAAGACAAGGTTGATGCCTTGCTGGGAGAAGAAACTCAATACAGCATCTATTTCTACGGATAATATGCCATTTCCGGCGCCCTTGCCCTCCCCTGTCCGGAGTGCTGCAAGTTTTTGGGTTTCCGTAATATCTTCCCCTTTCGGGACAAGGCAGGCACACAGGCTTGGATCCTACACATGTTACAAGCGAAATCTGAATAATATCATCTTGACTGCAACAGGGGCGGCAAATACGCTTGCTCTCGTGCTTCCGGAGATGAAAGGGAAAACCAACACCTGGTAAGGCTTGCCATTACCCAGGCGGTGATCTACGGGTGGCACGATAACGAGCTGGGAAGCTATGTGAATATGCTTGGTGATCGTCTGGACTCCCCAGCGGAAATGCTATAGACAGCCTGACCTTTCGGCAATCAACAATCAGCGTGCTCTGCTTCCTGATCCAACCTACGGAGACGTTGTTCGTTGGATCAACCATGGTGAGACGGGGGGATTCCCTTATGGACAGAAGACCAACGTACGAGGAATTGGAACAAAGGCTCAAGGAACTGGAAACAAGATCTTCCCGTGCGGATGAGGCGGATAGAGAAGTGGAATCCGATCTGGATCTCTTGCTGTCCTATTCTGCTGATGCCTTTGTGCTGTACGACCCCCAACTCAGATACACCTTTATAAATAGACCAGGGGCATCTCTTCTTGGACTGAAACCCGATCAGGTCATTGGAAAGACAAATAGGGATATCATGGGCTCAAGAGCTGAGATCATAGAGCCTTATCTCCAGGAAGCCTTCGACAAAAAGGAAAAGGTCTTCGTTGTACATGAGATCCCCTTGCCCGCAGGGAAAAGGGCCTTTGATACGATTTACACCCCGGTCATTGATGGGGATGGGAATGTGATCAGGGTATTGGGGATCTGTCGAGACATATCGGAAGACAGGCTAAGGGTCAAGAGACTTGAGGAGATGGTCACAGAGCGAACACTTGAATTGCAGGAGGCCAGCAAAAGGCTTCAAGAGGAGGTTATCGAACGAAAGCGAGTCGAGGAGATTCTGAGGCAGTCCAAGGAGTTGTTTGAAAGAATTTTCACCAGCCAGAGAGATGCGATCATTGTCTTGGATGCAGATGTCCCCCCTACAATCATAGACTGCAACCCAGCAACGACAGAGATCTTTGGTTACACTCCCCAAGAAATGGTGGGCCAGACGACGGCCTTCCTGCATGTTGATGAGATGTCACTACGGAATTTTCGAGAACAGCTTTTATCAGCAATAGAGGGGCAGGATTTCTTTTACCTACCTGAGTTCAAGATGAAGCGAAAGGATGGAAGCGTCTTCAGCACAGAGCATAACGTGGCGCCTTTACATGATGACCAAAATAGGCAAATCGGTTGGGTAAGCGTGGTGAGAGATATCACCAGAAGCAGGCAGAGTAAGGAACGAATCCTCAAACAAAACAAGCTATTGGAAGGGATCAATCAAGTGTTGTTAGAGACCGTGAGTTGTGAAACCGAAAAAGAGGTAGCCCGTAAATGTCTTGCAGTGGCAGAGGAATTGACCGGCAGCAAGTTTGGTTTTATCGGTGAAATCAACCGGACCGGTACTTATGATAACATTGCATTGAGTAATCCAGGCTGGGATGCCTGCAAGATGCCGAAATCTGAAGCCCCGAGGTTGCTCAAAGACATGGAGATCCGCGGTATTTGGAGGAAAGTACTCAAGGAGGGACAATCCCTGATCGTCAATGACCCATCCACTTATCCTGATCGAGTAGGCACTCCTAAAGGTCATCCAAGGATCACCTCTTTTTTGGGTGTTCCTTTGAAATATGGGGGTAAGACTATAGGTATGATCGGCATGGGTAACAAAGAGTCGGGCTATGATCTATATGATCAGCAAGCTATTGAAACCCTTTCAATTTCTTTTACTGAAGCATTAATGCGCAAGCGGGCTGAGGAGACACTTCGGGAGAATGAGGAGAAATACCGAACGCTTTTCGAAAATGCAAATGAAGCCATCTTGGTTGCTCAGGATGGCGCGTTTAAAGTTGCCAATCCCAAGGCAGAGGAGATCTATGGTTATTCACAGGAGGAATTAACCTCCAGGCCTTTTACCTATTTTATACATGAAGAAGATCGGGAAATGGTGAAAGAGCGCTACAGAAAACGGATCAATGGGGAAGCGGTTCCCAATACCTATAATTTTAGAATTATTAATAAAACTGGGGATGTTAGGTGGATAAGGCTCAGTGTGGTATTGTTCTCTTGGGGTGAGAAGCCCGCTACCTTATGCTTTATGACAGACATCACTGAGAGCAAGCGAGCAGAAGAAGAGTTGAGGGTGGCCAAGGACAATTTGGACAAGGCCCAGAAGATTGCGCATGTTGGGAACTGGAGCCGAGACTTGGAACTCAACTGGGGGCAATGGTCTGATGAGACGTATCGCATTCTTGGACTTAGGCCAGGAGATCCAGAAGGCCCTTCTTTTGAGACCTTCCTGACCCGCGTACACCCGGCCGATAGAGAGCGCGTCACCTCTGTGCTCAAAGAAGCAATCGAAAAGAAGGGCTCCTTTGATTTTGAGTTTCGAACTGTACCTATTGAGGGTAAAGAGAGAATTATTCGCAATCGTGGAGAGGTGGAGTGTGATGAGACGGGAGCCCCGGTTCGTATGTTCGGGATAGATCAAGATATTACAGAAACGAAAAGGCTCCAGGCCCAACTCATGCAAGCTGAGAAGATGGAGGCCATCGCCACCCTGGCATGGGGCATTGCCCACCAGTTCAACAATGCCCTGACTTCGATAACGGGGTACACCGGATTGCTGGAGATGGAGTATCCTGAAGATGAGAGGGTCATGGAATACACTAAGGCCATGAAGGAATCAGCCTTTCGTATGGCCCATCTCACCAGTCAACTGGTGGCCTACGCAAGGGGGGGAAGATATAATCCTGAAATCATCTCTTTGACCGCTTTCGTAAGGGAGACGCTACCCTTGATCCAGCACACCATCGATCCGGATATTCATGTGGAGACAGACCTGCCACTGGATACCATGAACGTAGAGATCGACCGCACCCAAATGCAGATGGTACTGTCTGCTATAGTAGCCAATTCAAATGAGGCCATAGAAGGACCAGGCCGTATCAAGATCTCTGTAAAAAATATGGAGCTCGACCAGGAGTCTATAAAGGACTATCCAGGTCTCAGGCCGGGTCCTCATGTCTGCCTTTCTGTTGAGGATGACGGCAAAGGCATGGATGAAGAGACCAAGAACAGGATATTTGAGCCGTTTTTCACCACCCACTTTATCGGCCGCGGGCTGGGTATGGCATCTGTCTACGGGATTATAAAGGGCCATGATGGATGGATCTCGGTTGACTCAGAACCGGGCAAGGGGACTGTGGTCCATATCTATCTCCCTGGGATTGAGGGCAGGGAAAAGGCCAAGGAAGAGGTGGTTTTAAGGCCTGAGCCCGGACCTGCCAGGGGTGAAGGGACCATTTTGGTCATTGAGGATGAAGAACAAGTAATAATGCTCACCCGAAAGACGTTGGAAAGGCTTGGGTACTGCGTTTTGGAGGCCAGAACCGGCCAAGAAGCCGTTGAGATTACAAGGACATTTGATGGGGATATTGACCTTGCCCTCCTGGACATAAAGCTCCCTGATATGCCTGGTGACAGGGTGTATCCCCTTATCATGGATGCCAGGCCGGATCTCAAAGTGATCGTCTGTACCGGCTATTCCATAGAGGGTCCGGCTCAGGAGATCCTTGATGCCGGGGCCGAGGGATTCATTCAGAAACCGTTTTCGATCTCAGCACTTTCTGATAGATTGAAGGAGGTCTTAGAGGGCAAGTAGTCTAACCCAATCCACTGAGGTCCCTTTGGAAATCCTTACTCATCTTTTCGGCCTCTTAGAATTTCGTTTACCTTTCGGACCAGGGCCTCCGATCTGAACGGTTTCTGGAAGAAGGGGGTTCCGTGCTCCATGACACCGCTGTTTATGACGGTGTCGTACGTATGTCCTGACATGAAGAGCACACTGAGGTTCGGGTGCGATTTCTTTGCCTCGTTGTAAAGTTCAAGACCGCTTCGATTCGGCATAACGACATCGGTCGCCATGAGATCGATCTTGTCTCCATGGGAAGATAGAATCTCTTCCGCTTCAAGGGGTGAGGCCGATGCAAAAACCCTGTATCCAAACTCTTTCAGTGTCCTTTCCGCTACACGGCGCACAGCCGGTTCGTCTTCGACAATCAGAATGGTCCCGGAGCCTTTCGAAAGCGTTGTGCCTTTTTTGACGCCAGCCACGGTCTTGTCGTGTTGGACCCGCGGCAGGTAGATCTTGAATGTCGTGCCTTTTTCCGGTTCGCTGTAAACCCAGATGTTTCCCTTATGCTGTTTAACGATAAAGATTGTATGCGGAGTGAAGCAGATTTTTCCACATAATTTGGCAGA
>CAYVMN010000052.1:0-22588 GCA_964452575.1 uncultured Desulfobacteraceae bacterium | reverse complement strand
GCTCCGTAGATGAAGAACTCACCTGAATCCCGGAACGCTGGACCTGACCGACCAGAGAGTTAAGGCTCTCCGTCATAGTCTTGACGGCGGAGAGGAGATGGCCGGTCTCGTCCTCTAAGGCACTGGGCTTGTCATTTCCCCCTTTTCCACCCATTGAGCGTACTAACTCCGCAGCGGACGAAAGATCGCCTCTTGCAATCTCTCTTGCAATAGTCGTAATCTGGGTTATTGGTCTGGCAATTCGGCTGCCAAGGAATAAGGCGCCTCCTATTATAGGGATAAGGACCACAAGACCACTAATGACCATGACCAACAATAGATGGCTCATGCTGCTATCCACCTTTTGTCTGACGTCTTGGTAATCGTCTTCATACGCCCCGGCCCCGATCACCCAGTCCCACGGCCTAAAATAAGTGATGGCAACCACCTTTTGGCGGTCAGCAACCTCGCCTGGATTGCGCCACGGATACCGTTCGAAGGCAACCTCTCCCTTCTTAAGGGTCACGGCCTTGTTTACAATAGATTGAATATACAGCCGCCCGGTTGTATCCTTCGAACTCCAGATGTTTTCACCATCCCGTTCTCCTTGCATTGAAATGATGTAATGCCCCCTATGGAAGGGGAGCGTGCCGCCAAGGACATAAACATATCCCGTCTTGCCGACCTTCATGTCTATTATGGCCTTACGCAAAGATTCAGGAGTCTTATACGGCATACCGGTAAATAACATGCCAATGACCTTTCCTCCCGTGTCAGTAACCGCCTTGCATGCGCTAAGATGCCAGCTATTAACAATGTAGGCAAGGCCATTGTAAAGTTTCTTCTCAAGTATGTCCTTGATCATGGGATCAAGGGCGCCATTTTCAGCGGCAGGCAGGTAGAGCCCTAATGAAGGAGGTCTGTCCGGCTCCCTCAAGGTCGTTGCCACCAGGATCATATCCCCCTGATCATTCATCCGTTCAAAGAGGCAATAATCCCCCCTGTATTTTTGCTTTGCGAGTTCAAGATAAATCGCTGGGTCGCTGGCCCCTTGCACAAGCATCTTGGGAAGTGAAACCTGTTTAGCCTTTCCTGTAAACTGGTTAATAGCCTTCATCGAGACGACCTCCCGGGACAGGGAGAGCCCGCCCATACTGACAAGGAAGCTTGCAGCGTTCCCCAGCCTGCGGTCCAATTCCATTTGAATCATCTTGCTTGACGCCTCGCAGGTATTGTATACGGCGAGGGCAATCTGCGAGACACTTTCCCGCCCGAGGAGACTCAGCTCGGCCTCGATTTTACTAATAACGCCCTTTTCCTCGATGGAAGTAAATATGAAGATGACAAACACAGGTACAACGGCCGCAAGGAGTGGCAGCCCGATTAATTTGTGCCTTAGCCTTAATTTCATAACCCCTACCTTTTTTCTTATAAGTTCCTTATGGCCTCCCGATTGCGGCCGGAATTCTGCCCTCAAAAGGCAAGAAAGATTAACCGGATATTAGAAATACTATAATAGAGTTGTTCATAATGCAAGATTTTTGGGCCTTCAGGCCTCAATCAGAACTCTCCATCTGAATCGAAGATCGCACCAGCTGTTCTACGGGTATGTTGAACGGGCCTATCTAGAACCTAAAGTGAGCGATTCCAAGTTCAAGGTTCGGCTGAACCGCTCAACCTAGATATAAGAGAGGTGGAGAGTATCGTGAAAATGGTACAAAAGGATATCTGATATCAGTTGGAATGTATCCTCAGGAGGGAATCGACCACTCTTTCCAGGTGAGTGACGGTATTGCATCTCTGAACCACCGAGCAATAAGGGAGATACGTTTTCATGACTGAGTCCCCTGTCCCCCAGAAGGGAGGGGATTCCGGGTTGAGCCAGATGAGTCTCTTGCCCCTTTCGTGAAGCAATTTCAGGATGCCTGCCTCAGGGTCCGCATAGTTATTCCGGGCATCCCCAAGGATTAGGATCGTCGTCTTATTTGTAACCGTGTCAAGCCATTTTCCTTTGAAGTCCCGAAAGGCCTGACCATAATCGGTCCTTCCCAAAACGATCTCAAGACCAACGCCTTTTTGCAACCTGACCAGGGCCTCTTCGACATCATATTCATCAAATATTTCTGTGACCTCCACCAGATTAGAACAGAAGATAAATGATCTGATCCTGGCCACTTCCTCGTTGAGACTGTAAAGAAAAAGGAGCATAAACCTTGCCACGGCCTCCACAGAACGACTCACATCACAGAGTGCGACGATGTCTGGCCGGTCGATCCTTTTGCTTTTCCACCGGGTATCAAAGGGAATCCCCTGGTACGCAACGCCGGCCCTCAGGGTCTTCTTTAGGTCCAGGGAGCCCCTCTTTGAGCATTTCTGCCTCCTGGAATGGCGGTCGTTAAGGCGCTTTACCATTTTTCGTATTATCGCCCGCATCCTTGTGAAATCCTGCTGTTCCAGATTGGAAAGCCTTATGTGGCGCAGGTACTTTTCGAGAATTTCTTCGTTGGCTGATCCTGCAAAGAGGGAATACTGCTGTTCAACAAACCCTCTCACATTTTCAAAAAGGAGATCCCTTGCATACCTCAACGCCTTTGCCTTTTCTTGAAAGTAGGCAAGGCCATCCGCCCGGAGGTTTCTGATATCGCTTTCAAGCCCCTCGAGGCCCATACCTCTTAGTATCCTCTGGATATAGAGGCTCTTTTGTGTAAAGAACCTGATTCCCTCTATCTCTGTTTCATGTGCAGCCTGGCGCATGGACAGGGACAGGCCCGCCTGGTCTCCAGACAAGAGCATCTGTGTCAAAGGGGAGTCTTCCCTGTCAGGACTGATTTCCTGCCGTAGACTTGAATCCATATCCGCATCAGAGAAGTTGTCCAGTGAAAAGAAGCGGTCAAAGCAGGCCTCAAAGGTCTCTTTTTCATGTCTGGACTTTGCCAGAGTCGCGGACAGGGAGTCCTTCAAGACCTGTCGGTCAGCGTATCCGAGGAGCCGTACGGCATTCATGGCGTCAATATTCTCTGATATCGATATCCGAACGCCAGAGGCTCGAAGGGCCATGATTAGATTCTGAAGGACCTGCTCCGTCAATTAATTCACCCCCCCTTCTTGGCCCTATCTACCATTTCGTAGAGGTGCTCCTTTACGATCTCGATGTCTTCTTCGAATTTCAGGAAGGTATTGAGGGTTCCTTTTACCAGTTCCGTGTCCATCCCCGGAGAATGGAGAAGCACCAATACCTTGGCCCAGTCGATGGTCTCACTGACAGACGGGACCTTCTTCAGATCAAGTCTTCTGACCTGCTGGATAAACGAGACCAGCTGGCTCCTCAGGTCTTCGGAGATTTCAGGGACGCGGACCCTGATAATCTCTTTTTCGAGTTTGGGGTCTGGAAATGGGATAAACAGGTGCAAACAACGGCGCTTGAGGGCCTCACTCATTTCCCTGGTATTGTTGCTGGTCAGAAAAACAAAGGGCTTTGATGTGGCATGTATGGTGCCTATTTCGGGGACAGATACCTGAAAATCTGAGAGGATTTCCAACAGAAAGGCCTCAAATTCCTGGTCTGATTTATCCACTTCATCTACCAACAGGACTGCACCTTCTTTGCTCTGGAGGACGCTCAGGAGGGGGCGCGGTTCAAGAAAGTGGGTAGAAAAAAAGATATCGTCATACTGGTGGAGCCTGGATATGGCCGGGCCTAATCCCTTGGTGCCCCTTAAGACCTCATTCAGTTTGTCCTTCAAGATCTGGGTATACAAGAGCTGCTTTCCGTACTTCCATTCATAGAGGGCCTTTGATTCATCAAGCCCTTCATAGCATTGAAGACGGATCAGCGGTTCATTGAGGTATGTTGCCGCTGTCTTTGCAAGCTCTGTCTTCCCCACGCCGGCAGGCCCTTCTACAAGGATGGGTTTTTCCAGATTATAGGCCAGATAAAGGGTGGTGGCTATCTGCTGGCTGCAGATATAACCTACACCCTCGAAACCCCTTAGGACGACTTCAATAGATGCGAATTTGCTGTCATTATGTGGCTTCATTCTGCCCTGCTCCTGGTTGTTCGGAAAGAGGCGTCTATTGCCCTTGGGGGGCTTCGAGCAAGTCGAGCCTGATGGCACAAGATATCATATGGACTTTTCTCAGGCAAGTGATCGGCCGCGGCCCTATTTGGAAGGTATGAGGGAAGGAGGGAAATCCATGGCTCGGAGACTCACTGGATCAAAGACATCTTTCAACGGCATTCTGCCTAACGACTTACGTGAAGAAGGGGCGTTGGGATGGTTTAATCAAACAGTGCCCTCACAAAGTTGTGAGCCTCAAAGGGACGGAGATCATCCAGCCTTTCCCCGATCCCGATGTATTTTATGGGTATTCCGAACTGCCGTGAGATACCCACGACTATCCCACCCTTTGCACTACCATCCAGCTTTGTCAGAATGATACCCGTTACCCCAATGGCCCTATTGAACATATTGGCCTGTGAAATGGCATTTTGCCCTGTGGTGGCATCCAGGACCAGCCATACCTCATGGGGTGCCCCGGGAAGCCTCTTTCCGGTTACACGCTGGATTTTCTGGAGCTCTTCCATAAGGTTGGTCTTGGTGTGAAGGCGCCCTGCTGTATCCACAAGGACCACGTCAAATTTCCTGGCTAGGGCAGCTGTTACGGCATCGAACACCACGGCCGATGGGTCAGCACCGGTATCCTGCCTGACGACCTCTGCCCCGGCCCGGTCACCCCAGATGAGGAGTTGCTCGATGGCCGCTGCCCTGAAGGTATCGCCGGCCACCAGCATAACCTGTTTTCCCTGTGATCTGAATATGTGCGCGGCCTTCCCGATTGTAGTGGTCTTTCCCACTCCATTTACGCCGATCACCATAATCACCAGGGGTTCGCCCGGTGCAGGAATGGCGTGCTCCACCTCTGTGACCTGCAGAAAGGAATGGATATGATCCCTCAGAATGGTTTTCAACCTCTCCAGGTCTTTCAGCTCCTTCCTGGCCACCTTCTCTCTTAGAGACTCGATCAGTTGCTGGGTGGTTGACACACCGATATCCGATGTAAAGAGGATTTCCTCCAGTTCATCCAACAGGTCATCGGTGATTTCCTTCTTGCCCAGGAATAGGCGATCCAGTCTTCCAGTGAGGGTTGACCTGGTCTTCGACAGTCCCTGCCTGAGCCTTTCGAAAAAGCCCTTCTCCTTTGAAGGATCCTCTCTCTCCTTCTGTTTATCCCTTTTCCAAAAAAGTCTTCCCATACTCTCTTCGATCCAAACCCCGGTAATGCCTTTAGTGGGCTGTTGGCGGGCCATCCAGCGACCCGTTAGAGAGGTAGCTCTTTATGCCCTGTATGTCCACTGAAACACTCTTAGATACCCCGGCCTCTTCCATCGTGATTCCATAGAGCCTATCCGTGATCTCCATTGTCCTCCTGTTATGGGTCACCATGATTATCTGGGAGGACTTCCTGATTTCTCTCAAAAGGTCGTTGAATCGATCGATGTTGGCCTCATCAAGGGGGGCATCCACCTCGTCAAGGAGGCAAAACGGGCTGGGCTTGATCATATAAATGGCAAAAAGGACGGCCATGGCCACCAATGCCTTTTCGCCCCCGGACAGGAGCCCCATGTGGCTTATCTTCTTCCCCGGTGGTTGAACCTCTACCAGGACGCCACTCTCCAGGGGCCTTGACTCATCCGTCAACCTCAGCCCGGCAGTACCGCCCCTGAACAGGATAGGAAAGATCTCTTTCAATTTCTTGTCCACTCTCTCGAAGGTCTCCTTGAATCTCGTGAGAGACGTCTTGTTAATCTTCCTGATGGCGGTCCTTAGCGACTGAATGGAATTGATCAGATCCTGTTTTTGGGTTTCTATGAATTCATTTCGCTCCTTTAAGGCCTCAAGCTCCTTGATGGCTGTCAGATTTACCTCCCCGAGCATCTGCCTCAGCCCTTTTTGATCTTCTATCTTTGCCTCCACCTCTTTTTGTGAAAATTCTTTGTCTAAATATTGCTCGTATACCTCTGAGAGATTCATGTTGAACTTTTCACTGATCATCTCAGTCAGGCTGTTCAACTTGAATTGCATTTCTGATTGCTCCATCCTTGCCATGTTGATGGCATCTCTTAGGGCCTGCAGTTCTCCACGCTGCTGCTCGGCGATGCCTTCCTGTTCCCTGATCCTGTCCTGCAATACCTGCCGCTCACGTTCAGCCTGGTTGACCTCCTTTTCTGATTGATTCAGTACCTCAAAGACCTCCTTTAGCTCCTCTTTAATGGCCTCCATCCTATTCTGACACTCATCGTTTCTTTGACGACCTAACGAGATCTCTTCCTCGATCTTTTGGAGGCGTTCTAAGGACTCATCACAAAAGCCATCCAGTCTTTCCATCTGGCGGGCGAGACTACGCTTTTCTTCTTCCATTATGCGGCATTCTGCCTTTATTTTCGTGAGTTCTTCCCGAAATTGATCAAACTCGTTTTCTGCCTCCTTAAGTTCATTTTCCTTTTCCCGGAAGTATTGCTCTTTCAGCCTTCGCCTCTCCTGGTATCGGTGGAGTTCCTCTTCAACCCTTGAGAGTTCTCTCTTGTGCTTATTCTCCTCTGTGTCGCTCTTTTCCAGATCCCCTGTCAACCTTGCCCGCAATTTCTCCAATTGATCCAGTTCCTGTCCGAGTCGGAATAGGGTCTTGTCAAACTCGTTTATCTCATCCTGGCAGCTCCACTTTTTCTCGGTCAGTTCCTCCAGGGCCTTCTTCTCTTCCTGGATCTCTCCTAGCACCGTCTCAAGCCTGTGCCTCAAATCCTCGGTGTTCTTTCCATATTTCTCAGTCTTTTCTCTCAGTTCAACAATTTCTCTCTTTCTGAAAAGGAGTCCGCGGGTGCTGTGGACGAGCTTTCCACCACTGATCACGCCTCTCTGATCGACCATATCTCCCTCAAAGGTCACAAAGCATGCATCCTTTCCATTACTCCTCCAGGCATCTAGTGCCTGATCCAGATCCTCTACCAAGACGGTATGCCCTAAGAGGGCATTAACGAGGGGTCTAAATCTATCCGGTACAGATACAAAGTCGACCAGGAGGGGAAACCCCTGGTCATTTGTCCTCTCTTTTCTTTCCCCATTTAGGTCTTTCACCGGGACAAAACTGCCCCTTCCCCGCTCCTTCTCCTTCAGATAATCTATGGCCTGTCTCCCATCTTCCTGCGATTCCACGATAACATACTCAAGTTTGTCTGCCAGTACCGCCTCGACCGCCGGCTCGTACTTTGGGTCCACCTGGATAATATCTGCCACAAGGCCTATGATCCGGCCCTGTTGGCGCGCTGTGAGATCTTGGGCCTTCATTATGGTCCTGACCCCTATCTTGTACCCTTCGAAATTCTCGGCCATGGCCTGCAGGCTGGCCAACCGGGACTGACACATATTAAGCTCTTTATCCGCTGATTTGAGCTCGGCCTCAACGGCATCTCTTCTCTCTTCAAGCCCTTCAAGGTTCGTGTTTTGACGTCCAATAGCCGCCTCGATTTCCCGTAACCTCTCAAGGCCGGCCTCCCTGGCAAGACTTCTTTTTTCAAAGGCCTTCGAGAGGTTTTCAAGCCTGCCATTGACCTCCTCAATCTCCCTCTGCAGGCGGGAGCGACTGTCAGTGATCTGATTGAGCATCTTATTCAGGTAGCCTGACTCGTGGCTCAATCCCATGGCCCTGTCGGCATTGGCGTTCAATTCAGCCTTTGCCTGCTCATGCGCCTCCCTTATCTCTCTTAGCAGCCCTTGCCTTGTGCCCAACCTCTTCTCCTTGACTGAGATTTCCCCCTGGAACTCGATAGAGCCCTGTCTCATATCTTCCAGCTCTCTTGCAAGACCTTCCTTTTCCTTTTCAAGCCTTTCAAGCCTGCTCCTTATCTCCTCTTTTTCATCATTGAGCCTCTGCTCCAGTTTCTCCTGGCCAATCAGCTCTGCATTAAGGGTCTCAATGGCTGTCTCCTTCTTGTGCACCTTTTCCTTCAGCCGAAGGTGTCTTTCCCGGGCCTTGGAGAGATCTGCATCCTTTTCTTCCATCTCAAGGTGCATGGTCTCTATCCTGGCATTAATTTGCGAGAGTCCCGTAGACTTGGCAAGTTCCTGTCCTACCAGATCTTCAGTAGATCTCGACTTGCTTCCCGATTCCTCCTTGAGCCGACCATAGGTGTTGGCATAGAGTACGAGTTCTAGATCTTGAATTTCTTGACAGATCCTCTTATAGCGCCTGGCCTTGGCGGCCTGTCTCTTGAGGGACCTCATCTGAGTCTTGACCTCTCCAAGGATGTCTTCCACACGCTGAAGGTTGGCCTCGGTTTGTTCTATCTTCCTCTGTGCAGCCTCCACCCTTCTCCTGTATTTCGTGACCCCGGCTGCCTCTTCCAGCATGACCCTCGTATCCTCAGGCTTCTGTTCGATGATAGCCCCTATCTGGCCTTGACTGACTATGGAATACGCCTTGTTGCCCAGGCCGGTATCCATGAAGATCTCTTGAATATCCTTTAGCCTGCAGGGGATATTGTTGATCCGGTATTCGCTTTCCCCGGAGCGATAAAGCCGCCTGGTAACAGATAACTCGCTTTCCTGCGCAAAGGCTGGTGGGAACAGGCCGTTGCCATTTTCAAATATGATGGAGACTTCTGCCATCCCCATGGCCTTATAATTACCGGCCCCATTGAATATGACATCCTCCATCCGCCGACCCCTGAGCTGCTTGGGGCTCTGCTCGCCCATGCACCACCTTATTGCATCAACAACGTTGCTCTTCCCGCAGCCGTTAGGCCCCACAACCCCGCTGATCCCCACGGGAAAGGTAATATCATGCCTGTCCATAAACGACTTGAAGCCTAGGATAGAGACTCTCTTGATCTTCATCATACCCTCCGTTGCTCCGGCCCTTGAGGGAAAGAGGCCTTAAGGGGGAGCATGAACAGGTTGGCATTGGTCGCCTTGACCACCCTGGTCCCTGATCTAAAGGTCTATTAATAGCATTTTTACCAGATTGTTGGGGTCTTGTAAAGGAAAAATACAATATGGAGTATAAGAAAAGGAAGGAGGTACCAAGATGTGGTGCATCTCTTCCCCAGACCCGAATGAAATTGACAATGCGAGAATTAAGGCCTTATCATTGAATTTGGGCCCAGTTTGCAGCCCAATCCTCTAAGTGGGCCATGTGGTATCAGGGAAAAGGGACAGGAGACAAGGCATGGACGTGATTCGGGCTATAAAAGAGAGAAGGAGTACACGGGCCTTTCTGAATAGGCCCGTAGAGAGGGATATCTTGGAAAGGCTTCTGCAAGTTGCCACACAGGCCCCCTCGGCCATTAATCTGCAGCCATGGGAGATCACAGTGGTCTCCGGAAAGGAGCGGGAGCGGTTGAGCAGGCTTCTCCTAAAGAGGATGAGGGAGAGGAAGGTCTCGTGTGGCCCTGGTGCCAGAGATCCCCTGGCCGAGCGCTTCGTTGAGCGGCAAAGGGGGCTCCTGGATGTCATACTGCCGAACCTGCCCCAGGGTGTCCCCTTTGAGGACTTCATAAATGAGGGGAGCTGTAATTTCTATGGGGCCCCGTGCGCGATTATCATCTCCATCGATCAGGTCTTTTCCAGCGCCCGGTTGACTGATATTGGAATCCTGGTCGGTTACCTGGTATTGGGCGCCTGTGCCCTGGGGCTAGGGACTTGTCCGATCGGTCTCATCACGGCCTTTGAAGATGATATAAGAGAGGTGTTGAGCATCCCTGATTCTAGGCATGTGGTAATAGGCGTGGGAGTGGGTTACCCGGACCCCGATGCCCCTATTAACAGGTCAAGATCAAAGAGAGTGCCCTTGGGCGACGTGGTGAAATGGAGGGACTAAAGAAAACCCCGAACCGGTTGGGAGCAGTCTTTTCCTCGGGTTTTTTTGGGTTCTTTGCCCACGCCGGGTTCCTGGCAGGGCTCCGGGAGCTTGAGATTGCCCCCTCGGCCTATTCGGGGGCCAGTTCCGGGGCCATAGTGGCTGCAATGGCCGCATGCGGGATGACCGATCTTTCCATTCGGGAGATGCTCTTCTCTCTGAGAAAAGAGGATTTTTGGGACCCTGACCCCGGGCTTTTCATCTTGCGAAAGGCCATAGGGCTATTCAGGGGTTACACCGGCTATCTGAGGGGAAATGGTTTTGCCCAACTATTAAATGGCCTCCCTGTAAAGCGAATTGAGGAGTGCAAAATACCACTGGCCATTGTAGCGACCGATCTCACTAAAAAAAGGGAGAAGATCTTTACCAGCGGAGATCTTATCAGGGCCATACACGCATCCGGGGCCGTACCCGTGCTTTTCAAGCCTGTCGAGATTGAGGGCTCCCTCTATGTTGATGGCGGGATTACCAATAAGGCCCCTTTGAAGGCCTTGGCCGACCTCGTTGATCTCGAAAGGATTGTTGTTCATTTTATCGCCTCCGAGAATGTGGAGGAGTGGGGGGACCTGTTCTTGGGCAAGAGGTTCACGCCCTGGCATGTTCAGTATCTGGCAGTCAACATTGCCAGGCAGGAGGCCTACCGGAGGCAGTTGGAAATTGTGAGAATGCGGGGGATAGAGGTCATCGAGGTAAAGACTGAGGCACAACCGATGGGCCCCAATCGGTTTGAAAGGGCTCGATCAGCCTATAACAGCTCCAAGGCCTCGACATTGAAGATCCTGTCTGAGTCCAGTATGCTGACAGACCCCCAATGCAGGCCTTCGACTGCAACCAAATCCGAATAGCCTGCAAGGCGGGGAACAAATTGGAATGAACAAGACTCAAAATACAATACAGCCCCGCACCAGTCTAAAACCCTACATGCCTGGTAGCCCTTAAGGTAGTATCTCGCCCCCTGAGCTACCCATGCCCTCTCACTTGAACAAGAGCTCATAGAGCCCCTGGATGGTCTCGACGCCCTGGAGTTCCATATCCCCAATGTGACCCAGTCCCTCCAGATTGCTCCGGGAGAGTATGCACCGGGAAAAACCCAGCTTTCTGGCCTCCTTGATCCTTAGCTCCGGCTGGGTGACGCCACGGATTTCACCTGCCAGGCCGACCTCGCCAAAGAGCACAAGATCCCTGGGCACTGATCTATCCAGGAAGCTTGACATCATTGAAGAGACAATGCCGAGATCTGCAGCCGGTTCGTCTACCTTCAGGCCGCCTGCCACATTCACAAAGATATCCTGATCCCCCAGTTCTAACCCGGCCCTTTTCCCAAGGACTGCCACCAGCAGGGAGATCCGGTTGTGGTCAACTCCTACGGCTGTTCTCCTTGGCATGCCCAACGGGGTAGGCCCTACCAGGGCCTGGATCTCCACCAGGAGCGGTCTTGTCCCTTCCAGGCAAGGGATCACCACAGAGCCTGGTACGCCTTGGGGCCTTTCTTGAAGGAATATGCGGGAGGGATTAACCACCTCGCTCAGTCCACTATCCTTCATCTCAAAGACCCCTATCTCATTGGTAGAGCCGTAGCGGTTCTTGACAGACCTGAGTATCCGGAAGACATGCCCCCTGTCCCCCTCAAAATAGAGGACCGTATCCACCAGGTGCTCCAATACCTTTGGTCCGGCAATGGCGCCCTCCTTGGTCACATGGCCTATCAGAAAGACAGGGATCCCGGATTGTTTGGCCAGGTTCATGAGCCTGGATGCAACCTCTCTTACCTGCCCGACGCTTCCCGGTGCTGACGGGATATTATCCGTATACATGGCCTGGACTGAATCCACAGCCACAAGGGCCGGTTTTAAAGGGTCCAACCTCTCAAATAGGTCGTCAATACAGGTCCCTGTAATTACATAGAGGCCTCCTGAATGGACCGAGAGTCTCTCGGCCCTCAGCTTGATTTGCTGAGAGGATTCCTCGCCGGAGAGGTATAACGCGCGATAGCCCCGCCTTGCCAACCCTTCCAGGACCTGGAGGACGAGGGTGGATTTCCCTATTCCCGGATCACCTCCTATCAAGACCAGGGAGCCGGGTACCACACCGCCCCCGAGGGTTCGGTCAAACTCGGCTATGCCGGTCTTTAGCCTCGTCTCAGGGGCCAGTGAGATGGCGTCAATGGGCTGGGGTTGGCCCATGGAGGAGGCAACCTTCTCCCTCTCAGGGATATGCGCCTCTTCCACCATGCTGTTCCACTGGCCGCAATCAGGGCACCTTCCCATCCATTTGAGGGTCTGATACCCGCAGCTCTGGCAGACATAAACAGATTTCGATTGTTTGGCCATTATTGATGTCACCTCAAACCGAAGAGCCCAGGGAGTGACGGTCTTTGAATGGACCTTCGCCCTTTCCTGAAGTGCTATAACCTAAAAGATGCAATTAGTGGTTAGCCGTTAGCTATTAGCCCTGCGAAGTCAGCCAGTTAAGATAAGATATGGTCGCATCAGAAAGTGAGAACTCCAATCAAGGCGAAAGAGATAGAAGTCTCTGCAATTTTTCTGCTAACAGCTAATCGCTAAGAGCTGATTGCAGTTTTTCAGTATAACAAAAATATCTATCCTTAGACACGGATTTATTCAGGGCTCTTAAGGGACTTGAGGCTTGAGGAAGGTATTGACCTGGAGGCCGTTGGCCCCAACCGTGACCTGGACGGCACCTGTCTGGTTAGTCCTGAATACCCTGCACCCGATTTCCTTCAATCTCCTGATGGTCTGCCCCTGGGAGGGCTTCAGGAATTCACTCTTTCCGGATGAGATAACGCAGATCCCCGGCCTCACCCTGTCTAGAAAGGCAGAAGAGCTCGAGTTTCCGCTTCCGTGATGGGGAGAGAGGAGGATATCGCTCCTGAGTAGATGGCCGGCGTTCGATATGAGGACCTCTTCGCCCTGCCTCTCCAGGTCGCCGGGGAAGAGGAAGGACTTCTCCTTGAATGAAATCTTGAGCACCAGCGAATTGTTATTCAGACGAGTTGCACTCCCATAGAGTTCCTCAGGCCTGTCATTGGGCCTGGGGTGAAGGATTTTGATCTTGACGCCATTTGCTTCCCTGCCGACCGCCAGATCAGCAGGGAGAAATCTCTTGATCCCATTGTCATTTATTACCTCCATCAACTCCACGAATGAAGGTGTATCCACCCGGTCCCCGTTCCACCAGAATTCTTTGGGGCCAAATGCCTTAGCAATAAAGCGAAGTCCGTTCATATGGTCTGACTGGGGATGGCTCAGGACCAGGTAGTCGATCCGGCGGATCTTCGAATGCCAGAGATATGGGGCAACAACCATCTTGCCCACATCGAAGTCTTCATCAGGAAAGCCTCCCCCATCTATCAGCATCTTTTTTCCACCAGGGAACTCAATCAATGCCGCGTTGCCATTTCTCACATCCAGGAAGGTGACCCTGAGGTCCTTGTTAAGGCTCACCCTGTGAAACCAATATCCGAGGTCAACTATAACGAGAACGACAGTCAGTATAAGTCCCACCTTTGCCCATCTCCAGCGTGTGAAGAATAATGTGAAGAATATGAGCATATAGAACAGGGTGATTTCAGTCAGATTTGGTGTAATTACCCAGAAACTGGACCAGGAAAAACCGGCCCAGAAACGAACGATCGCCATCATCAGGTCCAGGCCCCATGCCCCCAGCTGAAGACTAAGGCCAGCCAAATAGTGAGACAGGGGAAGTAGCAGCACAGAGATCAATCCAGAGGGGATAACCCACAACCCCAGAATGGGAATTACAGTCACATTGGCCGGTACGGCGGCAACCGAGACCCGGTGAAAATACAAGGAGGTCATCGGCAAGAGAAACAGGGTCGCAGATAGGCTTACTGCTATGAGCCCAACGAAGTATAAAAAAAGGGAGTTGAGGGACCTCTTTTTCTGGATCTTTTCAATAGGAGGGAGCCTTTTCAGGATAGAGGGGGTCAACCAGAGGATACCTATGACTGCGGAAAATGAGAGCTGAAACGAGATGCTGAATAGGGCGTGGGGATCCAGGGCGAGTACGAGCAGTCCGGCCAGGGCCAGGGTGGACCAGATCTCCCTCTCCCTTCCCAGGATCAGAGACCAAAGAAAGGCAAGGACCATGATCATGGCTCGCTGGCCAGGGACCTGAAATCCCGTAAGGAAGGTATATCCTACGACCGGAAGACATGTCAAGATGGCCGTCAGCCTTCGGATATCGGTCCTAAGGGCCAGCCTGTACGAGCAGGATAGTATCCGTTTGATCAGGAGGAATGCCACCCATGCGACAAGCCCAACGTGTAGCCCCGAAACCGCAAGCACATGCCCCAGTCCGGTCTGATTGAAAGGTTCTCTCAGCTCATTTCCGACCGCCTGGCGCTGCCCCAGGATGAGGGCGCAATACAGGGCATAGTCTTGTGGGCTGAGTCTGTTTCTGAAAAAATCCATTATGGGTCCTTGGACATTTTCCAGCAGTTGAAAGGGAAAATAGGGGTCTCTTGGACCCATGGGAACGATGTACCTGCCGTCAGGGACGTATGCCCCGCAGGTAAGCCCCTTGATTTTCATCGCTGATTCATACTCGTATCGGCCCGGATTGTTGAAATTCTTAAAAGGCCTCAGTCGGGCAGGAAAGCGGATCCTTGCTCCAGGTGAAAGAGGAGGGGCGCGGTCAAATACGGTCACACCGACATCTTCGTCAATCGCAATGGTCTTCCCCATTGTCCAAAGCCTCTTCACCCTCACCTTCAGCCTGGCCATTCCCTGTTTAAGCTCGATCGGGGGCAGAGCCACCCCTTCCAGGGTGACCGTGTTGGGCCTGCTTGCAAGAGATAGCAGTCGTGATGGCGGGTGCCTTTCCAGGTCAAGAATGATCCCTGTCAGGAAGAAGATGGCAAGGAGACAGGGGATCCTGAATCGGGATGGGAGAAGGGTGGCACCCAACAGCAACAGGGTAACGGAGATGAATAGAGAGATCGAAAGTCCCTGGGAGGAAGGAGATATCCCATGGCCGACCAGTATTCCCCCTCCAAGGCATATGACCAAAGGTATGAGGGGGCGTTGAAACATATTACGCCTTTTCTCGCCAGATAGCTGCCCCAAGGGCCGCAAACTTCTTTTCCAGGGCCTCGTACCCCCTGTCAAGGTGGTAGATCCGATGAATCTCAGTTCTTCCCCCTTCAGCGACCAGCCCGGCAAGGATGAGAGAGGCACTGGCCCTTAGATCGGTTGCCATTACCGGGGCTGAGAAAAGGTGTTCTTTGCCCTTCACCAGGGCCTGGGTGCCGCTGATCTCAATGACTGCCCCCATTCTCTTGAGCTCGCTGACATGAATAAATCTGTTTTCGAATACGGTCTCTGTAATCATGCTCCATCCCCTTGATATGCACATGAGGGCCATGAACTGTGCCTGCAGATCCGTTGGGAAGCCTGGGTAGGGCCTGGTCTTGACGTCAACGCTGTCGATTGTGTCAGGCCCTTTGATGAGTATGCCATGGTCGGTAACCTCCAGCCCTGTACCGGCGGATTCCAGCTTTTCCATAAGCGCCCTAAGGTGTTCGGGACGACATCCCTGGATCTCCACCTCCCCCCCGGTCATAGCCGCCGCAATCATGAAAGTTCCGGCCTCGATCCTGTCAGGTATGATGATATGTCTTGCCGGCTTCAGGTCCGCAACACCGCGGATAACAATGGTATCTGTCCCGTCACCTTCAATCTGGGCCCCCATATCTCGTAACATCTGAGCCAGATCTTGAATCTCTGGCTCCCGGGCTGCGTTTCGTAAGGTGGTCTCCCCATCGGCCGTCACCGCTGCCATCATTATGTTTTCAGTGCCAGTCACGGTCGATATATCAAAGAAGATGTCGGCCCCTTTGAGCCGGGCAGCATGTGCGTCTATGTAGCCGTGATCAAGAGACATCTCCGCCCCCATAGCAGAAAGGGCCTTTAGATGCAAATTGACCGGACGCTCACCTATGGCGCAGCCCCCTGGCATTGAAACCCTGGCCCTTCCATATCGAGCCAGGAGGGGACCCAGAATGAGTATCGATGCCCTCATGGTCTTTACCAGTTCATAAGGGGCCTCATAATCTCTCAGGTTGTCGGAGCTCACCTCAAGGGTCCCTTCATCCTGCCGAAACTCAACGCCCAGCTTTGACATGATGCCCTCAATAGTCTCCACATCTTTCAGGCGGGGGACATTGTGGAGACGATGCCAGCCCCCGGTTAAGAGACAGGCGGCAATGAGGGGAAGAGCGGCATTTTTCGCGCCGCCAACCCTTATCTTTCCTCTTAAAGGCCTTCCGCCTTCAACCACTATCTTGTCCATAGGTTAAGACCTCTGTAGTGCAAAGGATAAGAGAAAAGCCACATTACGTGCGAAAATCGTCCTATGGATTTACGGTTTATAATATTTGTGATAAATGGTCAATGTAAGTGAGGGGCTTGCTATTTGGGGATTCAGAAGTGAAATTTGTGGCCGATTCCATGCTGGGCAAATTAGCCAAGTGGCTAAGGGTCCTGGGTTATGATACCCACTATGAGAGCCATTACAGGCCGAATGAGATCGATCGTCTGGTGGCAGAAGGAAGGACACTGCTGTCGCGCCACAAGAAGAGGGTCGATTCATATAGTAAAGCGATCCTGCTCTGTTCCAATGATGCAGGAGGGCAACTGGCGGAACTGAGGGAAAAGCTCGGTCTTGACCCTGATCCTTTAAAGCAGTTCAGCAGGTGCTTGATTTGTAATGTTATCTTGCAAGAGGCAATCCCGGGTAAGGCCAAAGAAAATGTGCCTGAATACGTGTTCTATGAGAATATGTCGGAAATTCATTTCTGCCCATCATGTAACCGGTATTACTGGCCGGGAAGTCACCGGTTGAGGATGGCGAGAAAGTTGAGGGAATGGGGGTTTGGTTAATGCCCCTTTATTGAACGAAATGAAGCCGGTCAGGAAACAATAACCCCTTTCACGGAGGCATCTCGCCGGCCGGCTTCTAGAAACTGCGATCGAAAGATAGGGTCCTATGCCTTCTTTTTTGCCGTTCTTTTCCTCCCAGCAGGCCTTTTCTTTGCGCCAACCCGTTTTTTGGGAGCCGCTTTTTTCTTCTTGGCCTTCTCAGCCTTTTCTGCAGCCTTGGCCTTGGTCAGGTCGCCCTGGAGTTTCTTGATCCTCCCTTTTGTTGCCGTTAAGCCCTTGTTGAGCTTTGTCAATGTTTTCTTCGCATTCCTCAATCTAAACTGAATTTGTTTAACAGACGCCATACATCCTCCTTTCATTTCCGGTTATTAGAAGCAAAAGCATTAATGGAGGGTGATAATAAATAAAAAATAAACAGAAGTCAAGAAAAATATGCATATTCAATCAAAGGTTAAGGAAAATCCGTGATCAGCTGGGTATCAGTGTATTACCCAGCCCCAGCCTGTGAAAGAAATGATCCCCTTGCCTGGGAGGGCGCACAAGATCAGGAGGCTAATCCCAACCATCTCGTTGGCAGTCCCGAGGAGGTCACCCGTAATCCCGCCGAATCGATTCCTGCATCGGATCCGAAAAACGCATGTCTCTAACAGGCCCAGAACCAGGAGGATGAATGCCAGGGGACCTAGGGGAGCACAGAGAAGTAGGGATATGACATGGGATATCACCCTTTCTTTTCCGGAGGCCTGATCAACAAACGCCTTTGCTGTCCCTTCTCCAATACGTGCATAGGGTAGAGTGGTCATGAGCTCTACCATCACATCCTTTGAAATAACCATTATGGCCACAAGCCAGATGGTGGATCCGGAGGCAACGAGCCTCTCCAGGGCAACCCATTTGGCCAGCCCGGCCACCACCAGTGCCAGGCCTCCAAAGGCCCCGAGGGTGCTGTCCTTCATGATAGCAAGTCTCTTTTCCCTTCCCCGGAAGGCCCCAGTAGAATCGGCCCAATCGGCCAATCCATCCAGGTGAAGGCCTCTCGTAAGCCAGATTTCAGCAGCCACCATCAGGAGCGCTATCCCACCTGCCCATAGGGGTAGAGGAAATAAGGCCCATGGGAGGCTTATGCCGTAGAGAATAAGACCAAGGAGAAGGCCAGCGACAGGGAACCAAGAGAGCGACCCGGAGAAATCTTCGGCGTCTTTCAGGGGCCAGGGGATCAGGGTCAGGGTCTTGAGGGCCGTACCAAGGCCTTTGAGAAAATGGGCCTTCAACTTCACGCACCCGGCTCTATGCCCACTTCATCGAAGGTGGCCATCTCGTTATATATGCTCAGTGAGCTTTCGATAATATGCATTGCCAGCGCCGCCCCTGTCCCTTCACCAAGCCGGAGCCTCAGGTCCAGAATCGGCCGTAAGCCTTCTGTCTCAAAGAGGGTCCTGTGCCCCTTTTCAGACGACTGGTGGGAGAAAAAGAGGTAGTCTTTTACCCTTGGGTTGAGACGCATGGCGACCAGTGCGCCGGCGCTGGATATGAAACCATCAACCACAACGATCATACGGTGAGCAGCACCACCCAGACACAGACCGCAGAGGCCGGCATGCTCAAGCCCCCCCAGTGCTGCAAGGACCGAAACCGGATCGTTTAAGGAGGACTTGTTTACCTCTATGGCCTTTCTTATAAAGTTGGCCTTACGCCCCACCCCTTCTTCGTCAAGGCCGGTGCCTTTGTCCGTGACCTGAATGACATCCGCAGGCAATAGGACGGCCAGAAGTGCCGAGGAGGGTGTGGTATTGCCGATGCCCATCTCGCCGGTCGCAACCATATAAGTCCCCTCCAAGGAGGCCTTTGCCGCCATTTCAATTCCCACATTTATGGCATCTTCGGCCTCTTGCCTGGTCATTGCCGGACCTCTCCCGATGTTTCCGGCTGCCCTCTTGATATTTCTCTTTATTAGACCCTCTGCGGCCGGAAGATCCTCCTTCATCCCGATATCGATAACAGATACATCAGCGCCTGCACATCGGGCAAGTACGTTTATGGCAGCCCCACCATTCAAGAAGTTCCTGACCATCAGGCCCGTAACCTCTTGCGGATAGGCGCTGACCCCATCTGAAACCGCCCCGTGATCCCCAACGAATACAAAGACCCTTTTTCCTTTGACAGCCGGGCTCTCCCTCTCCATGATGGCAACTGCCCTCGCGGCAATCTCTTCTAGGTCGCCCAGACTCCCCCTAGGCTTTGTGAGGCTGTCGAGCCGCTTCCTGGCCTTGGCCATCCATACCTCGGAGATAGGTTCAATCTGTTTCAGGGTTTGCTTCCACATCTCTGGTCCTCCTTTTCTATTTTCCCTTCGGTTCTATCGCCGTACCAACAAAAAGCCCCACCCAGGTCATGAACAGTTCTGACCCGGATGAGGCTATGGCGTTCCCATCCGCCATGATTGGCAGGTCTTCTGGCTTACCCGGCCCCAGCTCGCCTTCCCATCCCTTCAGAGAGGGGACAGTGACTTTTCAACCGGGTTAATGAATAACCGGAACTTTGCTGGGGCAAACGTTTAGACCCAATTGGTGGAGATTACAGCACTGGCCATCGTGCGGCGGAATCTCACCGCCTTCCCTTTTCATCTCTAAAGGAGATCGGCCCCCTTCTGGACACCAATCATGGTTTAAGGGATTAATAGCCTAACTTGAAGGTCTTGTCAACCACAATCCCTAAAAGGGGAGGCCTGAATAAGGCTGGGACCATCCCGCCTTGCGGGAAGGTCTAAGGGAGTAATTAAGACGTTGCAGGCCAATGAATGTTTTGGTAAGCTACAAATTAATAGGGCCTGTGAAAAATATCCTTAAATGGAAAGGGGGTGAGAATCGAGTACCTTGTGAATTATTGATGATAACACAGTAGCAGGAGAAAGGAGGAGAGGGATGGCTGGAAGCACATACAAGATTATCGAACTCGTGGGAACAAGTGATAAATCATGGGAGGAGGCAGCCAAGACAGCGGTCGAAACCGCCGGTGAAAGCCTAAAGGACCTGAGGGTTGCGGAAGTTACCAAATTAGATATGACCATTGAGAAGGGCAAGGTCGCCTTTTACCGGGCAAGGGTGAATGTTTCCTTCAAATATATCAAGGATTAGACCTGATAATCCTTGAAGACCTCACAGATTACCACAATGGAGTAGCGGGGTCATGGGGCACGATCTCCCTCCCCATCGATCCCGTACTCCAATGCCTTCGGAATACTATTCCTGCCGCTTGAAAATGAGTAGATGCCTCCCGGTATCTTTTCCGTGTAGGTTGTAGACAATGGACTTATAAAGCAAGAGTCCATGCGCCCTAAGCAGGTCTGAACTATCCTTGATCGCCTCCTCGAACCGGCTTCCCTGAAAACTTACCATTAGGCCCCCAGGGCAAAGGAGGGGGGCACACCATGAAATGCACTGGGGCAAGGGTGATAGTGCCCGTGCCGTAACCACGTGGTACCCATGGGGGTGGAGATACCTACCGTCTCTTTCAACCCGTCCTCTTACTACCTCAATTTCAGGGAGCTTGGTGATCCTGATCACATGCTTGAGGAAACTGACCTTTTTTGAGTTGGCCTCCATCAGGTGAACCTCGAGCCCAGGCCTGTGAATCTTCAAGGGGATTCCAGGCAATCCCGCCCCGGACCCTACATCCAGCAGCCTGCCTTCTTCAGGCAGGAAAGGGGAAGGAAGTAAGGAATCGACCAAGAGCTCACTAATTATCCTCTCCCTTGAAGAAAGCCCCGTGAGGTTTACCTTCTCATTCCACCGCCACAATTCGTCCAGATAGATACCGATAAGATGAAGTTGGACCGATGAGAGCGGAATTCCTAATCCCCTGGCGCCTTCTAGAAGGAGTCCTCTTTCTCGTTTGTTCAAATCTATAAGACCACCCTTGTCTTGATAATTTGTATGGCCTCTTCCGGGGTATCCACCACATTGAATATATCGAAGTCCTCTTCAGAGATAGTCCCTTGTTTCATCATCGTGTCCCTTGCCCACTTCAAGAGACCAGTCCAAAACTTGGAGTCCAGCAGTATAACAGGAAAATATCTAATCCTCTTAGTCTGGATAAGTGTCAGGGCCTCAAAGAGCTCATCCAACGTACCAAAGCCCCCTGGCATGATAATATAGGCCACTGCATATTTCACAAACATCACCTTTCTTATGAAGAAGTACCTGAAATCGAGACGGACGTTGGCGTATTGATTTGCCGCCTGTTCCTTAGGGAGGTGGATGTGGAGTCCCACTGATTTACCGCCGGCTTCCGCAGCCCCTAGATTGGCCGCTTCCATGACCCCAGGACCTCCGCCTGAGATGACGTTAAATCCATTTTCAACCAGCAAGCGGGCCATCTTCACGGTGGCCTTATAGATGGGATTTTGCGGCTTGGCCCTGGAGGAACCGAAGATAGTTACAGCAGGATAGACCTCTGGCATTTGTTCAAAGCCTTCAACAAACTCCGCCATAATGAGGAACATCCTCCAGGAATCCTGTAAGGTGAGTTCGTCTACTAGATACTGTTTTTCGTGCATACCTCTCTATCCTTTCTCTTGAATTATGGGGTGGGTTGGAAAAAAGGCATTGATTTTTCCTTATTTATTGTTTAGCTTTCAGGTAAAATTGGGTAAAATCATAAAGTTACAATTTAGCAGTGTCAAGGAATAGTGATCCTGTTTCAATCAGGGAAGGCAATGGAATTGAGAACGATAACCAAGGATAACTTCTTTCAAGGGTCGGGAAGCGGGAAGAGACCTTGGCAAAAAGATTATCTGGCAATGTATTCGAGTCTGTGGCCCGGGATTACCACCGATCCTGCCCTTATGACGCTCCCCATTGACGATCACCTGGTGCATAGGGGAGATGGGGTGTTTGATGTCATGCGCTGTGTGCGTGGCAAGATATACCAAATGGAAGAGCATCTGGAACGTCTCAACCGGTCGGCCAATGCGATCTCACTTAGTTTTCCCCCTGACTACGAGCATATCAGAGAGATAATCAAAGGCCTGATCTTAACAGGCCGCGAAAAAGACTGCCTGATCAGGGTTATCGTTTCAAGGGGGCCGGGCAGCTTCAGCACAAACCCTTACGACTGTCCTTCCAGTCAGCTTTACGTGAATGTGATTCGTTTCATGAGCCTTCCGGATAGATATTACACAGAGGGGGTGTCCATAATTACCAGCAAGACCCCGATAAAGCATTCCTTCTTCGCCAATATCAAGTCGTGCAATTATCTCCCCAATGTGCTGATGAAGATGGAGGCCATCGATGCCGGGTGCCAGTATCCCTTGGGCCTGGATGAGGAGGGATTTTTGGGCGAGGGCTCAACAGAGAATGTCGGTGTTTTGGCTGAGGACAGGGTCCTGAAGTTTCCTGGTTTTGAAAGGACCTTGTCCGGCACTACCGCTAGACGCGTATCTGAGCTGGCAGATGACCTGGTCAAGAAAGGGATGATCAGGGGTGTGAAGTACGCAAATATGACTCCACAAGAGGCCTATAAGGCCAAAGAAATGTTTCTCACCGGGACCTCCATAAACATCCTTCCGGTTGTCAGGTATGACGGAAAGGCCATTGGCAAAGGCTCGCCTGGACCGGTGTATTCTGAACTGGCATCACTCTTGTGGAAGGATATGACAGAGAACCGGCAGGTGCTTACCGAGATTGCCTGGGAGTCGAGAGAGTAGACCCAGGTGCCTTCTTAACTAGTGTCCATCCACAAAGGTTTAATTATCTGAAATAAATACAAAAAAAGCG
>CAYVMN010000051.1:0-22716 GCA_964452575.1 uncultured Desulfobacteraceae bacterium | reverse complement strand
AACATATCCTGATTCAGGAGACCGACATATGCGCCACTGTGGATCCCCTGGGGGGATCGTTCGCCATTGAGTCATTGACCAATCAGACTGAAGAGGCAATCAAAGAGGCAATGGCGGACATCGAAAGGCAGGGCGGAATCGCAAAAATGATTGAGAACGGTGTTATCCAGCGGCAATTGGCCCTTCAGGGCTTCAATGAACAGAAGTCCTTAGAAACGGGGGAGAAGGTTGTTATCGGGGTCAATAGATATGTGATCGACGAAAAAAGGGAAAGATATGAATCCGGCATGTTTGAGCTGGACCCGAAGGTGTCCGAGAACCAAATCAAAAGGCTCAATCAAATCAAGGCCACTCGAGACAACAAGGCCGTGAGGATGTCTTTGGAAGATTTGGAAATCGCGGCCAAAGGGGAGAAGAACCTGATTCCGTATATTATTCCAGCTGTTGAAAGTTATTGCACGGTTGGGGAGATATGTAATGTTCTACGGGACGTTTATGGTGAATACAGGGAAACAGGCACCATATAGTGCCTGAAGGAAAACCCGGTTCAGACACGGTTTCGGACCTCGGACCTCCGAGCATTTTGTGACTAATTGGGAGACGCGACATGGGAAGTAAACGGAAGATAAGGGTTTTGATTGCCAAGCCAGGGCTTGACGGGCACGACCGAGGCGCAAAGGTCATAACCTATGCCTTACGGGAGGCGGGTATGGAGGTTATCTACACAGGCCTGCGCCAGACCCCTGAAGAGATTATCGCGAGTGCAACCCAAGAGGATGTGGACGTGATTGGTTTGAGTATCCTTTCAGGGGCCCAATTGGCCATAGCGGAGATGTTGATGGAACAAATGAGAGAAAAGGGGATAGCCGATATACCGGTATTGCTGGGCGGTGTGATCCCTGACAAAGACAAGGAAAAACTCACGGCATTGGGAATACGGGAAATCTTCACTTCTGGCACTGCCCTGAAAGAGGTCACGGATTTTGTCACTGAATGTGCAAGGGAGAAACAGATGAAAGAGGGGCGGTCTGATGAATGATTTCTTCAGTGCATTCAGGCAGCTGGTCGAAGAGGAGAAGATAACACAAAAGCAGGCTGTTTTCTTTGAAGGTCAGGCTACCACGTATGGTGAAATGCTCGAAGAGGCCGAAAGAGTCGCCCTGGCCTTAACCGCTTGCGGGGTAAAAAAGGGAGACGTGGTTGGCATCTATATGGGGAACTGCACCCAGTTTCTTTCAATATTCCTGGGCATTGCCAAGTGTGGAGCCGTTGCTCAGCCGGTCAATATCCTCCTGACTGGGTATGAGGTGAAACCCCAGTTGGACCAAACCAACCCCAAGGCCTTATTCGTCTCGGCTGCGCACCTGCCGGTCGTCCGAAAATTAAGGCCCCACCTCTCCCAGCTTAAAGATGTCATCCTCATGTCTGGAGAGGCAGCGGAGGATGTCTGGTTGTACGCTGACTTGCTCAAGAGTGCAGACGGCCCTCAACCTTCGGTGGAGATTGAAGAGGATGATCTATTGCTCCTATTGTTTACAGCCGGGACCACAGGGACGCCCAAAGGGGTGATGCTTTCCCACAGGAATCTCCTCTCCGTCATAGAGGGGGAACGGAATCTTTTCGGGGATTTTGGGGAAATGGTAACCCTTTGTTCTGTGCCCCTCTCCCATATCTTCGGATTTAACACCATCACCTTTGCATCCCTCTTTCGCAGATGGCCAGTTGTCCTGGAGGAATGGTTCCAGGTTGATGAGGCTGCCAAGTTGATCGAAACCTACCGAATTTCTCATACCATGTGTGTGCCTACCATTATCCGCAGACTAGTGGAGGTCGCGGACAAATACGATATGCGGTCCCTCAGCCTGGTCTTGTGCGGGGCGGCCCCGGTTCCAGAAGAGCTCTATGATAAGGTAGAAAAGACCTTTGATTGTACAATGATCCAGGGGTGGGGATTGACCGAGGGAACAGGCTGCGCCACCGCAACCTCACCTGGTGTGCGGAAGATCGGCTCTTGTGGCATTCCCTTTGGAGGGATTGATGTGGATTGTACAATCTTCGATGACGATGACAATGAGGTGCCTACCGGGCAAGTAGGCGAACTCGTTATGCGGGGCGTACTGAATATGAAAGGTTATTTGGGGAATCCCGGGGCCACGGCAGAGGCTATCAGAGATGGGTGGCTCCATACCGGGGATGTGGCCCGCAAGGATAATGACGGATACATTTATATTGTTGACAGAAAAAAGGACATCATCATCAGGGGGGGGTTCAATGTCTACCCTGCAGAGGTAGAGGGCGTGTTGTACACGCATCCCAACGTCGGTGAGGTTGCAGTCTTTGGGATTTCCGATGTGGCGAAAGGCGAGACTGTGGCTGCTGCGGTTACACCCAAGCCAGGCGCCCAGATCACTGAGAAAGAAATTATCGCGTACTGCAAGGAGCGGTTGGCCAGGTTTAAGGTCCCCAAATATGTAAAGATCATGAAAGATAGTTTACCCAAATCGGCAGCAGGGAAGATCCTCAGGCGGGTATTGAAAAGTGACATGGAAAAAGAAAAGAGGTAACACTTTAGCGCTTTGAAAGAAAGGCAGCCTCTGGCCCGGAGGGAGGACCGCCAGGGTCTTTTTTCCAAAGGACGTAACCCAAATTCTTCACAGCCTCTGGCACGCCCCCTTGCCTTTAAATACAGTTTATGCCAGGCAGGGGAGAGGGCTCTTCATAGGGACGTCCTCCTATGGGGCTGTTCCGTAACGAGGTTTAAGACCTCACTGCCGTTCTATGAAGTGATGCCGTCCTTTACGTCCTTTGGAAAAAAGACCCTGGCGGTCCTCTTGCTCCTCAGTCTTTTCAAAGCGCTAAAGTGTTACGAAAAGAGATTTTAAGATTCGCGTTACGAGGTCCTCAACCGCGATTGATTATGGAGGTCCTTCAGCGATCTTCGAGAAAGGAGGAGGTCTAGAAAAGGGATTAGGGTAAGAAAGGGGGTGATGATTTAGATTCAACCAAACAACCACGGCAGAAAGGAGAAATTTCATGAAAAGAGTATGGAAGATTTTTTTTGCAGGCATTTTGGTTTTCGCGATTGGCATGGGGATCGGGTTCTCAGCCAAATCTGAGGCTGCAGAGCCCATCAAAGTCGGGCTAATCTCAGCCTGGGACTATGCCGGCGGTCAGGGTGCAAAACGGGGGGCCGAGATGGCTGTCAGGGACCTCAATGCCTCCGGTGGCCTGTTGGGTCGCAAACTGGAGCCCATTATGTATGACAACAAACTCAGTGCCGACGAATCAAAGCGGGGGGTTGAACGGCTTCTCTACAAGGATAAAGTAGATGTCATTGTCGGATTCTGGAGGAGTGACCTGGCCATAGTGGCCCAGCCGCTTATTATGGAGGCGAAGAAGATATTCATGGTTGCCGGTGCGTCCAGTCCAGTCCTAACAGCCCAGCGCATAGCCAAGGATTATAATACGTACAAGTATACATTCAGCACAGAAGTAAACGGCCTTTTTCACCTCGCTTGTTTTTGGGAACCCGTAAAGATGGCACAGGAGAAGCTGGGGCTAAAGAAAATCGCCTTACTCGGTGAGAAGGCCGCATGGTATGATCCGCTGCACGAAAGATATTCAAAAAATAAGGATGTTGTCTATCAGGCCAGGTTTTCGCCGGATGCGACCGATTATTCCGTGGAATACACCAAGGCCAAGGCTGCCGGTGCGGAAATTCTCTATTACGTGAGCACCGGAAAGGGGGGCACGCCTTCTGTAAAACAGTGGTATGATATGCAGCTTCCCATGTTTTATTGCGGGTATAATGTGGAAGCTCAGGATCCCGAATTTCACAAGATTACTGAAGGAAAATGCGATGGTGTAGCGGATGAGAAGATCGGCGGATCTGGCGGATTACCAATCACTAAGAAGACTGTGGCTTGGTATGAAGACTATAAGAAAATGTTCGGTGAATACCCCATAGCTTACAACAATTCCCTCTCTTACGATGCAGTCATGGCCTGGGCCGAAGGGGTCAAACTTGCCGGAACGGTGGATTCCAAGGCAGTGGTAAAGGCCATGGAGAGTCCTAAGTATCGATATGTCGGTATAAGTGGCATAATTGAGCGTTGGGACAAGATTCACAACCCTGTCGGAGGGGGCTGGGAAGAAGGAGAGGCCTGGGGGTGGGTCGCCTTCCAGTGGCAAAACGGAAAACAGGAGGTGATCTATCCCAGTGGTATCAAGACGGCTGACATAGTTCTCACTGATCGATTAAAGAAGTTAATGGGCAAATAGCACAGGAACCCTTTAGGATGACCGGTCACGGGGATATCTCTTTTCATTGAAATTGCGTTACCCAACCCATGTAGTCACTTGGGAATGATTCGGATGAAACCTCTGTGACCGGTTAAGATCTATACCAGTGATTATCAAGAGACGTCAAGGCAAGGGCCAGGATCTTCTTACCGGTTTATCCGGATTAAGCATTGACATGGACGCTGTATTCTAATCCATTAATGCCCCAGAGAGAAGACCGATAGGCATTGCGGAGAAACTTGATCATCTTCCAGGGGGAGGACCAATGTGTTACAGACAATTGTGGTTTACGGCATAATCTGGACAGCCTTGAATTGTTTAATAGCGATAGGCTTTTCTTTGCTCTTTGGCGTTTGTAATGTACTCAATCTGAGTCACGGCATGGTGATCATGAGTGCCTGCTATCTGGTGTTTCTGATGGTCACAGGCCTCAAGTGGGCGCTCGGCGCCTCGATTGCCGCCGGCATCGCTTCCACCGCGCTGTTGCTTCTGATCATCTATTTGGGGTTTATAAGAAAGCTCCTTAGAGCCCCCCACAGCTCCCAATTGCTGCTAACCGCAGGACTGGCCAATGTCATACAGCAGGTTGTCATCCTTACGGTGGGGCCCCATACAAAATTCGTTCCGAGCATCATCAAAGGGTCCAGCAATATCTTAGGGGTTGTGATTCCCAATCAGGCAATACTCAGTGTTGTTGCGGCCTTTTCCCTGGTCGCCCTCCTTGTCCTTTTTCTGCAGCGGACCAAGATGGGAAGGGCTATTCGGGCGGTCACCCAGGACAGTGAGACGGCTTCGATTTCGGGAATCAATAGCGAGGAGATATATCTTATTACAATTATCATCACCGGGGCCCTGGCAGGTATTGCAGGGGTGCTGGTTGCCCCTCTTCAAATTGTCGTCCCTGATATAGGCTGGGAACTGATGGTTGCTGCATTCACGGTGACGATTCTGGCTGGACTTGGAGGTCCCATATGGGGAACTCTGGTGTCCGCAGCCATCGTATCGTATGCCACGCTCCTGACGGCCTTTCTGATTGCCCCCACCCTTAAAGAGGCCGCTGCGTTCGTCATCATGATCTTGACCCTCATGTTTAGACCATCAGGGTTATTCGGGAAGGGGAGACTATAGCGATGAAACATGTTTCAATACTCGTAGTGGCCGTTCTTTCCATTGGTCTTGGCTTGGTGGTGCCCTTCACGGATCATGATTTCTACATCATCGGATTGCTGACATCGGCCTGTCTGTGGGTGGTATATGTGGTCAGCTGGGACCTATTGAACGGATACACGGGCATGTTGAATTTCGGGCAGCTCTTTTTTGCGGGTATGGCAGCCTATACCATTGCATTGATAGAGGTGAATACGAACGTGGGGCGGCCATTGGCTATTCTGGCTGGACTCGTTGTCGGCATTTTCTCGTCATTACTCATGGCCCTGCCTGCCATCCGTGTCCGCTCGGCCTACTTTGCCTTGGTGAGCTTTGTGCTTCCCCTTGTCTTTTATCGGATCACGTTGACGTTTATCAAGGTTTTCGGCGGTGATTATGGTCTGAGCATCCCCCGGGTCTTTAGTCGGGAGGCCCTTTATTATTTTTCCATAATCCTGATGGCTGTCACGATTATCACATTGAGGCTCTTGGTCAAATCCAGAATCGGATTGGCCCTGCAGTGCATCAGAGAGGATGAAGATACGGCCCGTGCAGTAGGCATCAATATTCCGATTTATAAACTTATCGCCTGTCTGACCAGTGCCTTCTTTACGACCACTGCCGGCATATGCGGCTTTTATTATATGGGTCATGTCGGACCCGAAATATTCGGCATGACCGGTTCATTTGATGTGGTGATCATGGGTATTGTCGGTGGGACAGGGACCATATTTGGCGCCGCCCTGGGGGCCGGCGTGTTCACGGTCCTGCTGGAAATCATGCGCCCTGTGGCGGAGTATCGGAATATCATTTATGCAGCAGTGCTGGTATTCGTTGTGATGATCGCACCCCGAGGGGTTTGGGGAGGAATCGCATCATTATGGTGGCGCTGGGGCAGAACCAATCGCCAGGATGACCTGGAGAATAGCCATGAGTAGTTTCTTTAAGCTGGAAAATGTGTCCAAGCATTTTGGCAAGTTGCAGGCACTTAACAAGGTCAGCTTTGAGGTCAAACAGGGTGAGGTGCTGGGACTGATAGGGCCCAATGGCGCTGGCAAGACGACCCTGTTCAACGTTGCTACGGGCTTTTACCAGTGCAGCTCTGGATCCGTGTTTTTTAAGGATAAGGAGGTCACCAGGGAAAGCCCGAATAGGCTGGCCGAGATGGGCATGATCAGGACTTTCCAAATCCCCAGGCCTTTCAAGGAACTCACCGTCCATGATAACGTTGCGGTCGGGACCTTGTTCAACAGCAACAGAATTCAAAACCTGTCCATTTCTAATAAGGAATTCATTCAACAGATCCTGAAAGGTGTCAAATTGAGCGCCTATCAGGACCAGTTGGCATCCTTTTTGGGGTACGGCAATCAAAAGCTCCTGGAGTTTGGCAGAGCGCAGGGAGCTGCCCCTGAGTTTCTTCTGTTGGATGAGCCCTTTGCCGGGCTCTCGGCCAACGAGATCGAGTCGGCGAGTCAAATATTGATTGACCTGGCGGGTAAAGGCTTGACCCTCATGATTGTTGAACACAAGTTGCGTGAACTCATGAGGCTGGTAAATCGGGTTATCGTCCTATATTATGGGGAGATGATCGCCGATGGAAGTCCTGAGGAGATCTCCAAAGATGATCGGGTGTTAAAGGCCTATCTGGGGAGGAGGTGGTCCAGATCAAATGCTTGAAATCAAAGATTTGACGGTTCACTACGGCCGCGCATTGGCCCTGGAGCGTCTCAGTCTTACGGCACTTGATAAAGGGTTAACCGCCATTATCGGACCCAATGGCGCCGGGAAGACAACATTACTCAAGACCATCTCGAGGCTGGTAGAACCTACCCGGGGGACGGTCACCTTTAATGGAGAATCGCTTCTCAAATATAGGGCTCACAAGGTAGCAAGAATGGGCATTGCCCACTGTCCCGAAGGGCGAAAGCCATTCCGGGAAATGACCGTGTTGGAAAACCTGTTGGTTGGGGGGCATGTCCTCAAGGCTTCTCGTCTCAAGACTCGTCTCGAAGAGGTCTTTAAGATGTTTCCTGTGCTTGAGAATCGGAAAGGCCAGTTGACCATGACCCTATCCGGGGGGGAGCAGCAGATGACGAGCATCGGAAGGGCCCTCATGGCCGACCCGACATTGCTCCTTATTGATGAACCCTCATTGGGGTTAGCGCCTGTCATTGTCGACGAGGTAGAAAAGGTTGTCAGGGATATCAAGGAATCGGGGATGTCAGTCCTCATGGTGGAAGGGGATATCGATCTCATTGGAGATTTGGCAGACAAGGTATACGTCTTTGATCACGGAGTGATAGCCTTCAGTGGCGAAGTATCCGAGATCATGAATGACCCCAATCTCGCTAAGACCTATTTGGGAATGTAGGCGGCTAGATAAGCAAACAATCATGAAGCAGATTTCGGATATGATCTACACGGAAACCGGTTATCTGGTCCCGAATGTGGGATTTATTTCCACAAAGGAGGGCGCCATCCTTGTGGATAGCCCTTTTTTGCCTGAAGATTCCAGGGAATGGGCCCAGACAATCAGGAAGATAAATGAGAAGGGGATCACCTATCTGATTAATACGCACTGTCACTTCGATCATATGTTGGGTAATTGTTTCTTAACTCACCGGACCATCGCCCACAAGAATGCACCCAGGGGATTTCGATTTTACATGGATGAGGAAAACCTCAAGAGGGACGTGGCCATGTTTTGGCCGGAATACCTGGAAGACTGGGAGGGCAAGTTCGGCAAGGTCAAAATAATTACCCCTCAAATAACCTTCTCCGATGAATTAAATCTCTACCTGGGCGGCACAGAGGTTCAACTAAGATTTGGTGGGGGTCACTCATCGGATTCTATTCTGATCTATATTCCTTCGGAGAAGGTCCTTTTTGCCGGAGACATCCTGGAGAATAATTGCCATCCAGGCATGGTAAGTGCCAGATTTGATCCGTGGGTAAGCATACTAAGGAAGGTTGAGGAAATGGAAGTGGAGACCATCATCCCAGGACACGGGGAAGTCGGAGGAAGGGAAATGGCCACCCGGCAGCTTAATTACTTTGAGCAGATGCTTGAATCGATCAGACAGATGAAAACGGGGGGTATAAAAAAGGAAGAGGTCGCCCAGCGTATGGTCACTCGCATGCTCGCCTATTTGCCAAGACCCGATGAAGAGGAAGATTACAACAGAAGACTCATTACCTACGGTGTATTGAGGGCCTTTGATCAGGTAGACTAAGAGGATATGGTGTCTGAATTAAGTGAAAGAATCAGGTGCAAGAAACTCCTTACCAGGGTTGTGGAGGCAGATAGGGCGGTAGAATCCATAAAGACGGGTATGTCCGTCGGAGTGTCCAGTGACCTTCTGCCGATTTGTGAGGCCCTGGAAAGAAAGGCTAAAGGGGATAGGGATTTTCGGATCAACCTTTGGTCCGGAGTATACGAGGTGAGAGCTGACCACACTCTTGGTGATCTTGGCGCGATCGGGCGGAGGATCGGTCAACAGACCGTACTGAGGAAATCGATCAATGCAAGACGTGTCGAGTATCTGGACACGCGTCTTGGTTTTTTTTATCAGGGGATCAGGAGCGGCGAACTTGGGATCCTGGATTTTGCAATTGTAGAGGCAGTGGGTATTACCGAGGGAGGAAGTCTGATTCCCTCTTATCGCCTTGCGGATATGCCGAATTTTGTCCAGGCTGCAAGGCATGTGATCGTTCAACTGAACACCTATTATCCTCTGGAATTGGGAGAATTCCATGACATCTACATCCCGGGAGTTCCTCCATATAGGGAAATGATTCCCATAAGAAAGGTTGATGACCGAATTGGGACATCCTATATCCCTGTGAATCCTGAGAAGGTTATCTATATTGTTCCATCAACGCGCCCAGAATCCAGACTTCCAGAGGGTCAGCCAGACGACATAAGCAAAGCAATCAGCAAGAATCTCATGGACTTTTTGAACCAGGAGGTTTCCGCAGGCCGGCTTCCCCAAAGCCTACGGCCTATCGAAATCGGGTTAGGCAGGATCCCGAGGGCTATTCTTGAGGACCTGGGGCAATCTCCATTTCAGGGGCTGGAGTTTTACTCCGCGATTCTCAACGACCCGATTCTTGATCTTATCGACCAGGGCAAGATAAGGGCGGCTACGGGTTCCGGCCTCCAGCTTTCGTCCCAAGGGGAGGAAAAACTCCTCAAAGATCTCGATCATTACAAAAGACATATCGTGATAAGACCTGTCGAAATCACAGACTGCCCTGAGGTCATCATGAGACTCGGCCTTCTTGCCTTGAACGGGGCCATCGAGGTGGATATTTACGGACATGCCAACTCGAGTCATATCATGAATGGGGATGTGGTGAGCGGGATCGGGGGGGTGAGCGAATTTGCAATGAACGCCTATCTCTCTGTGATCCTCCTCCCCTCAACAGCCAAGGGCGAGAATATATCTTCTATTGTACCCATGGTGTCGCACGTGGATATCCCTGAACACGGTGTTGACATCGTCGTAACCGAACAAGGATTAGCGGATTTACGAGGAGCCTCTCCACTGGGGCGGGCTGAAAAGATTATAGGGTGCTGCTCCCACCCAGACTATCGCCCCATTCTTCGAGAATACTTTGAGATGGCAAAAAAGGAGGGAGGCGGACACGAACCGCACTTATTGGAAGAGGCATTTTCCTTTCATGAGAGATTTATGAAAAATGGCTCTATGAAGAAATAAAGACACAAAGGAGGATCAAATGGCCGAGGGAACATTGGCTGAAGTCTTATCGGAATTTGTTTACGGGCTTTCTTTCGAGCATTTACCAACCGAAGCAGTGGAAAAGGCAAAGATCAGCATTGCCGACGGTATTGCATGCGCCTTTGCCGGTTACCGGTTGCCATCGTCGGAGATTGCCCTCGATCTTTGGAAAGGTATGAAAAAGGAAGGAAACTGCACAGTATGGGTTAGCGGAGAAAAAAGTGACCTGGAAAGCACTGCCTGGGCAAACTGCCTCCTCATGCACAGTATCCTTCACGATGATATGCAAGAGTCAACGGTCGGTCACATGGGCTCCTTGATCGTCCCGACGGCAATTGCCACCGCGGAACAAGAGAAGAAAGGGGGGAAAGATCTTTTGTCGTCTGTTGTTGCCGCCTATGAGGTTGTCGGAAGAATTAGTGTGAAATCGGGTCAGGTCATAGTTAGCCGCGGATTTCGTGCCAGTCCGGTCTTCGGGCCTTTCGCAGCTGCTGTGGCTGCCGGAAAACTAATGGGCCTTACACGCAAACAATTACACAACGCAATCGCTTTAGCGGCGAACTGCTCATGCGGGCTCCTGCAGGCCTCAAATACAGGTTCCATGGAGTGGCGGTTTCAAAACGGCATTGCCATAAGGAACGGTATTATGGCCGCTGCGCTGGCGAAAAGGGGGGCCCCGGGAGCAAAGGCGACGCTGGAAGGGGAATGTGGTTTCTTCGCCTGTTTCGGGGGGCAGCAGTTGAGGTCCGAGATCCTCTCCAAGAGGCATGAGATTGTCAGCACATTGGGTCAGGATTTCGAGGTTGTCAAGAATATTTTCAAGCCTTTCGCCACCTGTGGTTATAACCAGATTGGGGTTGACATCATCGGAGTCCTAGCAAAACAACATAGGATAGATCCAAAAGAGGTTGAAGAGATTCACGTGTGGGTGTCACCGCCAAACAAGGCATATCCGGGTGGAGACTACCATGGCCCCTTTAACACAATAGATCAGGCCCTTTTGAGCAAGCCGTTTTCCATCGCAGCGGCACTCTATCATGGGGATCTGAAAGTGGATAGTTATCTATCCGGGTTAGACGATCCCAGACTCCTAGACCTGGCAAGTAAGGTAAACACAATAAGCGTCGAGGACATGGGATTCCTTGATACCCGGATTGAGATAAGGCTAAAGAACGGGAACATCATCACCGGAGATCAAGACCTGGTAGACATGGCCAATTACGCGCTAGACAGGGCTCGGGCGGGGGATAAATTTTGTCGTCTTACCTCAGATCAGGTAAAAAGGGAGACCGCCCTGGATTTCATGCAATGGATCTTCGATCTAGAGAAGGTCTCAGACATATCCGAGCTTTCAAAAAGGATCTCAAGCGACGCACCGGCTGCCTGAGCAGGGATCTTGGCCGGTCCATTGGGTCTTCTCTGGTTTGCCCAAGGGCTGGCCGATTCGGAAGAAGTTAATGAGGGGTCCGGTCAAACAAGAAAAACATTGGGGGGGTATGATTTCTGCGGTGCGTGTCTGAAGGCCTGTCCTGACACGAAGAAACCACTGGCCCAGGCCTTTTCAGGGTTGGCTCGTTTCTGAAGGAAGAATTGGTGAAGCGCAGAAGCGCCCCTGTGAGGCATTCCTTCCCGCAATCCGACCAAAGATAAGGGCCTTGCCCAATGCAGTTCCCGTGTGATAACTGGCCCCATGGAACCCGCCGACAACTTCACCTGCGGCATATAATCCGGGGACCTTTCCCCTGAAGGTCAGCACACGCATCTCCTCGTCAACCGTAAGTCCTGCATAGGTTGCCAGGAAATGACTCTTGGTTTCGTATGCGTAAAAGGGTGGCGTGTCTATGCACGTGAGACTCCCGACACGTCCTGACAAGGTGGTCCTGCCGAAATCCATATCTCTCCCGTTTTTTGCACCGGTGTTGTAATGGTCGATAGTTTTGCTCAATGTATCCGAGGGAACCCCCATTTGGCCCGCCAGTTCATCGATTGTATGGGCCCTCTTTAACAGTCTGATCCTGCCCTCATCAAGCCCCATCACGAACTTCTCCACAGGTATTGAGGCGCCGGCCCTTCTTGCGTTTCTCACCCCCAGGTCATATATCTTCTGATCAAATACCTGGAAACCGACTCCATGGGGTCGATCCAGACAGGCCATGCCGATTTCCTTATAGGAAATGGATTCATTGACAAATCGTCTACCCCTCTTGTCGACAATAATCGCACCAAGATAGAACATCAAAAGGATTTCCCTCGACGATTTCCCTCGAACGTGGAGTTCGAAGCTGGGTTTCACATATTCCATGTCCTTCAATTGAGCCCCCAGGGCCTCTGCCCATCGGAGTGCGTCTCCCGTATGTCCCAATCCAGCGGTCGCCGTCACGCCAGGGAATCTCGGGTCAATGCCCCCCAATCTCTTGGGATCCCGGGCAAAGCCCCCTGTGGCCAGCACAACCCCTTTTCGGGCCCTGGCCCGAGCAGCATGTCCGGCCCTTACAAAATGACATCCGACGACCCTTTTCTCATTTTTTGTGACAAGTCCCGTCACAGCAGAATTAAGGAAGATCCGTGTCCCTCTCATTTCAGCCGCGGCGTTCAGAATTCTGACACATTCGAGTGGGTCGGTGAAATGCCCGCGGGGCACACTCATCCCTGCGGCGGCAGAGACATTGCCCCATTTGAGCCCCAGGTTTGTTAGCCAGTAGAAGGTGTCAAGTTGATTGATGACATAGGCGTGGACCATGCGTGGATCACCTTTCTGGAGGCCTACCTCCATGATGTCCTGATAAAACAAATCATTTGAATCATGGATTCCCTGTTTTTCCTGCACATCCGTTCCAGCAAAACTGATTATCCCAGCGCTGAGGGCGGTAGAGGAATCACAAATGCGGGATTGCTTCTCAAATACGATGGTATCTACCCCCGAACCTGACGCCTCAACGGCAGCAGCAAGCCCGGCTCCCCCAGCGCCCACAATGACTACATCCGCTTCCAAATCCCATGGGGCCTCATATTCCTGGCCTTTGTCCTTCATATTGGTCTTGGTCCCCCCTCTTCGTCTCTATCTTTTTTGTTGGCATACCCGTTGTACACACCCTTGCCCACAGGTTGTCAAGCCCATTCCGCTCCACCCCCTAAGAACTAGGTAGCAGATTGAGTCCCTAAAATAAAGCATCGAATTTCTAAAGAAACCGGGTCATATGTATGCCTGAACTCTTTTTCCAAATGGACAACGGAAAACGAGTGGTCTAGAATCGAATGAAAGATGGCATCATATTTCTTTCAACTTCTGTGTCGAGGTGATCATGAGGCTAAAGGGAAAAGTAGCGCTTATCACGGGCGGTGGCCGGGGTATTGGTCGTTCCATAGGGAAGTTGTTCGCAGAAGAAGGGGCCATGGTGGCGATAAATTACCTCACTTTTGAGGAAGGAGCCAAAAACCTCGCGGATGAAATCCATAAACTGGGTGGTGAGGCGCAGGTCATAAGAGCGGATGTCTCAATGGGAGACCAGGTCAAAAGGATGGTTCAAGAAGTTGTGAGAAGATTTCGCACCATAGATATCCTGGTCAATAATGCGGGGATATGGATGAAAACTACTTTCCTCACATCTACCGAGGAAATATGGGATAGGACGTTAAACACGAACCTTAAGGGGGCCTACCTATGCGCCAAGGAGGTCGCCCCTATCATGCTCAGCAAAAAGAGAGGCAAGATCATCAACATGTCTTCGGTCGCCGGATTGGCAGAGAAAACAGCCGTCAGCAACACCCCATATGTTGTTTCCAAAACCGGTATCATAGGCCTGACCCGATCGCTCGCAGTAAGCCTTGGGCCCCACATAAATGTAAACGCGATCTGTCCTGGCGTCATAGAAAGCGACATGACTCAATCTTTGCCGGTTGAAATAACCCGAATGCAGGCTGAAGAATCCATTTTGAGGAGGATAGGCAAACCGGATGAGGTAGCGAGAGCAGCCCTTTTTCTGGCATCTGATGATGCAAACTTTATAACCGGGGAGATCCTGACGGTATCCGGCGGCAGGCCAATTCGGTAGACGAGGCGATATATTGAACAACGATCTGAGTCTCCTAAAAGGAGCTAATCTTTTCACTTTTGACCCAAAAGATGCAATTAGCGGTTAGCCGTTAGCTATTAGCAATATTGTTTCAAGTACCTAAGGCGAAATAAGTTGGCGTCAAAAAATGAGAGTTCCAATATACGGAGAAGTCATGCAAATGCTCGAGACCTTTAAGCTAACGGCTAATTGCTAAAAGCTAATTGCAGTTTTTAGGTTTGAAAGAAAGGCCGCCTCAGTGTTTTCAAAACGCTTGAGGCCCATTTTGTTTACTCGAAAAAAAGAGAGCCATGGTTTTGAGGGGACGGCGCTCTGAGCTGTAGGATGACCACAAGAACGCAACGAAGCAAAGGCATCCCGGGCCTGATGCGGGAGAAGAGAAGGGCCTTTTTTTCATGGATCTGGACAGAGCCCAGATCCGAAATTCCCCGTTGGCAGGTTCCATTCAATGTGGTCCCTAGGATTCTGTTTATCGTGGTTGAACAGATGCGGATCGAGGCTATTACCCTGCGGGCCAGGGGACTGACGCTGATGGTCTTTATTTCCATAGTGCCGATGCTTGCGCTCGGGACAGCAGTTTTAAAGGGTCTTGGTGATGAAGGAAAGTCGCGCGTGGAGGTCTATCGTTTCTTTGACAGGCTGCTGGCCTTCGACTCCTTGAAAGAAACGCAAGATCAGGCCTCTTCTGATGAGAACAATGGGAAAAATGGACAAGGGGAAGTCCAGGAGGCCTCAAAGGCCCTGGCTCAAGAGGCATTGTCGATACACCTGAGGACGGCTGTAGACAAGGTATTCAATTATGTGGATCGAACAAATTTTGCGACCCTTGGGTTGGCCGGAATCCTGGGAATAATCATTATTGTGATTCCGTTTTTCGGAAGCCTTGAGCAGTCAATGAATGCCATATGGCACGTCGAAAAGGAACGCCCCCTCGGACTCAAGATATTAAATTATCTAGGGGTAATGATCTTGCTGCCGATAGCGATAAACGTGGGCCTTGCGGCCATGACTGTCCTTGAAAGTCCGGCGCTGCTTGGCAGGTTGAAGGCCGTCCTTCCTGGAGCATGGATGGAACCTCTCTTGCTCAAGACGGTTCCAGGGGCGGTTGTGGTTTTGACATTTACCGTCCTTTATCGATTTCTCCCCAACACAAGGGTCCCCCGCCTGTCCGCATTTATTGGCGGTCTTTTCGGTGGCATTGCCTGGATATTGGTCCAGGCCCTATATCTGAAGCTACAGATCGGGGTAGCACGGTATAATGCCATTTATGGTTCCTTCGCGACTGTTCCTCTCTTTCTCTTGTGGATATATGTGGGATGGATTATCTTCCTGGCTGGCGCAGAACTGTCCTTTGCCATAAAGACCTGGCACGTGTATGTCCCAAGAAGGGGTGTCCTGACCAGCGGTTCCCGACTCGCACTGTATATAGACGTGCTTGTTGCGGTCTTTGAGCAATTCAAAAGAAGGGAGATGGCAAATCGTGAGGGCCTCTCTCTCCGCCTCCGGCAGCCGGAGAATCAGGTGGGGCGGGCCCTGAGGGATCTGCTTGAAGCAGGTTTTGTCAGACGCGTGGAAGGGAAGGAGGACGGTTATGTGCCTGCCGGACCGGTAAAAGAGACGGACATAGCCGGACTCATCGACATGGTTTATGGCAAGGCGGCGGGGGGTTCTCCAGGGGGGAGGGTGGCTGAAGAGGCACTCGAGGCTGCAAGGTCTGTTCTGAGCAATCGAAACCTGGCCGATCTGTTAAGTCAAGAAATTTAGCTGCTAGTCGCTTTTTATAGCAATTGACCTAAAGAGTATATTTGTTTATAATTAAAATATATTAGACACATAACAAATCACTCCTCATGCTAGATGAAATTCTAAGCAATCCAGCACTGGAAAAATACCTTACCGTTTTCAGAATTGGCCAGACGATCTGCCTCGAGGGAGACCCTTCACAGGATCTCTTTATCCTGGTCTCAGGAAGAGTGGATGTCATCAAAGGGAAAAACAAGATATCGGAGGTCAGTGAGCCAGGCTCCCCTATGGGTGAGATGTCTTTCATACTGGGCGCCAAGAGAACGGCAACGCTTAGGGCCGGCAGTGATGTAAAGGTCATCAGAATTCCAAAAGAGGACCTGAATCTTTTCCTCAGTGAGTTTCCGGCAGTTGCGAGGGGGATCACAAGGATACTGGCCAAACGGCTCGATAATGTTACCCAGATTGTTTATGGCCTCAAGGAGTTTTGCAACCAGCTCCCTGATGCGGTGATACTGACCGATCGAGACGGGAAGATCCTTTCATGGAACAGGGCCGCTGAAGGCCTGTATGGCAGGGAGTGGGATGAACTTAACAAGAGACCTGCGGAAGAGATCTATGATGAACCTGTGGCCTACAGGGAATTCCTTGAGGAGGTGCAATCCAAGAATTCTGTAACTGAAAAGCTTCTCAAGATAAGGCACCCCGAAAAGGGTATACGATTTATATCAACCAGCACAACTGTTTTGTATGACAGCCACCACAACTTCCAGGGTGTACTTTCCCTGGGAAGAGACGTCACGTCGGTCGAAAGGCTGCAGAGGAAGTATCGGCGGGTCCGAAGCTGGCTCATACCATCTTTTTTGTTGCTTGGTATGCTCGTGCTAGCGATATTCCTGGGCTACCCCTACTTTTCAAAGGGCCTGAAGGCAACAGATATAAAGAAACTGGACCTACAAAATCAGCTGGCAAAAGACTATTTTTTCCTCCAAACCCTTTTATCCGATCCATTTGCTAGCGGCGATAGATTGGAGGCGGGCAAACGGATGAAAGAGTTCCTTGATATTCAGAAAGATGATGGAATTCTTTACAAGGGACTGCTCCTGCTCGATAGCGACAAAAAGGTGTTTGAATCTTCCCTCATGAAGGGCGAGAAGGACGCCACCATCATGGTGGGCAGCAGTTATGCTGGTATGGAGTTTCAAGGTAGTGAGGGTTCACAGCACAGGGTGCTTACCCCGTACCGTGCAGACAAGGATCATCCCATGGGACGTAAGGGGCTGGAGATCGCCTTTGTAATGCAAAAGGACTCTCGCTTGCTCGGGTGGGTGGTCTTTCAACTAGATCCAGATCTCCTTGGGCGCGAATATGATGTAGATGAGGGGGATTTGAGACAATTCAAATTCACAAGGAAAGGACCCTAGAAATCTATGGAGACAACAGGCGATCTGCCACCCTTTCGATATGAGATATCCGGAGGCGGTGAAGAAACCGTGCTTCATTTGCATGGTGCAATGGATGCCTCTACTTCGGGTTCTATGATAAGGCAGATTGTCCCACTAGTAAGGAATCAGCGGCCAACAATCCTGAAAGTGGACCTTGAAGAGGTGTCCTATCTGGATGACTTTGGCGTCCTGGTCCTTGTGGAGTTAAGAAGGGCCTTGGCCGAGTGGAAGGGCCGGCTTTATCTCCGAAATGTCAGCAGCGAAGTCAGAGAGACCATCTCAGCACTCAACCTTGACTTCCTTACTGAGGGGGGCCCATCATTTGTCAGAAAGCGTCATCCAGGTATATTCCTACGGCTCGGTGAGGCAACCCTCACTCACGCTTCAGATCTCAAATACCTTGTGGCCTTCATAGGGTCTGTCGTACTGTCCTTGCTCTATATCTGTTCCCACCCCAAGGCCTTGCGGACCGATGACACTATCTTATGTATGCAAAAAACAGGGGTGGATGCACTTCCTATTGTCGGCCTGATCAGTTTTCTGATGGGACTTATTATGGCCTTCATGTCAGCGGTTCAACTGGAGCAGTTTGGGGCCAACATCTACGTGGCCTCACTGGTAAGCCTGGCAATGGTCCGTGAACTTGGCCCCATTATGACGGCCATCATTGTGGCAGGAAGATCAGGTTCGGCCTTTGCGGCAGAGATAGGGACAATGAAAATCTCTGAAGAGGTGGACGCGCTCTTTACCATGGGCTTTGAACCGACCCGCTTCCTGGCAGTTCCCAAGGTAATAGCCTCGGTTATTATGGTGCCGATACTTACGTTGTTCTCCGACCTATTTGCAATTGCGGGGGGACTTGTGGTAGGGGTCTTCATGCTTGATTTGACTGCCAGTGCCTATATCGGACAGACCATCAAGACCTTGAGACTCTTTGACGTATTTTGGGGTTTCTTAAAGAGCGGGGTATTTGGCCTTCTCATATCCTGGATTGGTTGTATGAGGGGTTTTCAGGTCAGGGGCGGGGCAGCATCTGTTGGAGCAGCCACCACATCAGCCGTTGTAAGCAGCATATTTTTGATCATACTCTCAGATTCGGTATTTGCCGTGGTTCTTCGATACTGGGACTAGGGAAGGATAGACGATGAGTGGGCAGGCCATTATCAGGGTCAAAGATCTGGCAGCAGGATACGGGGATAAGATCATCCTTGAGCAGATCTCATTCGATGTCTATGAAGGCGAGATATTCGTTATCTTAGGAGGAAGCGGGTGCGGAAAGAGCACGTTGATGAAACACATAATAGGGCTTATTCCACCCCGTGCAGGAAAGATAATTATTGATGGTGACGATATCTCCAATAGCGACGAGACTGCACTGCGAAAGGTATTTAGAAAGATCGGCGTCCTGTATCAGGGCTCTGCCCTCCTGGGATCTATGACTCTGGCAGAGAATGTGGCATTACCCATCAAAGAATATACGGATCTCCCCCAGAAATCGGTAGATACAATGGTCAGGATGAAGTTGAAGGTGGTCAATCTGGACGGTTATGAAAATTACCTCCCGTCTGAACTGAGTGGTGGAATGAGAAAGAGGGCAGGATTGGCAAGGGCGATGGCCCTTAATCCCAAGATCCTGTTTTTTGATGAACCCTCAGCAGGTCTCGATCCAGTGACCTCCGCCGAAATGGATGAGCTTATCATCCATTTGAACAGGGCATTTGGAACTACTATGGTCATTGTGACCCACGAGCTTCGTAGCATCTTTGCCGTGGCGCATAGGGTCATTATGCTTGATAAGGGCAGTAAGGGAATAATCGCCGAGGGTGATCCTAAGTATCTGAGGGATTACAGCCAGAATCCGTTCGTCAAAAACTTCTTCAATCCCCGGGCCGGGTATAAGGCCGCGGCTTGAGGGTGTGGAGTAAAGAATGGCCTCCCAGAAGACAAAATTGGCCGTTGGGGCCTTTGTTACCAGTGGAATTATCCTTACCGTGTTGGCCATCATCTGGCTGGGCATGTCCCGTTTCCTGGAGAAGGGGCAATATTATGCGACCTATTTGAATGAATCGGTTCAGGGCCTTCAAAAGGACTCGCCGGTAAAATACAGGGGAGTCACTATCGGTCGGGTACAGAGCATAGGGGTTGCCCCTGATTCCAAGTTGATACAGGTGGTATTAAAGATCGAATCGGGTCAACCCCTGGACAGTGATATGGTGGCCCAGTTGAAGAATGTGGGGATTACTGGGAGCATGTTTGTGGAGCTTGACCGCAAAAAAAAGGGGGAACCTGACCAATCTCCCAAACTCACCTTTCCTTCAGAGTATCCTGTCGTGGCTTCAAAACCGTCTGAGATCAGCGAGCTGATAAAGGGAATTGATGATTTTCTCAAACAGGCAAGCTCCATGGACCTCAAAGGAGTCTCTGACAAGGTAAAAGTGACCTTGGACAGGGCAAACCAGATGATGGAAGATGCAGATGTAAAAGGGATCTCCACAGACGTGAAGGCTTCTCTGGAGAGAGTCAATTACGTCCTTGATAAGGAGAGGTGGGACAGGATCTTGACCTCTCTTGGGCAGGTGGCGGGGTCGCTAAATAGCATGATGGTTAAGGCCGAGAGGACCGTTAGTCGGGCGGAAAGGACCCTTGGAAGGCTAGAGAAGATAATTGAGGAAAATCGGCAACCACTAAGGACCGCAGTCGAGGAGCTCGAGAAGGCCCTGAAGAATGCAAATATCTTTCTGGAGAAAGGGGCATCGGTGGCCAGCGGCACAGACGATTCGGTCGCGTATCTAAGGCGTTATCTACTGGTAGTGGCCCAGAACCTGGAAAAGGCGACTCAGAATCTGAACCGCCTGATTGGGCTCCTCGTTAATCAACCGTCCCAGTTGATATTCGGGGCTGCCCCTGCTCCTCGGGAGATTGAGCCGGAGGCCAAAGGAGATTAGCGGAGATTGTCTATGAATCGCTACAAGAGGATGTCTGGTCTGCTATTGGTCATTCTTGTAGGCGCATGTCTGAATCTCAAGGAACCAGGGGTCAAGATCAATTTCTATACCCTCGAATATGAGCCTCCCAGGATAACAGGTCTCCAGACCCTGCCTGTCATCATCCGGCTGGTTCGTTTTAGCGTTGCCCCCTCATACAATACCGAGCAGATGATTTACAGGGATAGGTCATTTAGGAGAGAGGCCGATATCTATCATCAATGGCGTGCCAATCCCGGGGATCTTGTCACCTATTTTTTGAGCCGGGATATGCAACAATCGGGTCTATTCGAGGCGGTCCTTCCCTATGAAAGCATGCTTACCTCTTCCTTTGTTGTAGAAGGTTCGGTTGATGAATTCTTTGAGTGGGACGATAAAGACAGCTGGAAGGCGGTCTTAAAGGTCAATATAACGTTGATGGCAGAAAATGAGCCGGATATCAGTAAAAGGGTCCTTTTCCAGAAGACTTACGGCAAAACGGAGTCGTGCAAACAAAAGACCCCGGCCTCCTTGGCCGGGGCGATGAGTCTGGCTATGGCAGAGGTCTCTAGGGAGATCATTGAGGATATCTACTCTCATCTAAAGGCCCGCATTAAGGGAGGCAGATAGCGGCCTAATGGTCTGACTCTGCGGCCCCCCAGATTATCCTCTGTTTCTTGAGTGCAAATTGAATGGTGGTAGCAAGCATTTTTAGATCGAAAGGCTTGTTTAGGTAATCTATGGCACCGCTTCTTATCACCTCTCGTGCCAGGTCCAGGTCCTCAACACCAGTGATGACAACTGTACCCACATGATAGGATCTCCTTCTTATTTCTTTGAGTACCTCCAGCCCTCCCATCCCTGGCATCTTTAGATCCAATAGCATCAGGTCGTAGTGCTGCCTCGAGAGTATTTGGAGAGCCTCTTCTCCGGTATGGGCTGTGCCGGTGTCATACCCCGCCTGGACCAGAAAGTCTTCCAGTACCTCGCAGACTGAGGGTTCATCATCTACTATCAATATGCTGACCACGTCTCGGGCCCCTGTGGGTACGGGTTATTCCAAATCGCAACCTCAGGATTGCTCATCTGCCCCTTTAAAATGCTACCAGTATACTGAGTATACAAGAAAACTTGGGCTTTACAAGTTTAAACTTGCTCTTCTCTCCATTTTGCCTGCAGTCGTCTGAAAAGGGTTCATATAAGAAGGGCCTTCGTGAGACCTTTTGACAAGAGATCGCTTTCTGCCCTTCTTACCTCCTTTACAAATTGAGCCACCTTCTGGAAGTCCTTCTTGAATCTAATAGGTCTTCCATCCTTGCCGGTGAGATTGGTTTCAGTACAACTATCTGCCCCTGCAGGCCGCACCTTCATGACAGCCTCATAGACATTTGTCGGGGAAAGGCCTCCGCCCAGCACAACCGGGATCCTGCACCGGCTGACGAGGTCTCTTGCGACATCCCAGTCTGATGTCTTGCCGGTGAGACCGATGAATCCCTCGACAGGTTCTTTTCCGAGCCATGTGTCTATCAAGAGCATGTCACTAAACGGCTCAAAGGACAGGGCGATCTCGGTAGCGGAAAACCGAGGGCATACCCCTTTCCCCGGGACCGGAACCGAACGCATAACCCCTATTTGAGGAAATTTCTCCCTCAATCGTGCCTGATACTCGGCAAATTGATCCACATGCGCCATATGGCCCTGTCGGTCGGTCGGGTTGGTGCAAAAATGGACGAAATCGGGCCGGTAATAATCCAGGGCTTTGAAAAGGACTTGGCCTTCCCTGAAAAGGGGTATCAAGCTGTTCTTGGCATCTGTTCCCTCGGTGAGATTGAAGACCTCCTTGAGCGTGGGCACACGCCACTCGTCTTTGTTCAAAAGGACACTTCCAAGGTGGTCTACTCCCCGTTGGATGCATTTTTCAGCCTCCTGAGGAGTCTGAATTTCATATATTTGAACGATCATTTTCTAGGCTCCGCAAGTGAGCTGTCTCGTTTCCGAATCTTAAGTATTCAAATCCCAGAACCCGTGACCACCCTCCTTTACCATGATCATCTTCCCTTTAGACGGAATGGACTTCATTTCACTGATAGAAGCTAGGTCCTTTGAGCATGAATTATTTACTATCCGCCACGGACTGATGTCAAAGGAATAGGGGAAAGAGAGGAATCGGAATATCTGCCCTTGAAGGCCGGGCAGGGCGTTTGCCCTGCCCGAAAAAGAGGTCAGACTAAAAGGGATTAATACATATCTTCCGGCGGCATGGCCGGTACTTGAGGTTTCTTCTTTTGGGGTTTTTCCGCGA
>CAYVMN010000050.1:0-22822 GCA_964452575.1 uncultured Desulfobacteraceae bacterium | reverse complement strand
GGGCTATGGACAGACTGAGTCAGGGCCGCAGGTCGCCTTTTTACCAAAAAAGGCCCATGATGTCTTACACAAACCTTTAGACGAGCAAGAGGTCCTGAGTTCGTGCGGACAGCCGAGCATCGGCGTCCATGTTCGGATAGTCGATGAAAAGGATAACGATGTTGAACCGGGTATTGCGGGTGAGATCATCGTTCAGAGCGATTCCATCATGGTTGAATACTGGAAGAGGCCTGATGAGACATCAGACGCGATCCGAGATGGGTGGCTCCATACCGGCGACATGGGATTTTATGATCAAAAAGGATATATCTATATCGTGGATAGGAAAAAGGACATGATCATAACCGGCGGTGAAAATGTGTCCCCACGAGAGGTTGAAGAGATCTTATACAGGCACCCTGATGTCGCCGAGGCCGCCGTTATAGGAATACCTGATCCTGTGTGGGTGGAGCGCGTACATGCAGAAATCATTCTGAGACAAGGGGCTTCTGCCGCTGAGGACGAGATCATTGCCTTCTGCAGAGAACGAATGGCCTCCTACAAGGCGCCCAAATCAGTTGAGTTCGTGAAATCGCTGCCCAAGAGCCCTCAGGGGAAAATCCTCAAAAAGGAGATCCGGGCGAAGTACTGGAATCGTCAAGCATCCGATTCAGAAAGGCACAACCAGAAAAATTGAACCCTTCAAACCGGAGGTTGATTGTTTTGCCTGATTTTTCCTCTCAAAAAATCAGGCAAAGAACGTACCTCTCTCTGTGATCTCCCTCTGGGCGGGAGGCCCTACGGGCCGGAGGCTGTGCCTCTAGCGAAGCGGGTGTGAGGCATAAGAATAAACAACAGAAATTTATCTTCGCCATTACCACAGCAAATTCTTATTGACTTTCTCTTTGTTTTAACTAAGATCAAATACAATTGATCCAGAAACCTTAAACCTTGCGCCTTAAGCCTATGTTTCATCATTTCCCCATGGAGTACCACCTCAAAATGGGCCTACCTAACTCCTGACAGGAACTTTCTGTCCTGTTGGGAGAAAAACCTTCATGAGAAATCCGTCGTTCCCTTCCCCACTTCAACCAGTGACGTACAGCTGAAACCCGAAACGTAGATCAACAAAGGGAACACTTGAGCCCTTTGAGTCAACGACCGATTTCTTGGCTACCAATATTCACGGCTTCAACCCAATATATGATAGGCGCGACCGCGCGCGGTCGCGCCTATCGGGGCGAGCTGAGCTTCGCTTCAGCGACTGACAGTCGTCGCTCGCGCTCCGCCTATCAATCGCTGGAGCAGGAATCTGCATAACAGCCAGTGGTGCCTTCGGCATCCTGGCTTTATACAGATTCTGCTCAGCTCGCCCCGTTATCCTGATTAGATGAATATAAAATACAATGGCTATGGGAGGAAATTAAATATGCTTCAAAGAATATTAAACTTCTTAAATCATACTCTTATCGCTGGTATCATATTAATGACAATTGCGTGGCTTGTATCATATTTAGTGATTCCAAAAATTCAAGACTCTAATGTAAGAAAAAGAATTATAAGGGAGGAGAAAGTTAAGGCAATAGGTAAGTTTATTAAAAATAATGAAAGAATTAACAGTCAACTTAATAATATTCAAACCATGCTAGAAATATTTTATAAAGATTTCAGAGACGATCCAGATATAAAATTTGAAGTTGAAAGGTTCAATAAAGAAAAAGAAAAACTGCGAGTAAGTGTTAATGAAAGATACTTAAAATTTGATGATTTGGCTTGGTGGTGGTATTGGAGTCTTTACAAATACACTGATGCGAATTTTCTTATCAAAAGAGATAAACTGGATACTTTAAAAAGGCATTTAACGGAATATGGCCAAAATATAGATGAAAGTATGCGAATTCTGTCTCCCCTATGGGACATGTTGTGCAGAAAAAAACAGCGTCCTGGTGGAGAAACAAAACAAATATTGAAGGAAAGTAGAACTAAGCTAAATAGATTAAGAGAGAGCAGGGATAAGATAATAGATGAAATTGTAAAACTATATTCATCTAAATGAAACGGGATAACAATCAAATCCATTGGATGCGATAAACCGCCTCGCTGATTTCCTCGTTGTGCAGACTACTACAAAGTCTGTTGGACAAATCTAGCTAGAGAAGAAAACACCTCTTCCGGAGGACGACGTGACCCAGCGAAAACCTAACGCGACGATAGTTGCAGCCCTTATTGGGGCTGTGGCGACAATCAGTGCTACACTGCTGACGTTTTCTCTCACACAATACGCTCAAACGCGGAAGTACGTCCATCAGCCGTCTGAGCGGCGAGCAGCCCTAATGGGTACTTGGGAAGGTATCGAGACGCAGTATATCGGACTTGGGGCTACTCCAGTGCCGATCTATGCAAGGTTGACGCTTGAGGTGTCTGAAAGGAAAGTTAGCGGTGAGTACTATGCCCGTTTGGATGGCCCGCCGAAGCGTGAAGGAACTTTCCTTGTTGACGGAGGTTTTCTTGAGAACAGATTCCTCAAGCTGGACTACAGATCAAAAGACCCATCGAAGGCATACTTCGGTACCCTTCTTCTCATTCTGAACACTGATGGTGATCAGCTAGAAGGGCAAGTCGTTGGTTACAGCGGAGACAGGAACGTCATTGGCGCATCCACACTGAAACTGAAGAGGAACGAACAATGAGTGAAATAGTGGTGGAGCACAATCTTTTAGATTGCTATCCATTCTGCGGTGACACATGTCACCGATCTTTGTACTGGTCAGAGGATCATGTGGCCAGTTGGTTGTCTCTTTCCGCCGCACCCGAGTATCCCGACTCTGAATGCAGAGCGGATCCTGTTTCAGGCATGTATGAGGAACTGATTAAAGAGGCCATGGCGGCAGAACCGCCAACTGAGGTTGCCTTTCTGTCGTTCGGCTGTGGTGATGGGAGAGTAGATCTTGATCTCGTCAAGCTGCTTTCGAAGCACACGAAAATGGCAGGATACATACCTGTTGATATAAGTAAGCATCTGCTTGAGACGTCGGTTTCTAGGCTATCAAGAGTCACTGAAGTGCCTTTTGGCATAGTAGCTGATATTGAGCGTGGTTTGGACTGTGTGTTCAGACACGTTAGATCGTATCTTGGCGTCCCTCTCTTCCTAAGTATGCTCGGGAATACACTGTGTTCACTTGACATGGGCATGGCACCTTTCCTGCTGGACCTCAAACGAATGCTGCTCCCCAATGAAATAATATTCTTCTCAGTCTCACAGGGACCTTACGATGTCAGTGCTGGCCAATTGATGGCTGAGAGACTAAGAACGCTCTGTGCCAAAATACTGTCAACCGACAGGAAGAAGGAGTACTCCGAAGGGGATTTTGCGATGTCTGTTACAGTAGAGAGTGGCATCCCAGATCGTTACTGCGTCACGTGTTATGATCCAACTGATGGCTCAAGGCTGCTTCAGGTCAGAGGCGTTGATGAGGGCTTCAAGAACTACGTCGCTGAGGCCATCAGTGCACAACCAATCGGAGAGAAAAGACTCGAACGGGTCGCAGGCATGGGATTTGGGATCGGTTGCTACCTATTCGTCAAGAACTAGATGGCCAGCACACCCAGTTGCTGCTCCTGACCGGAGAATCGCGCCGCTTCGCTCCGCGATCCCCGGCAGGAGAGCATGTTGTTAGGAAGTAAAAATAGAGAGGTCATATGACAGGCATATATGCGGAAATGGGGACGCCTATACTTTTATGCTTTCGTGGAAAGACATCGGCTAATTTGTTAATTTGACGATTAGGCTTTTTAGCTATGCTTTATAGCCCAATCGGGTAGCCGGGGGTTTTAGTCCCCCAGCCCCCACACCACCCCGCATGCGGGTCCGCACGGGGCGGTTCACAGAGACTAGCGAACCTTTTCAACAGGGTGAACCTACAGTTCTTTGACAGATAGAAGCCCCTGATCCTTGAGCCCACCAGCGATTCGTCGGCTCATAGCTTTGCACTTGGGCTTCCTTCAGACGGTCCCTCCCGGTGCCGCCCCCCGAGACCAGCTCGGGATCTTCGACTTGCTTTCGGGTAGTACTTTTGTTAATATGTCCAACACATTAACAGGATTCACGTACAGGGGACTTTCACCCCATAAGTTCACACTCCCCGGCATCGGGATCTTTGACATGCCGGGCGTACACAACCGGATCGAACGCGACTCCGGTAAGGCCGCCGCAGACGGCGTCCTCACCGGAGGAGTTCATCCGGGGCGTTATAGCAATAAAAACGGAGTACAAAATGTTGAACGTTAGTGAAAACGATCAATTGTTTAAGGTTCACAGATTTAGGAGGGAGAGGAACGGTAAAGATATTGTATGGATAGATGTATATGAGCACTTGAACGCCAAAGAAGGTGGTTTATTTTACGCTTTGCCAGTAGATTTGCCACTCCCATTAAGCCCTGCTAAAGAAGAGTTCAGAACCACAGGAAAGTCGTTAGAAGATGCTCTCAATAGTTGTCTGGCTGCACTTAAGGGCGTTGAAAACTCGGAAATTCTTGAAAAGAGCAAAGAGTAGGGCATTTCTTGGTATAACAATATGTGAAAGCGGACATCCTATATTACTCATGTCGAGAAAAAAATGGGATGGTAAAAGGGGAAAGGTTTGGAATCGTAATGATGAAAGATGCCCGGAAGATCTCGAGTCGACACTGCTGGTGCTCTCCTCCATATCATGGTTAGGAGGATTGAAAGAATCTAGCTATTCAGATGCGAGATCGATAGCAACTACTGTCCGGAGCGACTGGAGGAGGTCCTGGAGGATATAAAGGCAAAAGGATGCCCTCTTCCATCAAGTTAAGAACCGGCGTCACTATTCATTACACTTCCGGGGAAGAAAATGGACGGAGAGTGTCGCGGCCTGCCCCGTTAAGTCTGGTTGCTCTATTTAACCGGGGTGGGGAGTGCGGCATTTGTGACGGCCACGAAGGACAAGCTTGGGGTCAAAGGGATAGGCCTTGAAGTGATTGGAGGGGATGGGAGCTATGAACTGCGGGAGCCCCCGGCTCCTTACAGGGGCATTTTGGGAAATGAAAATGAGCCTTTAAGGCTTGAAAACACCTACTTTTGGTAAGATAATTCTTGAATATCAATAAAATACCTTGGTCCAACCCAATGCCGAAATGCCCACAACAATATTGTCAATCACCGATTTCTTGGCTACCAACATTCACGGCTTCAACCCAATATATGATAGGCAAGAATTCAAGATTTACCCCTCGTGTCCCGTGGTACATAATGATATAGTCCAATATGACAGATTTTGATATAATCGATGAGATTGAGAATATTGAAATTATTGCGAAAGGGCCAGCAATTCGTGATCTGGACCGCTTAAGGAAAATGTATGGCTTTGGAAACTGGCGAAAAATGAAGGGAATCGCTCGTGTCCGCCTTCGTACTGGACGAATTCGTTTGGCTGAGCTTCACTGGTATGAAGCCCATGGTGTCGGTAAAAAAGAAATAAAACGTAAAAGGTATATGGAGTAAGCTATGAAAACATCAAAAAAAACACCACCAGGATTTGTGGTTTGCATCAATAACGAAAACTATCCTGCCTCATTAGAGCTGCATAAGATTTATCGGGTCATTCCAGATGAAGATGCGGCCGCCGATGGTGATATCCGAGTCATTGATGAGAGTGGAGAGGACTATCTATATCCCGCCTCCTACTTTGCTCCTATCAAAGTACCCCAGTTAGTGGAAGAATCCTTACTTCGGGCCTCCTGATGCGAGTTTCATTACGCCGAACAGGTCGCTGGAGAGGGACGCGGCAAAAAACCGCCGCGCCCGCCACTGATGATCTTGGCGTTGGCCATCTATAAAATTGACAGACCTTATCGATCATATTACTGTAATACGAAATAATATTGATGGAGGTTTTGACATGAAAAATCAAATCGGCGCTGAAGCAGCGCTTGTTGGATTTAATAGAGAGGGGACATTATCGCCTAGATATCAAGCTGAACATTCCAAATTATCTTGATGAGGAAATTTCAGCCTTTGTAGACAAAATCGCTTCGAAGGCTATTACTATATTGTCGTTCGTTTTTAATGCTTCTTATATTCAAGCATGGGTTGGAAAGAAGAATGACTTTCCCAGGAAAGGGAGACCGTAAGGATGCCTGAGAAATCGTTACGTGGCACACTTGAGGCCCACCGTCTTATCGTGGCTCTGACGTTCGATTTTGACGCAGAATCCTACTGGGTGGGTCCCGCTAAAATGACTTCTCCTTCCGCAATCTCCCGAGGCAGTTATGGGGCAAGGTAAGGCATTCCAAGGATACTTGGGTTGCTCGAAAAATATGATCTGCGTGCCACCTTTTTCATCCCAGGCTATACTGCCGAGCAGCACCCGGAGGAAGTGAGGGCCATTGCCCAGGCCGGCCATGAAATTGGACATCACGGTTACCTACATGAGCCTCCGAATTTGCTAAACATAGAACAAGAGAGGGAAATGTTGCTGAAGGGAACAGGAGTGCTTGAGAAGGTCACAGGAAAACGCCCTGTCGGTTTCCGTTCGCCCTCCGCGGAATTGTCGCCGAACACTTTGGGTTTGTTAATAGAGATGGGGTTTATCTATGATTCGAGCATGATGGCATCTGATCGACCATATTTGGTTCAAGATCCGAAAAAAGACAGGAAAATCTTGGAAATCCCCATTTCGATAGAATTGACAGACACTCCTCATTTTATGTTTCTCTCCCATCCGACCGTATTGCCCGGCCTAAGTTCGCCCTCCAAAGTCGAAGAGATCTGGCGCGGAGACTTTGATGGCCTCTACGCCGAAGGTGGGGATGCCGTTTTCAACCTTACTTGCCACCCACAAGTCATTGGACGTCCTCACCGGATGCAGATGCTTGAGCGCTTGATCAGGTACATGCTCGAACATGAAGGTGTATGGTTCGCTCGCATGCGGGAGATAGCCGACTACGCGAAGATGAGGGCAAATAAGGGCATCGAACAAGCCGCTCCAACGGACGAAGAAAAGCATCGCCCCTGAGCTTATCGACCTGGCCCAAAGCGGAGGAACGAAATATGGGGGACCAAGGGGGCGTCCCCAGATAATTAAATATGTGCTTCAGCTTTGAGCTATTTGATAATTTAGGACGCCACTTTCCAAAGGCGCTGATTCGTTCTTTCATATCCGGCCCCCGGCCCTTGTTATGTTCAATCTCATAGCGCAGGCCATCTCCTATAGACATGCCGTCTGTCTTTTCAAGGAGCCTTTTGTTGGCCTGGTTGCTAAACCATGAATTCGCCAGGATTGATCTCGCCAGGGCCTCGATGATGTAAACATCATCTTTTTCGCCTTTGCAACGCCAACCCTTCGAGGCAGTCGCTGGCTCATTCCCGAAAGTGGCGTCAAGGCCCACTTGCCATGGGTATCGGCAAATCGTGCCGACTCCACCACAACAATAATATCTCCAGCCAGTGCCAGCTCAAGTGCACCGGTATAGCAATGCCCATGAACGGTCGATCACCGGCCAGCGAAAGCCGCAGGCTGAAGCAGGTCTGGTGGATTGCGTGGAAGAGCGCTTGCAGAGTGCCTAGACTGTGTGGTATCATTTAAAAATTAGGGTGTGAGGTCGCGTAGGCAATGAAACCTATGGACATTGTCAAGGCCCCTCATAAGTCCGCTAAAGACTTCATAGAAAGGATGTTGTTTTGAGCGATTCTGAAATATCACCCTTTTTTATAAAGGATTGTGCGTTGATCGCCATCGCTACCGGCAAGAGGGCTCAAAATCTGCGAGAGCTCAGGGAACACTTGCGTCTTATCGAACCCGGGAGCATCTACTATCACTTTTGGGGTGGTTTGTTGAGGCCTCGTTTTGATGATCCAGAATATCATAACGATTTTGCCATCTGGGTGGCCCACAGTCTCCATAACAAAGTGCTTGCAGAACGCCTGGCGGTCATAGATCCTGTTGCATTTGAGACAATGGAAGACCTGAGAACCGAACTTATAGAAACTATCGAAGAGAGCCTGGATGAAACCGAATTCCCCAATTGGGCCAAAAGAGATGATCAATTTGAATTTGTCCGATATCAAATTGTTGTCTTTGATACGAATATATCGGTTACCAATCCGGAAGGCTTTCTAGATACGATGCCTGGGTTATCCGTTGGAAGCATATTCTATCATTTTATTGATGCTCGAAGTCGAAATAAGAACTCCTTGGATGATTTTCAAAACTGGCTAATCGATTTTGGAAGCAAATATAGTGCCCTATGTCAAATGATAAATAGCATATGTCCCTATTTTACCTCCCTAAAAAAATTGCGTGAGGAACTGAGTAAAGTCTTTAAAACCTACTTTGAAAGAGAAAAACATGCTTGAAAAATACGCGGAGATTGTGGGCAGGGATGTCATTGACCACTTAAGGCAGCTGGCCCGTCCGTTGAAAGGACTCCGTTTTGTGCACGTAAACGCTACCAGGGTTGGAGGTGGGGTTGCCGAGATACTGCAAAAAATGGTGCCTCTGATGCAGGAGCTGGGCATCGAAACCACCTGGGAAGTTATCACCGGCGAGAGCGTTTTTTATCAATGTACAAAGGGTTTTCACAATGCCATCCAAGGAAATCAGGTAAATATCCCCGAGAGTTACATTAGGGCGTATGAAGATACGAACGCGGAAACAGCCGAGCAATTAAGAAGTGTATTGCAGGATGCGGATCTTGTGATTATTCATGACCCTCAACCAGTTGCATTAATTAAATATTTTCCAGATCACAGGGGAAAGTGGGTTTGGCGGTGTCATATCGACGCTAGCAGGCCGTTCAGGCCGGTGTGGAGGTATCTAAGGGAATTTGTCTCCAAATATGAAGCAAGCATCTTTTCTCTTTCAAGTTTCGCGCAGCGATTACCTCACCCTGTTTATCTTATCGCCCCAAGCATAGATCCTCTGCATGAGAAAAATATTGAACTGAGTCAAGAAGAGATCAGAGCTGCCCAGGACAAATTTGAAATCGATCCTGAAAGGCCGATGATTCTCCAGGTCTCACGCTATGACCGATTCAAAGACCCATTAGGCGTCATCCATGCGTATCAGCTTGCAAGGGAATTTATGCCCTTCTTGCAACTGGTCCTGGCGGGAGGTGGTGCCACGGATGATCCGGAGGGAGAAGAGGTTTTTAGAGAAGTCCGAACGGCCGCCATAGATGACCCAGACATTAAGGCCCTTCTTCTCCCGGGAGATGCCCATCGAACCATCAACGCCCTTCAAAGGGCGTCGGATATTGTATTGCAAAAGTCTATTAAAGAGGGCTTTGGACTGACAGTAAGTGAAGCCATGTGGAAAAGCAGACCGGTGATTGGGGGTGACACCGGGGGGATTCGTATCCAGGTTGTTAACCATCACACAGGTTTTTTAGTAAACACGCCACAAGGAGCAGCATTACGGATTCGGTATCTTTTCCATAACCGGGACATCATAGAGAAAATGGGGGAGAAGGCAAAAGAGTTTGTGCGTGAAAACTTCCTGATTACAAGGCACCTAAGAGAATATCTTACGCTCATTTTCGCCCTTTTACACGGCAAAGAAGAACGTATTGAACTCGGCTAACATATAGAAAAATGGGGTGAATTCCTTTGCTGATATGAAGATTTTGAACCCTGAAATAGGACTTAATACATTTTTCACGCAACTGAACAATACCTTTCAAAAGGCGCTCGTTCTCGACTATGATGGGACCCTTGCCCCATTTCACGAAGACCCAGGACAGGCATATCCATACCCGGGCGTGCCGGAAATGCTCGATCAGATCATGAAAGCGGCAGGTACCCGCTTGATCATCATTACGGGTAGATGGATAAAGGACCTGATGCCCCTTTTGAGACTCCATGGTCGGCCTGAAATATGGGGGTCTCACGGAATAGAGAGGTTGAAAACGGATGGCTCCTATGAGATCGCGCCCATGGATGAGGACGCATTGGATGGGCTGGTAAGGGCGAATGAGTGGGTTGAACAGGCCGGGCTGTCGGAACGCTCTGAGGAAAAGCCAGGCTGTCTTGCCATCCACTGGCGGGGATTGGACGATAAGAAGATGGAGCGGATAAAGAAAATGGTGGAACCAAAATGGTCGCTCATCGCCGAGGGCGCCGGATTAAGTTTGAAAGAATTTGATGGGGGTCTTGAGCTCCGCGTCCCGGCACGAGACAAGGGCGATGCAGTCAAGACAGTCATTGAAGAGATGGGACGGGATGCCATTATTGCTTATCTGGGCGACGATTTCACCGATGAAGATGCTTTCAGGGTCATTAAGGGGCATGGCTTAGGCGTACTGGTCCGGAAAACATTACGACCAACAGCTGCTGACGTCTGGCTAAAACCGCCTGATGAGCTTTTTAACTTCCTCTCCCTCTGGTTACCCGAGAGATAGCGGGGCATCATTTTACTCAACGAGGCGTAAGGATAGGTTTTGATGATATGAGCTATTTGATCATTGTCTCCAATAGGGGGCCGTTTAGTTTCTCAGAACATTTTCTTGCAAGGTCTGAGGATTGTTTAAAAAGGGGAATTCAGCCAGAGTGGATTAGGTTTGGGGAAGGTGGCCTGGTTCAGGCAATGTCCGGGCTTTTGAGGCCTGGCAGGTGGAACACGACATGGCTAGGAGCATCATTGGGCGACAGGGATATCGACGTCGCCCGTGGACATTATACTTACTTATTCCAAAGGATGGTACAAGAGAAATATGCGCCAGAACATTTCCCTTACATCGAGATCGAACCGGACACCCGGATGCGTTTCAGATACAAGGATTATGATTTTTACATGCGGTTTGTTTACTTCGATACCAAGCATATGCATGCCTATTATAACAAATTTGCCAATGGCTTTCTGTGGCCCCTGATGCATCTCACAAAATCGCCCCTATTCTACAAAAAGACAAGGGTGTTCCCTAGACCCCAATTCCAGAAAAACGATTTTGTACAATATATTAGCAGCGGTGTGACATTCGCCAATACCATGATTGATGAGGTCCGCAAGAGCGAGGAATTGCAAAAGAAGAAAGGGGACATCGTCATTTGGAATCAGGACTACCACCTGATGCGAATTGCAGAGGTGTATACGGCCTTGCTCGATGAGGAGGGAATGTCTGAAGAAGAGAGGAAGCGGATCAACGTGGGGCAATTCATTCACACACCCTTTTTTAATATCCATGAAATCCAGGGGCTTATTCGCCAGGACAAAAGGGCCAGGATTAAGGCCCAGGTCTACGATCCCTTTGGGGAAACCATTGAAGGTGTATTACAGAAATTGACCTGGGGGATGCTTTCAAATCATTTCATTGGCTTTCATACCAAAGAGTATTGTGATCATTATCTTGAGGCAGTTGAAGAATGGTTTCCTGTTAAGATAAGAGTAAGAGGACAATCTTATGAAATCTTTCATCGGGGTCGTGTAACCACCATCGGGGCCTTTCCGATCGGTCTGGATGTGGAGAAAATCCTCTTCGAGGTCTCCGGAACGAGAAGATTGAGCTATAGGTTCGGAAAGGAAAATCTTCATGAAAAAATCAATACTGACAGAAAGGCGGGGCGATATGTCTTTGGTGGCCTTGAGAGATGCGATTATACCAAGGGACTTGTCGAAAGGCTGGGCATCTTTTACAACGCTTTCAATATATTGAGGAATTCACAGAAAGATGCCGTTTTTTATCAGGTCACTGCGCCGAGCAGGTCTGAGAATCCTGACTATCAAGACCTCAACGCTATTGTGGAGGAAGAGGTTCTAAAGATGAACGTGAAACTGCCTGGTTCACCCATTATCCACATAGACAAAGGGATATCCCCTCCCCAGAACTACCGATTCATGAAGGAGATGGATGTAATGCTCGTGACGCCCCTTGAAGACGGCATGAACCTGGTTGCCTTTGAATATATCCTCTCACAAAAATATAGAGACCCGGAAGATCGCGGCATCCTGGTTTTGAGCACGAGCGGTGCGTCAAGAGTGCTGAAGCAGAAGGGCTTTGGAGAAAAAGACGGAATTGTTTACATAAACCCCATGAAATCAAAAGATGCCGGAGAGAAGGCTGTAAAGGCCTTATTGGCAGGTAGGCATATCTCAGATAAGGTCATCACCTACGTTGAAAAGGAACGGAGGGTTGATGACTGGGCTGAGAAAAACATCAATGCCATTTTAAACTGTCGAAAGGCAGCATGATGAAAAATCTTGACCGATATCTCATTAGGTCTTGTTAGTCCATTTCCTCCAATATCTCCTTTATCCTGCACTCAACCGCCGAGCGTCTAATATCTGATTTGGTATCACTTTCAAATCGGCGGTAAATTGTGACAGACCTGAAGGCTATCAGCCAACCCGAGTGTGCTTGCGAATCCATTCCGGTATGGTCTTAAGGTCATAATAGTGGCCCATCGTGTAAAAACATGTGGAAGAGCACAGGGGTAAACACCTTTCTTTCACCTCCTGCAATTCTTCTTCATCGAATCTGGGCTCCCAGATACGGCCCCAGTCGTGGTCGTAAGTGATCAGGTCAAAGCAGGGGGAGAGAGTTCCATCCGGCCGGATCAGGGCGCCGTTGTGTCCTGCCCTGCAGTCCCATGGCCGCATATGGCCCCGCAATCGCTCCTTAAAGGCCTTGAGGTGCGCAATTGAGTTGACCATGGGCCAGCCCTGGCGTTGTCTTTCGATGATCCAGTCCAGAAGATCGTCCACCTCATCGTACTGATCCGGCCTAATGCTCAACATGTCGTCTTGATGATCATAGTGATGCACCTCGACAAAGTTGTGGGGAGGCTCAGTGAGGTGGTAATCGGTCCCGATCTTGTTCTGGTGCGCAATCTCGGTAAGCAGCTTAACGTCCTTGATGTTGTTCCTACAGATATTGATGTTGAGGAAGACAAGGTAGCCATTTTTTTTCTGCTGCTCTGCCAGGTAACGAAACTGGGGCTCAATCCTGAGAAGGGCTTTGGGCAGACCCTTTCGAGGAGCTACACAGTCCACGGCCAGGTTTACCGCTGCGACACCGGCACGGCCAACATCGTCGATAAAGTCCCTGTCCATCAGATAGCCGTTGGTGGGCAGATACATGAAGAACCCGTTTTCGGCACCGTAGCGGATGATCTCCAATACAAAGTCCTTGCGGACCAATGGCTCCCCGCCCATCAATGAGATGACCCGGCATCCGATGGACTTGAGCCAGTCCACCGAGCTCTTGGCGGTCTCAAGGTCCATGCCCGACAGGTCATTGTTGTACTGAAAGCAGTAGTGGCAGTCTATGTTGCATTGCCACTCGGTGAAGAGATAACAGAGAACGGGCCTAAACTCCTTCTCGTGAATTCGTGACTTGATGTAAGGGACCACCCAGCGCCTAAAGGCGCGAACCCCGTTTTCAGCCTTATATCGCAATTGTTCGAGCATCCTTATTCCCTTTCGCGAAGTTATCGTTCCGTAAGACATGCAGGACAATCGACACCTCCCCCTTCCATGCCTCAAGGGCTTTCTGACTTACCACGCCGGTATAATTTGTTGAATTCAGTTTCAATTCACAAATCGGATTTATCAGAAAAACAAAAATTAGAGCAGGAATGAATGCTTCAAACTCCAAGAGAAGTGCGTGTTGTGCGGCCACTTTGCTTCTTTGCCATCTAAAGCGCTCCATTTCCTCACCTCCCTTATCAGTTGCACTTCGACAGGAAAGACACAAAATGTAATCATTTCAATATATTATATATTATTGACACAAGATATTTAAGCATTTATGTCCCTGTGTCAAGAGGATACGAATGCTTACAGGAGTGCTTGACAAATTTTCCAGAATGATTATTTTCTTAGCGATTCAAACATATCTCATAATATCAAATACTTAGACCGTTTTGACTGTTTGCATGTCGTCTTTTTTCGCAAGAAATCAATGATTAAGAACCTGCTTCTTGAATTTTTTCATTTTTTGAAAGGAGGGTGGTAGCGGCGGGCTCCAACCCCATGGCCATCAAGCGGGGCATTGAGAAGTCCGTCGATTCCGTGGTGTCAGAACTGAAGAATATCTCAAAGCCTACGAAGGACAAGAAAGAAATCGCACAGGTAGGAACCGTTTCTGCAAACACTGATAGGGCCATCGGCGAGATTATCGCTGAGGCCATGGAAAAGGTTGGCAAGGAAGGGGTAATTACGGTTGAAGAAGCTAAGAGTATGGAGACGGCCTTGGAAATAGTGGAGGGGATGCAGTTTGACCGGGGATACTTGAGCCCCTATTTCGTTACCGACCCGGAAAAGATGGAAATTCATCTTGAGGACCCTTATATCTTGCTGCATGAGAAAAAGATCAGCAACATGAAAGACCTGGTGCCCCTACTGGAGCAGATCGTCAAATCGGGAAAGCCTCTCTTGCTTGTTGCAGAGGATGTGGAAGGCGAAGAGCAGTTAGGCGTTAACCTCATCAAACGTGCCCTTGAAGAACCGGTAAGGCAGATTGCCAACAATGCCGGGTTTGAGGGTTCGGTTGTGGTGCAGCGGGTTATGGAAGGCAAAGGCAATTTTGGGTTCAATGCGGAAACAGGTGATTATCAAGACCTGGTAAAGGAGGGTATTATTGACCCCACCAAGGTCGTACGATTTGCGCTACAGAACGCCGCATCCGTGGCAGCGCTCCTCATGACCACCGAGGCCATGGTGGCTGAAAAGCCGGAAGAGAAGAAGGCGCCTGCTGCCCCGCAGATGCCTCCGGAGGATATGTATTAAGAAGAAAAAACAGGAATGCCCGGGCAGAGGAAGTTTCGGTCCGGGCTTGAAACCTTGAATGGATGAAAAGACCGACCATGAGCCGTTAAAGAACCAGATCGAGCGCGGACATTTTGTAAGGGCCGTCATAGCAGCAGAGCATTTGGGTCTGCCCGAAGACGAGATAAGGAAGCTCCGCTTTAAAGCCTTGGGGCAGATGTCCGCAATTTACAGGAATGCCCATGGAACGAAGTATCTCGCCCGGCAATACGGGTATTCAAAGGAAGAACTGAAACAGATTTTAAAAGAGTTCGCCGATGAAATGAAGAATGAGGGAAATAATAAACCTCTTGAGCCTTGCTATGATTACGGCACAGGCAAATATCTCTCGTTCGAAGAATGGATGGATCATTATCTCAAAATCTGGGATAGGCTTTCAGCGTAATTATACCATCTTTTATTGAGGGTGTAAAAGGGGTTAAGTTTACTCTTTTCATCCTTGAATTTGTTTGCCCATGGCGAGCACAGCGTCCAAGGCGGCCCTATTGCTTGTGATAACTGGCAGTCCAAATTGTTTTTTGAGCAGTGGGATAGCTTCCATGGCCCGAAAATCGGTACAGGAGACAAATAGGATGTCGGCTTGAATGCCTTTCAGTTTATCCGTGGCAAAACTGACGATCTCCTCGGGGGTGGGCGTTGCAAGCTCAAAGTTCACATGGATCCCCATTCCGTGAATGGCGGCCACATGAAATCCCTCTGCCTCCAACCCATGTCTTATACTGGCGTTGATATCTTCAACATAAGGCGTGATCACAGCGACTGACCGGACCTTTGACTGTAAGAGTGCTTCCCGCACAGCGGAAAATACGCCTATTGTCGGCACCCCTGTGATCTCTGAAATCCGCGAACAGACCTCCCTGTCGTAATCTGGTCCCCCCAGGGAGCCGGCGGACGTGCAACCGAATACAACAAAGTGGGGCCTCACCGTCTTCACCAGCTCTGCAGCCCCAGGTGCATACTCTTCGATCATCTTCATCTCTGCCGACCGTGTTGTCTCCTCCAGATACATCCTGGCAGGGTGAAGGGTAAAGTTTTCGGGCAGGTGACGATAAAAATCCACCTCCATCACGATATTTGAGGACGGTACCAGAAGGCCGACCCGAACGGGTGATAATTTTACTTTACCAAGTCCTGATTCTCTTTCCATATGCTTTCTCCATAGCCTCCGCCGCCCGCTGTCTCCACAAAGAGACGGTGGCCATGGGGTAATTCGAGCGCGGGAATTTTAGAAGGAAGGAATGTCCTTGCCCCTTCCTGGTCGATCATGTAAAAGGATGCCCGCTTTCCTGGTTCACCGCCGAGTAGACCCCAAGGCGGATGAAGGCTCCTCTCACATAATACAGAGAAACGGATACCCGGTTCAAGGGCCTCGTAAACACGCCTGACCCCCCAACCGCCACGGTACTTCCCGTTACCGCCAGAATCGCGGATCAATTCATATGAAACAATCCGAAGGGGGTACGCCGCCTCAATGGCCTCCACAGGGACATTCATGGTGTTCCCCATGTGGACCCTGTGGCCATTGATCCCATCCGAGTTGGGTCTGGCACCCATTCCTCCCCCCACAGTCTCATAGTGAACAAAGCCTGATTCGGTTCGTGGATTTATGCCGCCCATGGTCACGATACATGCCGACCCATAACTTCCCGCAATGACTCGTTCGGGAATGGCCTGGGCGAGGGCCCCCAAGAGGACATCCACAATCCGGTTAGAGGTCTCGGTGTTGGCCGAAACCACCGGAGAGGGGTGTTCGGCACACACAATGCTCCCCTTGGGGGCGATAATCGTGATGGGTTTGTAAGACCCCGAGTTGGGTGGAATGTCGGGATTTGTTACGGCCAGAAAGGTATAATAGACACTGGACGCAGTTACGGCAAAGGGTGCATTTACCGGTCCCTTCGTGGCAGGGGCAGAACCAGTAAAATCAACGGTGACGGAATTCCCTCTCACCGTAACAGTGGCGTATAGCCTTAACCCTTTCCCATCAGGTCCGGCGCCATAGCCGTCTCCGTCCATGTACTCCTCGAACGAATAAGAACCTTCGGGGATATGGGATATTTCATCCTCCATCAGATACTGCGAATAGCCGAGGGTCTCTTCCATGACCCGTCTGACGCAGTCCAGTCCGTAACGCCGGACCAGCTCTTCAACACGTAACAGACCCCTCATGTTTCCGGCAAACTGGGCGTGCAGATCCCCCCGTCTCTCCTCCGGGACCCGGACATTGGCAAACAGGATACCTGAGATCTGCGGGTCAAGTCTTCCTTCCCGAAACATGATAACCGGGGGTATTCGAATCCCTTCCTGGTAAATTTCCTGGCTTACACTGGAGCTTCCAGGGGCGGACCCTCCCACATCGGGCCAGTGCGTTCGATTCACTGCATATCCGACGAGATCCCCTTCCACAAAGATAGGGGATATCAGGGTCATATCAGGAAGATGGCTTCCCCCCCTGTAGACATCATTGCTGAGTATGGCATCCCCTGGCCGCAGGTCTGATTGGAATATGGCTTCCAATGCCCCCTTTATTGAATAGGGCATGGCCCCGAGGTGAACGGCTATATCGTTTCCCTGGGCAATTACCCGGCCCCTCGCATCGGCCAGGGCACAGGACAGATCCGATGAAAGGCTGATAAGCGGGGAGAATGCAGCACGCATGATCACACTCTTCATCTCTTCGCAGATAGAGTAAAAGGAACTGCGAAGGATCTCAAAGGTGACCGGGTCTGAGGAAACAAAAGTAGGGTTCATTTCGGGGATATTCCTATGCTTCCCTTATGACGAGGCATCTTCTGTCATCCATGAGACTCCTCTGTTCTTCAAGGATACAAACGGTAGTGTCGGCTGCGTCAATAATGGCCGGGCCGGTGATCTCATCACCGGGCTTCAGATGTTCCATGCGGTATGATGGGACTCCTATGAACTCGCCCCTCTGATCATCAAATACCTTTCTGATAGAAAACTCGGCCGCCCCGGGTGCCTTCGAGACGCCTTGAAAGAGGTCCTTTTTCCGGAGTTTCATATCGTCGATTGTGGCAGTCAGTCGAAAGTTTACGAGCTCAATCCGTGACCCCGGCAATACATAGTGAAAAGCCGCCTTGTATTTCTCTTCGAACTGGGTCTCGAGGTAGCGAATCTCTTCTGGGCTAGCAAGTTCACCGAGAATGGAAATGTTCAGCTCAAAGACCTGCCCCAGATACCTCAGGTCAACAGAACGTGAGATAGAGACCTTGCTCAAATCACGCCCTTCCTTTTTCAAAAACTCCATCATTTGGCCCTCCAGCTCTTTGAAGACCTCTGGACCGGCGGATGCTGGCATCTCACCTGTCAGGTAGGGGCGGGTTCTGACGAGATCGTGCCTCACACCTGCCACCAGAAGCCCCAGGGCGGAAAATACCCCCGCGAGGGGAGGAACAAGGGTCTGGCCGATGTTGAGGTCCCTTGCAATAAAACTAGCATGGAGCGGCCCGGCCCCGCCGTAGGCAAGGAGAGAGAAATCCCTGGGGTCGAATCCCTTTCGGATGGAAACGAGCCTTACCATTTCAGTGAGATTGGCCTTGGCAATACGGATAATGGCAGAGGCGGCCTCTTCAGGGGTCCAGCCGTAATACCTCCCTATTCTGTCATATACGACCCTTTCTGCGTCTTCCCGATGTAACGCGGTCCGACCGCCGTGGAAGTATTCCGGATTCAGGAATCCGAGGATGAGATTGGCATCGGTCACAGTGGGTTCGGCCCCTCCCAGTCCATAACATGCCGGGCCTGGCATTGCCCCTGCGCTTTGGGGACCTACTTTCAGGATACCGGCCTTGTCAATCCAGGCAATGCTCCCGCCGCCTGCACCGATTTCAACAAGATCGATAACCGGACTCCTCACCGGATAACCGCCCACTGGCATCCCGTGGTGAAGGGAATCTGCATGGAACTCAGTGGTCACCCTGGGGGTACCTTGGGTGATGATTCCCGCCTTTGCGGTGGTACCTCCCACATCCAGGGTGATCATATTTTCAACCCCCAGACCCCTCGCCAGCCAGGCAGCGGATACCATCCCAGCTGCCGGACCCGACTCGATCAGGTGGACGGGGAAATGCCTGGCATTTTCAGCAGACGTGAGGCCCCCATTGGACTTCATCACTGAAAAGGCTCCAACACCTTCCGCTGAGAGCTCTTCCCCCATTCTCCGCAGGTAGCGGTCAACAGAAGGGCGGATATAGGCATTTAGGACCGTTGTGCTCGTCCGTTCGTATTCTCTGAATTCAGGCCATACCTGGTGAGAACAGGAGACAAAGACACTGGGAAGGTGCTCTCTAATTATCTCCATGGCCTTTTTTTCGTGAACCGGGTTGGCATAGGCATGAAGGAAACATATGGCAACCGACTCGATCTCCTGTAATTGAATCTCGCGGACTGCATCCAGGAGTTCATGTTCCGTCATGGGCGCCACGACATTCCCCCTGGGGTCCAGTCTTTCTGTAATCCCTATTCTCAGGTGCCGAGGGACAAGGGGAGGAGAGATCTCCTGGAAGAGATTATACATCTGTGGCCTGTTGTGACGTCGCAGCTCCAGGAGATCTTCAAAGCCCCGCGTCGTAAGGAGGCATGTTTTTGCCCCCTTTTTTTCAAGGAGGGTATTGGTGGCCATGGTGGTTGCGTGGGCAAGTTCTCTGATGTCCGGCTCTCTCAGGCCTGCCGCCTTGAATTGGAGAAAGGCACGCAACACCCCTTCAGAAGGATCGTTAGGTGTTGTGTGGACCTTCAAGAAGGCTACCAGGCTACCCCCAACGTGGTAGGCGACCAGGTCGGTAAATGTTCCTCCCACGTCGATCCCAAGGCGGATCTTCTCGTCAAGACCGCCTTCACCCTCTGTCATCCCAAGACCCCTCCGAGCTGAGTTAGAAATTGATCCATCTTGGCCTTCACATTCACGTCCACCCGGATGAACCGATTGCCCAGACCTTTGAAAGAAACGCTGCAATCCTTTGTGATAACCCCTCCCCGGAGTAGCCCCTCAAAGACGTCTGTTGAGGTAAACGCGGGGTCCATGATGCGCAGGCAGAGGAAGTTGGCCTGGGGTTTCATGACGACCGATACCTTTGAAAATGCAGAGAGCCTATCAATAAGGTAATCCCTCATCTCCTCTACCAGTGCCCTGGTCTTCCCATGATGCTCTTTGTCCTCCAGGGCCGCCGCTGCACCGACTGTGGCCAATACACCCATGTTCCATGTGGGTTTTACCTTCATCAAGGCCTGGATAATCGTCTGATGGCCGATCCCGTAACCGACACGCAGGCCGGCCAGGCCATAGATCTTGGAGAATGTGCGGAGGATCATCAGATTGGGATAAAGGGGAAGGAGGTCCAGGTGAGGTCCAGCCTCCGAATAGTCGGCGTAGGCCTGGTCGAGGAGCACCATAACCCCGGGGGGGATGTGATCGAGTATATATTTTATTTTCTCCTTCTCGATAACGGTGCTCAGGGGATTGTTGGGGCTTGTGAGGATAAGGACCCGTGTCCTTTGGGTGACTCCATGAAGAAGCCTTTCCGGGTCGATGGTTAGATCTTCTTTCATGGGTACGGCGACAGGATGTCTTCTCGCCACCAGGGAGGCCTGTTCGTATATGGGAAATGTGGGGATGGGAAAAAGGATTTCATCTCCCTGCTCCGAGAAGGCCAGGATGATGGAAGGGACCAATTCCGTCTCGCCACAACCGGCGATAACATTATTTGATTTCATACCGGTATGTCTGGCAACGGCCTCGCGAAGGTCCTGGGATCGCCAATCCGGATATAGAGAGAGGTCGTTAAGGGCCTGTTCGATGGCCTTGACGGCCCTGGGTGAAGGCCCAATGGGGTTTTCCGCTGAGGCCAGCTTGGCCACCTTCTCTGCCGGGACCCCGTATCGTTCCACAACTTCGGGAACCCTGAGGCCGGGTGTGTAGGTCTGTACTGACTCAAGATATCGGATGGATTGGAAATCCACGTGTTTTCGATCCGTCATTACAGATTCCTCCCTTGAGGTTTAATCACCCCTCGTTTATCTTCTCACTTGTCTGCCTCTCAATGACAAGCTCTCTCAGTTTGAATTTCTGGACCTTTCCACTGGCGGTCCGAGGAAAATCCTGGAGATTAACGACCATATCAGGGATGAGATACCGGACCGTTTTGTCCGCCAGAAAGTCAACGATCTCCTCTCTGGTGATCTCCTCTAAAGGATCTTTGGGGATAATGCAGGCCACGGTCTTCTCACCCAGGCGTTTGTCGGGGTATCCGACGACCTGACATTCCTTGATCTTGGGATAGGTATAGACGACGCCTTCCATGTCGGTCGCATAGATATTTTCTCCACCCCGGACAATCATGTCTTTGATCCTTCCCTTTAACCTGATGTTTCCCCTGTCGTCCATGGTTCCCAGGTCCCCAGCGTGGAACCAGCCCAGTTCGTCCATTGACTCCGCGGTTTTTTCCGGGTTCTTATAATATCCCAGAAAGCTCGTTGGTCCCCGGTGGCAGATTTCTCCCAGGGTATTTACCGGCACGACCCGACCTGTCGTCGGATCTACCACCTTGACCTCATTTCCCACGTCTAAAGGCGGGCCTGGGCTCTCTGCGATCAGTTCGATGGGCGAATCCGGAAGGCTCAGGACATTGCTGCCGCATTCCGTGGTTCCATCCCCTTGGAGGATGCCGCACCCGAAGCGGTCCACGATCTGCATTGCCACCTCGGGCGGCATGGGGGCACCAGTGAAAATGGAGAACCTGAGGGAAGAGACGTCCGTTCTTTCGAATTCGGGATGGTTCATGAGATCGATGTACATAGTTGGAACGCCGATGGCGATGGTCGCCCTTGTCCTTTCTATCTCCTTAAGTGATGTCGTTACAGAGTACCTGCCCATGATCACCAGTGTCCCGCCGGTCAGGAGGGCCGTATGCTGGACCACGCAATTGCCCGTGGTGTGAAAGAGGGGCGTCATGCAGAGCCAGACGTCCTCATGGGTAACCCCCATCCGGTTGGCAAGACCCTTGGAGTGAAGCATCCGTGTATTGTGGGTATGAACGGCCCCTTTGGGCATTCCGGTTGTGCCAGAGGTATAAGCGATCTCCAAGAGGTCATCCGCTTCCACAGGGTCTGTCTCCGGATCGGCGACCAGAGAGACCTGATCGGAACTTCGACCCGAACCAGCGACAATTAAGCCATCAAAATCGAGCATCCACGGTTTTTTCTCTTCTCCTTTGACCACGATGTGTTCCAAGTGGGGGAGATCTGAGCGAATCTCGTCGAGCAAATCAACGAAAGAAAATCTCCGCCACTCACTGGGCATAAAGAATAGCTTTGCTTCGAGGTGATTCAATATGGTCGTGAGTTCTATCTTTCTGTAAAGGGGATTCATGGGTGACACAGCGACGCCAATGGTTGCGCAGGCATAGAGGGCGATGGTGTACTCGGGCCAGTCCGGAAAAAGGAGTCCCGCACGGTCGCCCCTCCTGAGTCCCAGATTCAAAAGGGATGCGGCCATACCGTCCACTGCCTGTTTGAGCTGCCTGTAGGTGTATCGGGCTTCGCCAAACTGGATGGCGATGTTCTCCGGAAAACGTTCAGCGCTCTTGGCCAGCATCTCTCCAAACGTGAGCCCCTTTTCCATAGCGGGCCCAAACCGATGGCAGTAGCTCATCTTGAGTTTGTCCATCCCATTATCCTCCTAATGCAGACCTTAGGCCACAACCGAAATAGTGTCCGGTGGGCAGTGGGCAGATTTCAGAGGCGCCTGTCTCTAAATTCCAAATCTCAAGCACCAGATTACAAACAAATTCCAAGCACCAAGCACCAAATTGTCCTTCGGACTCCCCACCTACCGGTGGGTCCCCAGTTTTCCAAACAAATTCCAAATCCCAAATACCAAACACAAAACACGAAACATCACACTCTGAACCTCTCAACACCTATATCTGTTTGTTATTTCGTAATACATTAGCGCTTTGAAAACACTGAGGAGTAAGATGGCGGACCATGAGGGTCTTTTTTCCAAAGGACGTAAAGGACGGCATCACTCCATAGAACGGCAG
>CAYVMN010000049.1:8651-22826 GCA_964452575.1 uncultured Desulfobacteraceae bacterium | reverse complement strand
GGCGCTTATCGGCGTTCCCAACAAGTTCGACATTTTTCTCAGACCATTACAGGTCTTCTTGCTCCAAAAACTCAGGCTTTACGCATTCGGGTATGAGAGAGCGTTTTCAAAAGGCGAGTTGACTCGGCTTATGACAAGAACCAATTTCAAGATAATTGGACAGTCTTCATTGCTTTTCATGCCAGGGGTTCTCAGGATGATTGATCTATTCTTTTCCTGTCATATTCCTTTTCTCTGCAGGGTCAGCAAGGTACTCCTAACGCCCTTCGCGTTCCTGTACGAGCGTTTTGAGCTTTTCAGGCGCCACGGCTACCTGATTACACTAGTCGTCAGGAAGTGACCATAATGTCTGGGGCATTTTGGAGGCATGCAGCACGCTGTGTTTCAGTGACGAATCGTTGCATCGCGCCTCTGGCTTTCCGTTATCACAGTCCCGAGAGCGCTTGCTTCGAATCTGTGAACCAACTGTTCAGGGCTATGCGCCTCCCATATGCATACAGGCTCACCACAGTGGGAATCGAAACTAACAACACGTGCAATCTATCATGTACGCATTGTCCAACGAACAGAGGCATGAAGAGAGAAAAGGGGTACATGGGACTTAACACCTTTAAGCGAATAATAGATCTGAACTCCAAAGTGAGACGAGTCTATCTTACTAACTGGGGTGAACCCCTTATGCACCCTGCCATCGTTGAGATGATACGGTATGCCCGTGCACAGGGAAAGCAAACCGCCATAACGACCAATGGCACTATGTTGGATGCGTCAATGAGTCGCGATCTTCTGGGCAGCGGGTTGAATATCATAAAATTCTCTGTAGACGGCGGTCAGCGAACGTTTGAAAGACTCAGAGGCAATTCATATGAAGAGGTCAGGCAGAACATCCTTCAATTCATTCACTTCAGAAACACGTTGAAAAAGCCGACCTGGGTTGAAGTCTCCATGCTGGTGTATGAAGAGACAGCTTCGGAGATCGTACCCTTTATTGACTCATGGACCCATCATGCAGATTTCGTGAATCTCCAACCCAGGTTCTTTTCCATCAAGAGGCACAGGTATTCGCTATGCCGGGATCTCTGGCGAATACTGGTGATTCTGTGGGATGGCAAGGTGGTTCCTTGCTGTGCTGACTGTGAGGGAAAAATCGTCCTTGGCGATGCCTCGAAGGGCAATCTTCAATCCCTGTTCAAAGGCAAAGCACTGATTGAACTGAGACGAAAACATCTGAGAAGGGAGTTCCCGGCGCCCTGCGACGAGTGCCGTCATTATCATTCGGAGTATTACTTATCTCCCAGGAATATAGCGTTCGGCTTCCGGACGACGAGTGCCGGTATTAGAAGAGAAAAAAGGGGTTAACCTATGCGATTGGCCAACCCCTTCTGATGATTTTGGTGCCCAAGGCGAAGACCAACTCAAGCGAAATAACCAGCTGAAATTCGGCGCATCTCCTGGTTTCTTGGGAGGAATCCCAATCTAAAATCTATAGAGAAATATGAAGGCAGTGCCTGCACGACTCTTACTTAGGAAGCATTAATTGTGTGCATAAAGGGCATAACGAAGAGGTCTTGAGCCCCTTACGCACACAAAATTCAGTGATGCTATTCTATAATGAACCAATACGGTGTTGGGGATATCACGTTATTGTCTGTCATTGTCATTGCGATAGTAAAGAAGTAGACCCCATCGGCCAGACCAGACACTGTAACATACTTGTGTTTTTCCCCAGTGGTCTCAACACTTTGGGCAGCGTAAAAATATGACATTGTCCCACCAGCATTTCCCACCATATAATATCTTGTGTTTGTTCCTTCTGCAGCCACATAATAATTCACATGGCAATACACACTCGAACCACTGGAGTAAACCCTCACTGCAGCAGAATCACTCGAGCTAGAGCTGGAAACCCATACGTCTCTAATGTAATTATTATCAGCAATCGCCGTGGGTGCTGGACCTAAGGCCTCCGGCCCGATAACACCCCCTTCCTCAAGATCTCCTGCCACTGAATAAGAAACCCCACAAACACATACCGCCACAAAAACTGCTATTATCAAACTAAGTACTTTCCTCATTTCACACCTCCTTTTTCATCAAGAAGTTTTCTGCTAAAGTTAAGATGGTACCACGTCTTCGACTTGAAGCCCCTCCATAATTAATGGCTCAGCCAAGAGATCAATTGCCCTAGTTGGAGTGGGATCTAAGGCGTTAATGATCAAGCCTAGCGGCTTAATTGTCAACAAGATTCTTCTGACACGGAAGAGTTTATGCCAGGGCTATTGGCCTGACAGGTGATGCGGTGCCACCCCGTATTCTGAGCGGAGAGACCACAAGAAGAAACTCATAGATTTGATCTGCTGCGATTGCCTCCAGATTCATTACCTCGATAATATGGATCCCGTTCTTGACGAGAAGGATCACATGAACGGCAAGGTTTGTCGTCGGCGTCTTTTCCAGCGCAATGGTATCGGAACCCACGTAGGCCGCCCCCCTTTCAACGAGCCAGGCCGCCCCCTCCTCAACAAGGCCAGGGCATCCTTTTTCGTGGGATACGTACCTTCTTGAGTCGTAATAGTATTGAATCCATCCGGTCCGAATGAGAACCGCATCCCCCTTTTTTATCTCGATCCCCTGACACAAAGCAGCCTTCTCCAGTTCTGAGGCACCTACGGAGAAATCATGCCCGAGGCAGGAGGCTCCTTCCATGCCCGCAATGTCAAGAAGGATCCCCCTTGTGACCACCGGGGAGACCTGATCAATACCTGCCTTCTTGAGCCCGGTATATCCCTGAAAAGGCTCTATTGACCCCACGCCGTGGACCTGTCCATCCTTGCTTATGTGTCCGTGGGCGTCAAAATGGGTGCCTGTATGGCCGCCTGTGGTAAAGAGGCAGTTTGCCGCAGAAACCCCTCGATCATAGACCATATCACCGTGCACCTTTGTGAGTGAAAAGGCGAAAGGCGGATGATTGGGGTGGTGTGGCATACCGACAAAGTAGTCCATCCCAAGGTCATAGACAGTGCCTTTTTTGATAAGGCTTCTGATCTCTTCGGGAGCCATGTTTATCCTCCTTTTCTCTTCAGAAGTCGCAGGAACAGACCCACTTATAACCCGGCAGCACATGCTCATGCGCCCTCAGCTCCCTTGATCATCCTGCCTGCGATGATAAGCCTTTGAATCTCTGAGGTCCCCTCGTAGACCCTTGGGGACCTCACTTCTCTGTAAAGACGCTCCATGGGGTAGTCCTTTACAACCACTCCATTTCCTCCAAATATCTGGAGTGCTTCGTCTACCACCTTCTGCGCCGCCTCTGTGGCAAACAGTTTGGCCATAGATGATTTGACGGTTATATCTGGCGCCCCTTCATCCTTTGCCACCGCTGCCTGATAGACCAGAAGACGGGAGGCGCTGATCGAAACCGCCATCTCAGCGAGCTTAAACCTGATTGACTGCTGATCAATAATGGGCCTTCCGAACTGAATACGATCCCTTGCATAGGCGAGGGCATAGTCCAGGGCGGCCTGAGCCGTTCCAACGGCATGGGCACCGACGGTCGCCCTTAGGACGTCCAGGGTCTGCATTGCTATCCTGAAGCCGGAATTTTCTTGGCCCAACATATTATCTACCGGAACGCGTATCTCTTCGAGCCTCAAGTGCCCGAGCACATCATAGCAAAGGATAGGGATCGGCTTGAAGTGAAGGCCCTTTGCCTTCGCATCCACAACAAACGCCGAGATCCCTTTGGCCCCCCTTTCAGGGTCGGTCTTGACAAAAATTACGTAAAAGTCGCAGATGCCGGCGTTGGAGGCAAATCGTTTCTCTCCTGTCATCTCGTATTCACTTCCAACGCGCGTTGCACGGGTGGAAATCGAGGCAGCATCTGATCCGGCGCCAGGCTCTGAAAGGGCGAAAGACCCGACCAACTCTCCGGCACCAAGACCGGGGAGATACCTCTTTTTCTGCCCTTGATTCCCTGCTATCAGAATGGGCACTGCGGCAAGACCCTGAGTCGCAATACAGGCCCCCGCGTAATTATACCCCCGTGCCAGTTCTTCCCGGGCAAGACACAAGGGGAGGGATCGAACCTCTTCATACCTTCCACCATATTCCTTCGGCACAAGCAATCGAAAAAGCCCTTTTTTCCCCATAATTCGCATCAGTTCTCTCGCTGACCCCTTGCCGGACTCAAACAGCTCGATCATGGGAATTACTTCCCGCTCAACAAAGGCCCTCGTGTTTCTCTGGATCTCAAGTTCTTCTGCGCTCAGATGAAAGTCCATGTTTAGCCTTTGACCTCCTGTCGCTCACCCCCTCAGAATAGCTCCCACAATCTCTTCTTGTCCCTAGCGATTTCAGCACCACCTGAAAATACAACCCGTCCAATTTTGATAACAAAGAAACGATTCACAATGTTGCTCACGGCTTCAATATTTTGCTCCACTATCATGATGCCCGTGTGGAGGCGGTTGTTGATTTCCTGAACCGTTTCCATAACATTCTGCACAATAATCGGTGCAAGACCGATCGAGGGCTCGTCAAGGAGAAGGAGCTTTGGGCTCTGTGTCAACGCAAGGCCAAGGCTGAGCATTCGCTGTTCCCCCCCGCTCAGAGTCCCTGCCTTCTGGCTCAGCCGGTGCTTAAGGATCGGAAAGAGCTCAAAGATCTGATCCATGGATACGCTCGAACTCTTTTTCCCCAGACCGTAGTCTCCTAGATCAAGGTTGTCATGCACACTCAGGTCGGGGAAAAGCCCCTGCCCCTGGGGCATGTATGATAAGCCCTCTTTCACGTTGAATTCGGTGCTGCGGCCGGTTATGTCCCTGTTTTCGAAAAAGATCCGCCCATTCCACGGCGGCAAGAGGCCGAAGAGGCATCTTAAGAGCGTAGTTTTTCCTGCTCCGTTGTGGCCGATAACCCCAACTATCTCGCCCGCCCTCACATCGAGAGAGATGCCTCGCAGTGCCTTCTTCTTGTGATATCCTACCACCAGTTCCGCAACTTCAAGCAGCATAGTCTACGATCCGAAATATATCTCCGTAAGTTCCGGTGCATTCATGATCTCATCCGGGGTCCCTTTTGCCAGCACCTGGCCCTGATCCATGAACACGACGTCATCAACAATGGCCCGGATAACGTCCATGTTGTGTTCAACAATGCAGATGGTTTTACCATGATTCACCAGTTCTCTTATCACCGGGTAGACGCTTTCCATGAATACGAGGTCAAGACCCGAAGTGGGTTCATCAAGGAGCAGCAGTCTTGCCTCGGTTGCCAGCAACCGTGCCAGGCTCAGCAATTTTTGTTCCGCATAAGAGAGATCTTCTGCCAGTTCCTGGGCCCTGTCTCCTAGTCCCACGAAACGCAGGTAGGCAATCGCCCTTTTCTTGCCCGATTCTTCCTCTCTCTTCACCTTTCGAAAATGAAAAAGCAAACCCCAAATGCGCTCTCCTGTCTGATTTTGAAGAGATACCATCACATTTTCCAATACGGTCATCCGATCGAAGAGCCGGAGATTTTGAAACGAGCGACCTATCCCACATGACGGGACAAGATGGGATTTCAAGTTGGTAATGTCCCGGCCCCTGAATCGGATGCTACCATTGTCCGAAGGAAAGAAGTTAGTGATCAGGTTAAAGACAGTCGTCTTGCCCGCCCCGTTAGGGCCGATGAGCCCCGTAATCCTTCCTGCTGCAAGCGATAGGGAACAGTCGTTTACCGCTTGAATACCACCGAACCTCTTGGAAATCCCTTCTATCTCCAGCAAGGCACCATCTCCATCGGCATCTCTTATCGCCGGACCGAAAATCTCTGTTGCAAGCTCCGGCCGGAGTCGTCCATGCACGGTCTCACCGGGAAGATCTTCCTGTTCTCCCCGTCCTTCATCCCGGTCCCTGCGCCTATACTCCCCCATAAGTCCCTGTGGCCTAAAACACATAAATCCTATCAGGATGACTCCGTAGGCAATCTGCCTGGCAAATCCAACCACTAGGGGAGAGATGTTCAAAAATCTGAGACCCTCTATGATGCATACAAGAAGGGCTGCCCCAACAACCGGCCCCCACAGATTTGAAGTGCCACCAATGATGACCACGGCAAAGATAAAGATGCTATCCGTCAGTGTGAAATAGAAAGGGCTTATGTAGGTGGTGTAGTGGGCGAACAGGGCCCCTGCAATGGCGGCCAGAGAGCCCCCCACCATGAATACCCGAATCTTGAAAGAGATAATATTCTTGCCAAGGGCCTTGCAGGCAGTCTCGTCCTCCCGAATAGCCTTTAGCACCCGGCCGAAGGGTGACCTGACAATTCTCCAACTCACCGTAAAGCATAAGAGCCCAAAAAACGCCATCAATGGAAGGAACTGCAAGGGTGTTGAGATGTCAAGGCCAAAGAGCTCTGGTCTTGGAATGCCGCTGAGTCCGCCAGCACCCCTTGTCACCTCAACCCAGTTCATCATCACCGTGTAGATGATCATGAGGAGCGCAAGGGTGGTTACTATAACGTATTCGTCACGCACCCTGATGGCCGGAAGTGCCACCAGCAAACCAATGATCCCAGCTACTACCATCCCGGCGAGGATGCCTAGGAGGAAATTTGCACCATAGTGGATCCCAAGCAGGGCGGCCGTATATGCGCCTATTCCGAAGAAGGAGGCGTGGCACATGGCAATCAGGCCAGTGTAACCCAAGATCAGGTTGAAGGATAGCCCGAGAATCGCATAGACGCATATCATGATGAGGATATGAATGATGTAGTCCATAGTCCCCGAAGCCGCTACTAGATCTTGCCCCGGTACACGCTGTATCCGAAAAGCCCATTAGGCCTGATAAGCAAGACGAAGAGAAGCACCACAAAGGCGATACCGATCTGCCACTGGGAGGCGATCTTCCAGATGCCGATACTTTCGGCAAATCCTATGATGAAACCGGCAAGTGCCGCACCGGGCATGCTTCCCACTCCGCCTATTATGACTGGTATGAATGCATACAAAATAGCCCACGTTCCAAGCTCCGGTGTCACCCCTCTCTCCAGGCCCACCAGAATAGCCGATACCCCTAGCAGTATGGCGCTCAATACATGAGCGAGGAGGAAAACCTTGTTGGTGTTAATACCGATGACTTCCGCCATTTCAGGGTTGCTGATGACGGCCCGAATAGCCTTGCCGGCCCTTGTTTTCATCAGGAACCCCATCAGCCCCCATACCAGTACAACTGCAGCGGTGCACATGAGTAAATTGAGGGAGGTAAAACCGATATTTCCCACTTTGATCACTGAAATGGGAAAGCCGCTGAGGGGCTTTGCATCTGAACCGAATATCATCCCGGTGAGGTTCTCAATAAAAATGAGAGAGCCTAGCGACGCTATGAAGATGACGAGGGCGGTGGCGCCTGCCTTTCGAAGTCTCCGGTAGAGGACTGCCTCGATGATCACACCGAAAAGGATCCCTGCGAGTATCCCTGCTCCCGACGCCAGGATGAGCCCGGCTCCTGTCTCGCAAATGACCCAGGTAACATAGGCTACAATAATAAAAGTCGCCCCGTGGGCAAAATGAAATGTGCGTGTTGCTGCAAATATCAGGGCCCAGCTTACGCCAAGCAACGCATATATGCTGCCCGCCCAGATACCGTTCAAGAACAATTGAGCGAATAGCGTCACCCTCCTACTCCTTGACCCCAATGTTGCATCAGGAGCAATGCAAATCCTCGAAAACCGGTGATATACTATACCTTGTTAAGTAGCCGCTTTCTGACAAGAGCCAAGACCTTTTGCAACATCAGGGTTGGTCAAGTGTTCCGGTAAGCATTCCTATTGGCCCAAACTACTCGGGCTCAAGGAATTTCACGAAGGTCTTTTTTCCCTCTGTGATCTTGAAGAGCCCCGTCCTCTTTGTACAGGTATGGTCGGGATTGAAGGTGATTTGTCCCCCGTATACGCTGGGGAAACTCTTGATTTGAACCAGTTTTTTCATCAGACTGTCACCGTTCCAGTAATCTGCTTCCACTGCCTTGGCCGCACGGATGAGTGCCGCCAGGATATAGGTTCCCTCATAGTAGTTGGCCGCATAAAATTCCGGATATTCACCGTATCTCTTCTTGTAGTTCTCGGAGAATTTACTCGCCCAAGGGTCGTCGCCCTGAGGGTTGAAATAGTCGGTGACGAACTCGTATCCGTTTGCCGTGTCCCCAGCCAGTTTGTGTCCGTCAGGGGTGTATTCGACGCCCATAATCGGTTTTGTAAATCCCAGTTCCCGCGCCTGCTTCACTGCGATTCCCCAATCCTTACCCCAGGCCCAGAGGGCAAGAAAATCAGGGTCTGCGGCAATGATCTTTGACAGGTACGACTTGTAATCCGTTGTCCCAACCGGAAAGGCCTCCGTAGCGACCATTGTTCCCCCCATTTTCTTCCACTTAGGAGCAATGAAATTCTGGGTTCCTATCCCCGCGTCATCGTTCCAGTAAAGGGTGGCCATTTTTTTAAAGCCAAGTTCTTTGGCCCTGGCAGCAACGCCGACCGCGTGCATAATCGCCAGCATCCGGTTGTTATAAAGATAGGGCTGGTTTACCAGTTTTGGACTGACGCCACCTCCGTTAAGGAGCAAGACCTTCTTTTCTTTTGCAATGGGAACGATCGATAGGGTGGGGGTACTGTATGAGGTGAATGAAAACGGCACCTTGTCAATATTCACCAGCTTGTTGAAGCCGCTCACCGCTGCGGCCCCCTTTCCGCTCTCGTGATCCTGAATGACCAGATTGAACTTTACGCCGTCGATCCCTCCCTTGGCGTTCATCTCATCCATTGCGGTTAGGATACCCTGACTCATGACCTTTCCATACCAGGCACCGGAACCGGTCATAGCAAGGATTGCTCCGATCTTGTATTCCTTTGGGTCACCTGCCGTGACATTAGACATAGTGCCTAGGACAAGACACAGGCCTACAAAACACAAGAAAACACCTTTTTTCATAAGACCCCTCCTTTTGTATTAGACTGGTTTTAGAATTTCGGGATCAAAGACCTGATTCCTTATATGAGATTGACCCTGTTTTTCTACCACCCCCTTCCCCCACACAAACCTTCGGCCGCAACCAAGATCGCGACGCTACGAAGTGAGTTCCCATTGAATCACAAATATCTAACAAGGCCTCAGGTGCAAAGACCCCACAGGCCAGAGAGAATTGATTCTGAGAGCTTATCTCTCACATCTTGAAAAGGGCCCCAAATGGGAATTCAGAATCCAGGAGCCAGAATTCAGAATAGAAGAAAAGGGACACGGCAGAGAAGATTAAAGCCCTGCCCATCCCAAGGCAGGGCTTTGAACCGTCCATTACCCGGGGAGCGCTGACTCGCGTTCGTCAGGGAGGCGGTCACATTGGATCAGACAGCGGGGATCTTCTTTATTTTCTCATCCCAGAACTCTTTTTCCTGTTCCCTCCAATTCCTCCCATGAAATCTCCTGTCATAATATCCCCCTAGCCTCTCAAACCACCTGGTCCATGGGTTCTTATTCTTTTGTCGCGCCTCAATCACGTCGGCCACGAATAGGGCAATCTTACTGATTTCATCTTTGGGTGCGTAATAGGAAGCCCCTTCTTTGGCGGATTTATTCAGGCTCTCTTCAGATAGGGCGTGCGCGGTGAGCATAAGGGCGGGTATATCGTGTTCATTGGCAATAGCCAGGAGTTCAAATCCCCTTACCCCCATGATATCGAGGACTACAGCCTCATAGGACTCGGCCTCAAGGAGTTTCTTGCCTTCTTCAAAAGAGGAGGCAGTGTCTATCCGACACATATCCAGAAGCTCAGCCAATTGTTCAAGAACATCCTTTTCATCATCTACGATAAGGACCTTTCTCCCCGCTAAAAATTTCTTCGGATCCATTTCTCATTCTCCTTAAAAAATATTAGAATTCCCTTCCTGAAACCACAAGTTATAAAAGAGCAAGTAATCAATAGGTCATAAAGAATCCATATTCGGAGGACATGCCTTTCTCTACAATCCTTGGGCTGTTGGAGCAATGGGGCGGTGGACCTTAACGGGGTTGTGCCGTATGTTAAGCTCAATCTAGAAGCGTCGTCCTCCCCCCTGTCTTCCACCCCCTCGACCTCCTCCACCATATCGACGACCTTCGGAACGGGGTCGAGCCCTGCTAACCTTAAGCGTTCGGCCTTTGAGCTCTTTACCATCCAGGCCATCGATAGCAGACTTGGCGTTAGCATCATCTGGCATTTCCACGAACCCGAATCCTTTTGATCTACCGCTATAATCGTCTCTTATTACCTTAACGGATTCGACCTTCCCGAAGGGATCAAAAGCCTGTTTCAAATCCTCTTCAGTTACCTCGTAAGATAAATTACCTACATAGATATTCATTCCTTCCTCCTGCTATTGTGAAAGCCCTCTTTCCCATACTAACGATGAAACTTCGCCACAAATCTATACCTTGTCCTGAAAGCCCTCCGGGATTGCAAGGGCATTGATTCGACAACTGATTTCTCTCGCCCTGGCCCAAGCGCGTCCTCAGCTGGAAGTGAAATCCACCACACCTCGCATTTTCATTGAAATCAAAAATGGAAAGGCACGTGTTGCATGTCTGAGGACAAATACCTTGGTAAGCCTGATACAGATGCTCGGTTACTAAAGGCTTTCCGGCGCCCTTTTCACCATCTAAATTCTGAGGCGGCTGGATGGGGCAGAAGAGCCTGGCCTAATGGCTTTAGATGACAATCATATTTGCCCCGTCCTAGGGGCCACCTCACTACAAGGGCGGCCTTTAAAGGCCATCAACAGGTACCTATCACATAAAATGTCTAATACCTCACGTTTTTTAAGTATAGTATACCTCATTAGAATAAGTCAAATTTTTTGTCATTCTTATCCGACCTTATTTTAGGCGTTCCCTGATTCAGCGGTTATCTCTTTCTATTACCGCAATGAATTGCCTCTGCTTTGGGTAGAAACATATGGGTGTTGAAATCCCTGAAATCCTAAGTATAATTAGATCTATTTCTTCTTTGAGGAGGCCTGATGATGGCAAAAGTCATGATGAATGATACCTACCGGACAATTCTCAAACGATACAAAGAGTATATTTTTCCTGCTGTTATGCCTTTTTATGATGACTACCCACTGATAGTTGCCAGGGCCAAGAACAATTATCTTTGGGACATTCAGGGCAACCGCTACCTCGACTTCTTCGGTGGGGTGTTGACGGTTTCAGTCGGACACTGCAACGATTATGTAACCGAGCGGACCATCGAGCAGCTCAACAAGGTCCAGCACACCTCAACCCTTTATGTCAATGAGTTGATGGTTCAGGTCGCGGAAAAGATCGCCGGGCTGGCACCCGGTCGACTCAGGAAGTGTTTTTTTACGAATAGCGGTAGTGAGGCCAATGAGATGGCTATCATGGCTGCCAGAATGTATACAGGCAACACTGATGTCATTACCCTCAGGCACGCTTACGGTGGGCGCACAATGGTGGGTATGAGCCTATCCGGCCATGGCACGTGGCGATTGGGCGGCGTCTTCGATGGCAACATCAAACATGTCCGTAACCCTTACACTTATCGCGCCCCGGCTGGATTGGATGAAGAAAAACTCCTGGATCTGTGTGTGCAAGACCTGGAAGAGACACTGGCGACCATTACGGCCGGTAGGATCGCCGCCTTTATGGCCGAACCCATACAAGGCGTGGGCGGTTTTATTGTTATGCCCAAGGACTATTTCAAGCGCATCTTGCCCATTGTGCGCGAAGCAGGAGGCATTTTCATCTGCGATGAGGGTCAAACGGCCTGGGGCCGCACCGGCATCCACATCTGCGGCATTGAGCACTGGGGGGTCGAGCCCGATATTATGACATTTGCAAAGGGCATGGCTAACGGCTCTCCCGTGGGCTGCACTATCGCCACCCCTGAAGTCGCTGAGGCAGTCAAGGGTACCACCTTCGCCACGTTCGGCGGCAATCCGGTGACCATGGCCACTGCGCTGGCCACAATTGAGTATATAGAAAGGCATGACTTACCAAAAAATGCTGCGATTCGAGGGGAGGGTCTTAGAAGATATTTGGAGGGTTTCCAGAGGGAATACAATTTTATTGGCGAAGTACGGGGAATGGGTCTTATGCAAGCGCTGGAGATCGTTGAGCCGGGTCCGGATAAGAGACCAGACGCTGCCCGTACGAGATTACTTATTAGCGGGGCTCGAAAGAATGGCCTGCTCATCGGCAGAGGTGGCCTCTACGGTAACGTTGTCCGTATCGCACCACATCTGAACGTGACAGCGCAAGATATCCAAGATGGGTGCGATAGCCTTGGCCGGGCCCTGGCTGACATCGACTAGGAAGCTAGATTGGAGGAAATTGAAATGGAGGCGATCTTTAAAAACGGAAACATCCTGACCATGGAGGAAAATAACCCGAAGGCAGAGGCCCTGGCCGTTAAATTCGGTAGGATCTTCCGCATTGGGAATGCAGCCGAGGTTGAAAGTCTGGCTGGACCTGCGACGAACGTTGTAGACCTCAAGGGGAAGACTTTGGTTCCAGGCATCATCGATACCCACAACCATTTTTGCCTGTATGCATTACTCACGGATCAGGCAGATTGCAGACCCGCAGCAGGATGTGTCAGGGGAAAAGACGTCGTGGAGGCCTTGCGTCTTAAGGCAAAGAATACCCCACCGGGTAAATGGATAATGGGTTGGGGGTATGCACCTTATTTGCTGGAAGACAAGATGGATCTTGCCAAAGACGACCTCGACAGGGCCACAAGAGATCATCCTGTTTTTCTGGTTCATGTGTCTGTTCATGGGGCTGTGGTCAATAGTCTCGCCTTGAAGGAGCTGTGCCTCACAAGAGATACACCCGACCCCCCAGGAGGCAAGATACTTAAGGATGCTAACGGTGAGCCGAACGGAATCTTGCTTGAATCGGCCTTTATGGGACCCCTATTCTTCGCCACTCCTTCGATCTACATGAAAATGATGGCCGATTACGATAAAGAGACGAGATGTGAGATGATGAGCCGTTGCGCGGCTTACTATCATAGGCTCGGAATTGTCGGCGTCCATGACCCGTTTGTTGATGCCCTGACGCTTCGAACATATCAGCAGGTTTCAGATTCGGGGCGCTTTCCTTTTCGCCTATCTGCCTGCATCCTGAACCTATGGGCAGATCCCCTCATCTCCGCAGGTATCAACCGTGGGTTCGGCTCCGAATGGGTCAAGATCGGGGCAATCAAGATATTCCTTGATGGAGGGATGAGCAGCAGAACTGCGGCCGTTTTTGAGCCCTATGTAGGAGGCGGCGGTGGGACAGGAATTCTGAATTATGATCAAAATGGGATAAGCCAGGAAATCCGGAAACTTGATCGAGCAGGGTACCAGATTTCTGTTCATGCCCAGGGGGATCGTGCATTGGATATGCTCCTTAAGGCCTTCGAGGAGGTCATTGAGCAGGGCAATCCCATGCGGCATCATATTGTCCATGCCGGGAATCTCACCGCTTCACAGATCGACCAGGTAGATAAGCTGGGTCTCTACATTACCAGCCAGGCCAACTTTCTTTCGCTTCTAGGCGATGGTTTCATCGAGGCTTACGGGCCCGCTCGGTCGCAAGAACTCTATCGTTTTAAGACACTCCTGGAACGAAAGATCAAATTTGCCCTCTCCTCGGACTGTCCTGTGGCAGACCCTAATCCTCTTATTGGAGTTCGTGACTCCATCTGCCGAAGGACAATGAGTGGGAAGGAATTCGGACCTTCCGAGTGCATCACCGCAAGGCAGGCCTTTGAGCTTTACACGCGAGAGGCTGCCTATTTTTCTTTTGAAGAAAGGGAGAGGGGGACCCTGAAGGAGGGAAAAATGGCCGACTTCGTGGTATTGGACAAAGACCCCCTAAAGTTGCGGGCTGAGGAAATCCCCGACTGTCAGGTCAAAATGACTGTTGTTGGGGGCAAGATAGTGTACGATCAAGGATGCTCCCAATTCTCATAGAAAGTAATTTCTTTACAGAAACAGTTGCAGAAGACGTGAATATGTGTTATTTATAAATACTGGTGAGATGGTGACCATCGGTCCAAGTACCGGGATGACGTCAAAGTCCTGGGGCGTCAGGACATATTCCAAGGAATACCTAATCCTGTTTTCAGGAGCGCCGACGTAATTATGGCACCATCTCACTAC
>CAYVMN010000049.1:0-8551 GCA_964452575.1 uncultured Desulfobacteraceae bacterium | reverse complement strand
GCTCGCCTGGAATGCTTGAACCCACAGAAGCCTTTGTGGTATAGATCCCTCAAATTGAGAATATTGATAGGAAGCAAGGAATATGTCCAGCGCTTTAGATAAGGTGGTGCATAGCCTTCGTTACGCACCGACCGTCCTTGAGGAGATCAGGGCCCGCACTGAACGCAAGATGATCGGATTCTTTCATCCGGTAGTTCCTTCGGAGCTAATATACGCAGCCGGGCTTCACCCGGTTGCTATTTATCCCCATTTTGATGAGCCAATAACGGCCGCTGATTCTCACCTCCAGTCTTATGTCTGTTCTTACCTGAGGGCAAGCTGGGACCAGGTGGTTAAGGGCAAGTATCTTCACATTAATTCGAATTTGACCGGAACGGCCTTGTAAAATAAGGTTCTTCTGCATTATTTGTATAGCACTTGATTGGGCTGCACCCCTTTCCAAAGACTAATACTGCATAACGCGCCGTCAAAAATCTTGCGAATTTAGCCACTTTTGAGATAAAGTACAACTATCGCCTCAGGCCAGTAATATAGCGTTTTTCCAGAGGATTTCGATTATGAGTATTTAATGAGAGAATGCAGAAAAGATGCCTTCTGAAAAGTTTCCAGGCAATGAAGTCTACCTCCAATATGTGATCATGGCCTATAACTTTGCAGACGAGAGTTCTATGATCTTCTTTGCGGCAAATTCCAGATGGTTCAGAATGGCCCAGCGGGCCTTACGCCGGTCTCTCTCTTTGATGGCCTGTAATATCTCACCATGCTGCTTCAGCATCTGCTGCTTACTTTCCTGTTCTCCGTAAAGGGTCTCCCGAATTAGCTTCTGGCTCTGCCAGAGGAGATCAAAGAGCGTTGAGACAATGTGAGATAGGATGGTATTTTGTGCCGCCTGATAAATAGCCAAATGGAACCTCGAATCCGCGCCGACCCCCAGTTGATCCTTATCGAAATCCTTCTTTAATTCCTGATAGGCCTCATCAAGACGCGCTATATCTTTATCGGTCGCAAACTGAGCTGCCTTGGACGCGGCCCAAGACTCCAGAATCTTGCGAACTTCGAGAAGCTGCAGTACCATCTTCAGGTCGCCTCCGATTGCGTGTGCGAGAGGGTCATGAAGTGCAGCCCCGACAATTGACTTGACCAGGATTTTCCTCCGGGGCTGTATTTCGATAAACCCCAAAGCCTCCAAAATCTTAAGGCCCTCTCTTAAAGGGGGATGGCTGACGCCCAGGCTTCTTACCATCTCCCTCTCCGAGGGGAGGGCATCGCCAGCTTTGAGATGCCCGTTTTTGATGAGTTCCAGGATCTGATCGGCAATCTCATCACTGAATCTTCTTGGCTTCAGGCGGTTAAGCACGTTTCTACCTCCTATTAAGTTTTATTTTCGTTAGTACATGAAAATAAGCCAACTGTCAACAGTTGATCATATCAGGTTCAAAAATTATAATTTTTCGAAAATGAGATAGCAAAAGAAGATTAAATTGATTTTTTCTTGTAATTTAAAACAGATAACATTCCGTCTTGATAGGCCAGAAAAAAATTCTTGACAAAGGGATATTGTTTTGAAATTCTGATAATATCAGTTTCATTCGTGGTGTAATGAGGGCTTAAGCCTTGGGCCAAATGCATCCGGTAGACGGTCATGGCAGAGGTTGGAGGACAGACTTGATTATGGAAAAGCAGAAGGCGACAAAACAGGTCCTCCATGAAGTGCAGTCTGGCCATGAGAGGGTTTCGTTGTACAACCCCGAAGCTTTGGAAGCGATGCGTAAGCAGTTCGAATCATGGATGATTCAAACCGTCCGGGAGGCGGACCGGGAGAACTGGTTCAAGGCACGCCAGACTGTTCTAGGCTCAAACATCCCCAGGGAATTGCTCTATACCCCTCTTTCAAATCCAGATCTCGATTATCTGCAGGATCTGGGCTATCCCGGCCAGGAGCCCTTTACCAGAGGTATCCGAGCCAACATGTATCGGGGCCGGGAATTTACCATGCGTCAGCTGACCGGGTTCGGGTCCCCGGAGGAAACTAACAAAAGGATGCGATTCATGCTGGACCATGGTGCAACGGGGCTGAACATCCTGTTCGACCTCCCGACCATACAGATGTATGATTCCGACGATCCTGTATCCATGGGTCAGGTAGGGATGTCGGGCGTCTGCGTGGATTCGGTAGAGGATATGGAGCTGCTCTTCAAGGACGTGCCCATCGATAAGGTCACCATATCAATCGTCACCCATTTTCCTTCTAATACAGCCATCCTTTTCCCTATGTTCCTGGTCCTTGCGGAGGAAAGGGGGATTCCATGGGACCAGCTGGCGGGGAGCGTGCAGAATGACACAACCCTGGAGGAACTGATCCGTAGTGGATCGGAATACATTCCTCCCAAGGATTGCTTCCGGATTCAGTGCGACAATATCGAATTTATCAGAAAAAATGTGCCGCGGTGGAACTTTATCACCTTGAACGGCTATAACCTGCGGGAGTTCGGCACGTCCGCCGTGACCGAGATGGCCGTCGCCGTTGCGAATGGTATTGAGGTCCTGAGTGAGTTGGTGCACAGGGGGTACCATGTGGATGCCGTGGCCGATCGATTGGCCTTTTTCTGGTCCGTGGCCAACGATTTTTTCGAGGAGATCGCCAGGATCAGGGCAGTCAGAAGGCTCTGGCATAAGATCATGAAATACCGGTTTAATGCCCGAAACCCGCGATCCATGCTAATGCGATGTCATGTCCAGACCTCCGGGGTTTGCCTCATACAGCAGGAGCCCCAGAACAACATTATCCGCGCTGCTTACCACGCTCTGGCGGCCGTGCTCGGGGGCGCCCAGTCCCTTCATGTGGATTCGTTTGATGAGGCCTACTCTGTGCCTACCGAGGAGGCAGCGCTCTTGTCCTTACGAACGCAGCAGATTATACAGCAGGAGTCAAGGGTTACAGACGTGGTGGATCCCCTGGGAGGAGCTTTCTACCTGGAGTGCCTGACCAACGAGATGGAGAGGCGAATACTAGATGAGATAGATGAGATAGAGAGAATGGGGGGTTATGTGGCGGCCGTCGAGAGCGGTGAGTTGCACAAGAAGATTTCCTCCTACTTTGCTGATCAGCAGAAAAGTATTGAAAGAGGTGAGATTGTCGTTGTGGGCCAGAATATGTACAGGTCGGAAGTGGAGCCGCCCCCGATAAATGTCTTTCGCTATCCAGAGGGGGTCGAGGAGAGACAGCATGCACGCCTCCACAAACTGAGAATGAGCCGCGATAATGAAAAGGTGAACGCCAGCCTCAAGGCCCTCAAGGATGCGTGCACCAGGAGGGAAAACATCCTTTCCTATAGTGTAGTTTGTGCACGGAACCGGTGTACAGAAGGAGAGCTGTTCAAGGTATTTAAGGAGGCCTTTGGTTTGTGGAATCCGCCGGCGTTGTATTAAACGCCCCCGACCTTATGAAAAATGCCTTTCAGAAGAGACCTGTAGGAGGTCGGCTGCGATGACCATAGAGAGAAAAACCAAAGTCCTTTTGTCGAAACTTGGCCTGGATGTCCATAACAGGGGCATCATCACAGTGGCCAAGGTGCTGAGCGACGCGGGAATGGAGGTGGTATATATGGGCAATGCCCTTCCCCGCGAGATCATCAGTGTTGCCGTTCAGGAAGATGTGGATGTAGTGGGGGTAAGCAGCCTTGGGGGTGCCCACCTTACACTTGGCATACCCTTGATGAAGGAGGCCGAGGAAAGAGGGCTGAAGGACAGCGTCGTGTTCCTGATGGGGGGTGTCTTCCCCCCCTTGGATGGCAAACACCTCAAGGGGATCGGATTCCACGAGGTTTTTCCGCCGGGTTCAACCGGAGATCAAATAGTTTCCGGCATAGAGAAGTTGGTACAGTGTAAAAGACAAGTTTCAGGTTTCAGTGTTGAAAATTCAAAGTTCAGCTGTTAGTTGTCTCATTCCCGACAGCCGAAACCTCGAAGCCTAAAATAAAAAGCTAAAGAGATGCTGTCGTGAGTAGCAACTGCAAGGAGTAGACACGGAGCCCGAGTTTACCGCCTTCTTGAGCTGTGTATCTGATTCGGGGTGATGTTGGCCTGAGCAGTTCATGGATAACCGAGTGATTTTTAGTGTATTTTTTGGTTTGCCGCACCGCCAACGGGATATGGCATACTACTCTTCCTTGATATGACTTACGGCAACGCTTGCTGAAGCGGATACAAGAACGCGCTATAAGCCTTACTGTAAAGATAGCGGAGTCAAAAGAAGGGAAAAAACTGATGGCTCGACTCGAAGATTCGACCGTATAAGCAGCGTTAGAAAACAGTAACCAATGGCCTCAGAGAAAAAGATCCTTCAAAACCGAGACTTCACACGAATCCGTAAAGGATGCACCATAGATTATTATAACCGTATTCAGCATGCTAAGCAAGAAGGGCGTCCAATTGCCTATACGACTGCCCTCGGTCCCACTGAGCTTCTTTACTCCATGGGTGTTGAAGTCTGTATGCCAGAAAACTACGTGACCATCTGCTGTGCAAAGCAAATGGCAAAGGGCTTCTGCGAAGAAGCCGAAAAGAGAGGCGTGAGTGGTGATCTATGCTCTTACGTGCGTTGTGGCTTGGGAATGATGTACAAAGCGGACGGACCGCTAGGTGCTTTACCGGAGCCTGATTTTATTGTTGCTGTCGTTTCGGCGTGCGATCCCCATTCGAAATGGTGGGAGATAGTGGCTCACTATTTCAACGCCCCCCTTTTCATCTTAGATGCTCCATACAATTTTCAGGGCGATATCAGTGGGTATCAAAAGGATTGGATGGTTTCCCAATTCAAACGTCTTGTAAGTTTTATCGAAGATCAGACTGGGTTCTATTTTGATGAAGACCGTTTTAAAGAGTGTATGCGTTTTTCAGAGAACGCTCATTCCCTTTTTACAGAGATCCAGCTCCTTAGAAGGAATATTCCTGTTCCACGGGGCATGCGTGAAATGTTAGGGGACATCTTTTACTTGATTACGCAGTCTGGCCGCAAGGAAAGTGTAGAATATTACCGCATGGTTTTGCAAGATGTGCGGCAAAGGGTGGCTGCAAGAAAGGGAGCTATACCTGAAGAACGTTTCCGGATTTATTTCCACAACATACCTCTTTGGTTCAATCTGCAAACTCTCGACTGGCTTGCTTCCAATGGAGCAATAGTGGCTATGGACTTCTACACCAATCACGTTTGGAACGGGTTTTTCTTCGACGGCAGCGCCTTTGAGTCAGGTGACCCATTCGAAAACTTGGCATCGAAATGGCTTTTCTTTGACAATCATGTAGGTCTGCCTGTCAAAGTTGCACGTACCTTACGTTCTGTTCGTGAATGGGAATGCCAAGGGGCCATCTTTTTTTCTAATCGAAGCTGTAAGGTATACTCCATAGGACAGCGGGAACATGTGCAGGAGCTTGAAAAAAAGCTCGGCATCCGAAGTTTTTCTTTCGAAGCGGAGATGGCAGACCCCAGATCTTTTGCGATGACTAGGTGGAAGGAACACATCAATATTTTCCTCGAGCTATTGTCTCGAGAGAATAAAAAATGGATATAGATTTTACAAATATTTTACAGAAAAGACATGAATGGGCTCTCAGACACAAAGAGTCGGGGGGACTGGTCATCGGCTGCTATTCTGCTCTAATTCCCGAGGAAATTATGTGGGCGTGTGGTGTACTTCCAGTGCAGCTGTTCATGTCCCCCGGAAACTATGTAAAGGCACAAGAGTACTTGCCTCCCTATCTGTGTGACTGCTCAAAAAGCCTGTTGGAACAGTTCCTGGATGGCACCTATAGTTACCTAGATGGCCTTATCGTTGCTCATGTGTGTGAAACAGTCAGAGGCCTAACAGGGATTTGGAGCTTACATTTTCCTGATAGGTTCGTTCATGTGTTCACACCGCCGGTTAATAGTAATACCGCTGGGAGAAAGTACCTTAAGGCGGAATTTATAGCATTATCAGAAAGACTATCTCAACGCGGCGCAAGGCCGTTGAGCGAAGATAGTCTGCGTGAAGCAATTTCTGTTTACAATAGTAACCGTCGTCTCATCAGGGAGTTATATGAGGCCCGCGGGAATTGTCCATCAGCCGTGTCACCAAAGCAAGTGTTGTCTGCTGTCTTGGCTGGATTGTCAATGCCAAAACCCCTGCATAACGAAATTCTCCGTGAATTTTTAAAAACTGTCAAGCCCAAGACCCAAGGGATAGGGACCCGAATTTTGCTCTCAGGTCTGACCTTCGAAAACCAGACATATGGGGACAACGGGTTGCTATCCATACTCAGCGATTCAAGCGTACTTGTTTGCTGGGACGACTTGGCCTCGGGCGTGCGGTATCGGTTGGCGGAAGTCGAGGAACATCAAGGCAGTACCAATTTAGATATGTTGGTTGAGAGCTTTTTGGGTCCTCAACCAGCACCCACAAGATGTCCAGTGGAGCGCAAAGCTGGTGAACTATTGCAGGCTGCTCACATGTATCGCGCCCAGGGAGTCATTTTCCTCGTACCTAAATACTGTGACCCAATGTTGTTCGACATTCCCAGTCTTATCCATATAATGAGGGGAAATGGCTACCCGTCGTTGGTCATCGAAGTCTCTGGGAAGCTTTCAGAGGGTCAGTTGAGGACCCGAGTGGAAGCCTTTTTGGAAGTGCTCTCGGACCGGGTTGGTGAAAGCCCTTGGAGTTAGTCAACTTATCGGATAGGCTCCCGTGACCATTTATCAGTTCAAGAACGGACATTGTTCACTCAATTTTATGAAGCCTCGTCCTCTGGGCGGGGTCAAAACCATTGGGCTATGCCTGAAAAATGCTTTTGAAATCGCGGTGGCGAAGCCATGAATCGGGCGAAAGGCCACGGCCTTTGGCCGTGGATAGTCCGATTCAAGCGATTTCTTTACTTGAATCTTCTCTGCCAGAAGGTTAGAGGAGATAGCGTCTCTTGTGATTTGGGGCTCAATGTCATTAACTTAACCTATCGGTTTGTATGCCGGAAAGAATTTCCGGTGAGATACTCTATGATTACGCGTATATTTTCTTCCTGGCCTTATGGGTTCAATGGTTCTTTGAAAAATATCTTGAAGCTGGGCTATCAATTGCACGACCTTTGAAACGGTTTCGTGGAACAAGAGAGCAATGACGTCTTTGCTTTTTGAGAGTGCCTGGGCGAAGTTGATTTGGTAGTCATATTTTCTGCTCTCATATTTTTCTTGTAAGGCGTTATTGGCTGGGAATGCCATGATCCACACAAGATTCTTTGTAAAGACTTTGGCATGAAAGTCCTGGTATACAGAAAGGACGGATTTTCCAGAGAAGTTTTCCAGTTCCAGGCGGCACTTAATGGTCTTGTAATCCTCTTCCACGGGCCATCTGTGCTGGTAAAGGTCATAGAAAATCTCTATGGGATATTCTTTCCTGTCGATGAGGGAAGTAATCAACATCTGAACTTGGTCTTTGTTTTCGATGCGAATCAGACGGAGCGTTAATGGTTTCATAGACAGGCCCATTTCATTGCGGTATGAAATAGAAGAAGAGTGGACCGGGAAAGAAATGATTTTCTCAGCAAGGCCCGAGCGGAAGAATTTTCTCACTACCTTCCATTTGGTGCATGATATCCGGGCACAGAAATGGGCATCCTTTGAAAGGATCAGGCGGAACAGCCACCATGCTGGGTATCCTCTGTCCAACAAGAGCAAGTCACCGGGCCTTGCCTTGAGCAGATGCTGTGCTGCAAGCTCACGTTCCCCGGAGCTTTTTGGATAGATGAGGGCATCAATGGTGATTTTGTTGAGGACGTCAAAGAGCTGAGAGACTCTTGCCATAGGAGAGGGTTCCCCTTTGCGTACACGCCATACACCGAAATGCTCTGCGATAGCCTTGATGAGAGGCAGACGCGTGGTGGAGCCGTCAATAACCAGTAATCGGAAACCGTGCCAAGTATTGGATTGGAAATGTTTATCAAAGTAATTGAACAGATGCTGGTTCAACTCGACAAAGGCTTCGAATTTCAATTTCATTCGGGCTTTTGCCAGGGCAACCTTTGAAACGACTCTTTGAGCTACATCGAAACGGTGGATGGCTTTGAAGAACTTATCCAGTTCATCCTGGTAAGATCCTTTGACGAAGTTGATGAGAAAGACAATCAACGCAGGGAACGGAAGCTTTCTTTGACGAGTGAAAGCTTTCTCTGTTTGGCGGTTACGGGCAATAAATTCTGAAGAAGAGATGGTTTTTTTAACAAATTCGATTAGTTCGGCACATATCTTGAAAAGCAGGTTCTGTGCCAATAACAACAGGTTCTTCACATTCTTTTTGCATGGTATACTCCTTTCGTAATGATAAGGGATTGTTATTATTGAAAGCCTGTATACCATGTCTATAGCCATAAATCAAGTAGTTTTCATAATAATATGAAATAGCTATGTCAACTACAGCATCTTAAGTCAATGACATTGAGTTGGGGCTTCTAATTTGATATTTATTTTAATGTGGGTATGCAGTTCGCTCAAGTACCCACTACATATAGTGGTTGAGGTCTC
>CAYVMN010000048.1:13280-23300 GCA_964452575.1 uncultured Desulfobacteraceae bacterium | reverse complement strand
TATTCTTGAGTCCGGAACTGGATAAGAAAGGCATCTCCGTGCGTGACAACCTGAATGGCCGCTCTTTGAAACTTATCGCAGATCCCCAACTTCTTTACAGGAGCTTCCTCAACCTCTTTGTCAACGCCATTCAATCCATGAAAGAGGGCGGCACGATTACGATCAATGTGGATGAGGATAGAGACCGTTACGTGGTGGATATTGAAGATACCGGCAGCGGGATCAGCCAGGAAAGCCTGAACAAGGTCTTCAATCCCTTCTTCAGCACAAAGGAAAAAGGAAGTGGTCTGGGCCTTTCTATCGTGAGGAATATTATAGAGGCACATGGGGGTTCTGTAACAATAGAAAGTGAGGTAGACTCAGGGACAAAGGTAAAAATATGGTTGCCGAGGGGGTCATAACGGCAAACCGGAGATGAGTCTAATGGACACGATCCTGATTGTAGATGATGAAAAAAACTACTTGGTGGTCCTGGAATCCCTGTTGGGGCCGGAGGGATATGAAATCCTCACGACCGCAGACGCTCACGATGCCCTTCGTTCGGTGACCGAAGCGGACCTGGATTTAGTCATCACTGACATGAAGATGCCCGGAATGAATGGGATGGAGTTCCTGGAGGAGTGTAAAAGGAAGAAGCCCGACCTGCCAGTCATCATGATGACTGCCTACGGGACAATCGAAAGGGCCGTTGAGGCCATGAAAAAAAATGCCTATGACTACATCACAAAGCCCTTTCAAAATGAACAGCTGAAATTGACCGTGAGAAAGGCCCTGGACAACTACCGACTCATTAAGGAAAACAGGCTCCTGAATGAGGCACTTTCAGATCGTTTTAGGTATGGCAACATAATCGGCAAGAGCAAACCCATGCTCAAGATCTACGATATCATTCAAAAGGTCGCCCAATCCAAGGCATCAGTGCTCATTACGGGTCCGTCGGGTACAGGCAAAGAGCTTATTGCAAAGGCCATCCATTACGGGAGTCCTCGGAAAGATCGGCCGTTTGTATCAATAAACTGCGGCGCCCTGACAGAGACCCTGCTCGAGAGCGAGCTCTTCGGCCACGAGAAGGGGGCCTTTACAGGGGCCGTGGCCATGAGAAAGGGGAGATTCGAACTGGCTGACGGGGGAACCCTGTTCCTGGACGAGGTGGGGGAGATGTCCCCATCTCTACAGGTAAAACTGCTGAGGGTGCTCCAGGAGATGGAATTCGAGCGGGTCGGGGGCACGAAGACGATCAAGGTGGATGTTCGCGTACTATCTGCATCAAATAGGAATATCAAAGAGGACGTGACGCAGGGGACATTTCGTGAGGACCTGTTCTATCGGCTCAACGTGATCCATATTGAGGCCCCTCCGCTATGCGCAAGGGTTGATGACATCCCGCTACTCGTCAAACACTTTATCGAAAAATATAAGGAAGATGATGGCGGGGGCAGGATCGAACTGACCCCGGAGGCATGGAAGGTGATTTTCAGGTATTCTTGGCCCGGCAACGTCAGGGAACTGGAAAACGTTATTGAAAGGGCAGTGGTGCTCAATTCAGGGGGGAAAATCAGGCCTGATGACCTGCCTGATGAACTGACAGGGGCAGAGGCCTCCTTGGACGTGGAGAGGTTTATTCCACCCGATGTGTCACTACCGAAGGCCCTTGAGCAAATCGAGGAGAGGCTTATAAGGAGGGCCCTGGCCCAATGCGACAATGTGCAGTCCCATGCGGCAGAAAAACTGGGAATCACCAAGAGCTTGATCCAGCACAAGATGAAGAAGTACAATATTACTCTCTAGGGGTCAAAAATTTTGTACCCATATTTTTATAATAATTTGAGCTAGTTATTCGGATTTACTTTTGTTTACGGATTTTTTGGTACAAAATATTGTACTTTTGAGGAAAAGACTGCGGGGGGTGAAATTGTTGGGATTTGGGAAAAAGACCTTTTAACAGGGGCTTAGTGTGTAAATTGCAAGAAATGTTCAATTTGGCAGGCATTTTGCATGTCATAAAAACAAACGGTTATTCAAATACTCTTTCCTCCTAACGGCCAACCGTCCACAATCGGGCGGTTGGTTTTTTTTATGCCCTAATAACCCAGACGTCTGAGTGCCCTGGTGTCTCTGCTCCAATTCTTGTCCACCCTGACCATAAGATCCAGATAGACCCGCAGTCCAAAGATCTTCTCCAGTTCAAGTCTGGCTGACCGCCCAATGGCCCTGATCATTCTGCCCCCTCGCCCTATTAGAATCCTTTTCTGGGAATCTGTCTCCACATGAACCATGGCAGAAACAGAGAGGAGGTTATTCTTTGAATGCTCATTCATGCTATCTATTGTGACCGCCGAGGAGTAAGGCAACTCCTTTTGGGTGTGAAAATAGATTTTTTCCCTTATGATCTCAGATGCCAGGAAACTCCCTGAGACGTCGGTGGTCATATCTTCGCGGAAGAGCTGGGGCCCTGGTCCCAATCTCGATTTCAGTCGCTGCAAGAGGGTGTCAACACCGTAGCCTCTAAGGGCGGAGAGGGGAATGATCTCATCGAAGGGGTAAATATGGCTACAGGTCTCAATTATTGGCAAGAGCAAGCCATTTGGGCCTTTATCGATCTTGTTGATGGCAAGAAAGCATGGCCTTTTTACCCTTTTTAGGTTACTTGTAATGGATGTGATTTCATGTTCATCGAAGTGGCCCATTTCGATCAATAACAGCAAGATATCCACTTCATGAAAGGCCGACAGCGCGGACTGGACCATGCTCTTGTGGAGGTTTGTCTTGGTCTTGTGGATCCCGGGTGTGTCCATGAAGACCATTTGGAACCCGTCGCCGTGGTAAATCCCTAGAATGCGATTCCTTGTGGTTTGCGGCTTGGGGGATACGATAGTCAATTTAGTCCCCAGAATTCGATTCAAAAGGGTAGATTTTCCAACATTGGGGGGCCCTATGATAGCTATAAAACCAGACAGGAAACTCATATCACCTCGACCCTAACTCTGCCCCTTGGAATAGTATTGTCGGCCTGCACTCCCAATACGCTTGCCCCTGTCTTTTTTTCAATCAACCGGAGACCTTGATTCCTATGCCCCCTCACCAGGGGGATATCCCTCTGGGGGGCCAATATTCTTATATGTGATGCGGTGCCGGGACCTGGCAGATCCGGCCCTATCATTTTTTGATGTATAGCTGAACGGACCAGGAACCCAAAGGCAGGGTGCCAGGGACCAGCAACGATTTGACCCTCCTCCAATAGCGAGGGAGAGGCCATGAGCCCGATACGGATTACGGGAATCCCTTCATTTTCCAATCGCATACACCCCTCTAGGCAAATATCTACAGCCTCAGTGAGGTCAAGGGGTCTGTATCTCCCCTCCCTGTAAAGACGGGCAAGTCCTGTGCCTCGGATAATCAGGGCCGGGTACAGTCTGACCGAGTGTGGCCCCAGGTCGATCACCCTTGTGATCGTCTCATGAAATTTCTCCTTAGAGTCCCCGGGTAGACCCGGCATGAGTTGAATTCCCACCCTGAAGCCGTATCTCTTCAGGACCTCAACCGCCTTGACAGTGTCCTGTGCACTATGTCCCCGCCTGGAAAGGCGAAGGACCTGGTCATCCATGGACTGGGCCCCCACCTCTACTGTCCGGACCCCGTTGCTTTTCATGATCTTCAGCCTCTCCGGATCCAGGGCATCTGGCCGTGTGGAGACCCTGATGGACAGAAAAGGTCCACCTTTGGTATAGCGGGCCGCTACCTCCAGGAATTCCTCCATTCGGTCAACGGGAAGCCCTGTAAAGGTACCTCCGTAGAAGGCGATTTCCGGGACCATTAGTTGATTGAAATTCCTTGAGCGAATGACCCTATCGAGGATATCTTCTATGTCTTTCCCTTTTAGGTCTTGACTGGCTTGTGACGTTATCCTCTGCTGTTCGCAGAAGATACACCGGTGAGGGCATCCCATGTTTGGGATAAATATTGGGACAATAAAAGGTCTCAGGCCTCCTTCACGCAAGAAAGGGCCTCCCTGGCGGCCATTTGTTCGGCCTCCTTTTTGCTTTTTCCTTCCCCTTGGGCCAAGACCTCTCCGTTCAGGGTCAGGGCAACCCTAAAGGTCTTGTCGTGGTCAGGGCCGCTCTCCTCCACCAGGTGATATTTGGGCAAGGTCTTCCTGGTCTGCTGAGTATATTCCTGGAGCAAGCTCTTGAAGTCATGTACCATTTCGTTGGTCCCTACCCTTTTCAACATGGGCGAAAAGAGCCTTCGAACAATCTCCATCGTCGTATCGAACCCTGCATCCAGATACACGGCACCCATCAGGGCTTCAGTGGTGTCTGCGAGTATTGAGGATTTCTCTCTCCCGCGACTTTGTTCCTCTCCCTTGCCAAGGAGCAGGCAGCTACCCAATCCTAACCTTTGGGCTACCAGGCAGAGACCGGCTTCACCTACCAGAATGGCCCTGAACTTCGACAGCTCTCCCTCTTTGGCGTCCTGAAAGGAATCCATAAGTATATGACTGATCGCCAGCTCCAGTACCGCATCCCCCAGGAATTCCAGTCGTTCGTTATCTTCAAGACTGGGGTCTCCCTGCTCATTCACAAAGGAGGAGTGGCGAAATGCCTGAATGAGCAGTTCGGGTTGCTTAAAGCTGTAACCCAGTGCCTCGCTTAGTCTTTCAACTTCCGATTTCGGTGAAAAATCCACTCCCTCACTGCCTAAGCTTGGTGATCAGGGCCCATATCTGACAAGGGCAAGAGATCTAGTCAATCTTGATGTCTAATTCTATAAGAGGACCTATTTATTTTCAAGTCTGGAAAGTGGGTAAAAGATGGGCTAAGGATTTTATTTGACTTACTTGAAGTGATTAACTAAGATTTAACATTTTGTTAATAATATATATGGAAGACGGATCATGAAAAAGACGGTGATCTTGAAAGAGAAAGATATATCCGCCAAGATTCAAAAGATGGCAGGGGACATCTTAAAGAAGAATAGTACAGCGGGTGAAATCGTCCTGGTGGGCATCCGAACGGGTGGCGCATTCATTGCCGCGCGGCTTCAGGGGGCCATTTCAGCCCTCGGGGCGCCAATGCCCCCTTTAGGGATTCTGGATATCACCCTATATCGTGATGACTGGACAAGGATCGGACCTGCGCCCATAGTTGGAAAGACTGAACTCCCATTTCCCATTTTTGATAAGGCGGTTATTTTGGTGGATGATGTGCTTTACACGGGAAGGACCGTTCGTGCAGCCATGGACGCCCTAATCGATTATGGCCGGCCCAAGAGAATTGAACTTGCCGTACTGGTAGACCGGGGAGCCGCCTTCAGAGAGCTTCCTATCTCACCCAACTATGTAGGTTGGGTCTGGGGGACCGCACCAGAGGAGACCATAAATGTATACCTCAAAGAGGCCGGGTATTATGATCACGTGGCCATTGAGGAAAAAAAGGCGGCTTGATGGTGATACGTAAGAAGAAATCAAAGAAGAAATCTCCTTTTTCCAGCCTGCAATCCTCGGATGAAGATCTCATTGCATCATTTATGCAAGACCTTGGAAATACCGAACCCGGTCAGATAGTGGCCAGAGTCCCCAACGCATTCATTGCCCAGGTACTGGTTGAGAGTCTCCCGCTGGATGAATCCTCTGTTCCTTTCCTAACGGCCGTTGATGAGAAGTTTCAGGACAAGGGGGTGCGTAAGGCGGTAAAGCGGGTTTTGTTCAAACTGAAGAATAAAGGGCTCCCTGTCGATGATCTCCAGAGCAGGGGGGGCGTCTCCGCTCCCATCTTAAAGCCTCCCCAGGAGGAGGAGCCGGTTGCCCTTGTGGGACCTTTGGATATGAAGGGATCTAGGGCCGTCCTGGTAACCCTGGGTCGGACTATGAGAGGAATTGATGGAGGCATGGGAATTGTCTCTGACGGGGAGGGTATTAAGCAGTTTGCTTGTGGGGCCTTCAGTAAGAAAGTGCTGAAAGGTATCAAGGAGCAATTGTCTCAAGAGGCAGGCCCCCTTATAGAGACCACCCTGGCCCACGCCACCTCCATTCTTGAAGAGGCCTACCGCCGACACCTGGAGCTTCATTCTGAAGCACCTGAAAGATACCTTGAACTCAGGCCCAGGTTATTGAATGTAGGTCCCCCCCTTGAAACCCCCGCGATCTACGGGTTTATGACCGAGGAATCGATCTCTCAAAGGCCTTTGACAGATTCACAGATAGAGAGATTATTCCAGAATGAATTGATGGAGCCATGGGTTGTGGACTTTGAAGATCTCAGGCCGTTCATGGAAGATATCTCCAAAATGGATGACAGCCCAATCATACTTACACAGGGTCAGAAGGCAGACCGGGAAAGACAGATAGAGGAAAAATGCATGGAGCAGCTTTTCCCTGCCTCCAAAAGGGCCATACTGAGGCGCAGGCTAGAAGAAATGGCCTATATATTTTTCAAGCTGGGACAGGAGGACCTCTCGAGACTCTCCCTAGCTGCCGGACTAACTATGGGGGAGGAAGACTCTATCCTGAGGAAGAACCCTGTAATTGGGCACCTTGTCAGGCGCAGCCTTGACTTTTATAACGAAATAATGGAAATGAAGGCCTCAGAAGAGGCCAGCAAGGCAAGACTGGATATTCATTCCACCGGTATCATAACCCCTTGAAAGAGGTAGTAGCAATGCCCGTTGCCATTTCCGTAAGGACCGATTCTAGGATCGATATGGTAGATATCACTACCTCGGTGCAAAAGGAGGTCTCAAAGGCAGGAGTGAGCGATGGGGCCTGTGTCGTCTATGTGCCCCATACTACTGCAGGGGTGACGATAAACGAAGGGGCGGACCCCGCGGTTTGCCAGGATATCCTAAAGAAACTCAACGAACTGGTACCCCCCAATGCCGGTTACCGTCATATGGAAGGAAATGCAGACAGCCATATCAAGGCGTCAATTATCGGCAGCTCAGTAACCGTGTTGGTCGAAAATGGCCGACTCTTCCTTGGCACCTGGCAGAAGATCTTTTTCTGCGAATTCGACGGTCCCCGCTCCCGAAAGGTCTATGTGCGTGTAAGCTAAAGGCCCAAGGCGAACGGCACCAGGTCTTGCGCCTTTAGCCTTACGCCCTGAATCACACGCCCTTTACACCAGTCTTATCGATCCTGGATCGATTCCTGCAGCGTCAAGCCATTCAACGACTGCCTCAAAAAGAAGGGAATAGTATTTCTCTGTCCCTCCAAGGCCCCGTCTGGCGAAATAGTAGTTGATCTCCAGGGCAAGGGGATCGGCGGCTTCCTTTGAGAAGGAGAAGACAAAATCGATTGCAGCCAGATTAATCCCGGTTGCTATGGACAGATCTTGTGCCCGAGCCCGACCCTTTTCCTGGAGTTCTGGTAGCCATTGGTGATCGATTAAGGCGCCTCGGCCGATGGTGGTGACGACACTCCATGGCCTTTGGGGCCGCTTCCAGTAGGTAATGATTCTCTTTCCTATAATCACGGCCCTCAGAACATTACCTCCGCAGGGCACATATTCCTGGGTAACAAATCCCCTTTGGCCAGACATCTCGAGGGCGACAAGACGGTCTATGGCTGTTTCAAGGCCGGCCTTGTCTTCCACAAGAAAAACGCCCTCTCCCTCGTGGCTGGTATCGTGTTTGATCAGGAAGGGTAGGCCGTGAGGGAAGGCCTGGGCATCATGATAGGTGTCGCGGAGTTCTTGGACCGTTTTCCACCTTAGGGTTTCCGGGTGGGGAATCCCGTATTTCTTGAATAGGAGGCTCTGCCCCGTCTTTCCCGGGTAGGTGAGGCGCATTTCGTAGCTTGGGAATACAAGCGCACAGGATCTGGAACAGGCTAGATAGAGATCGATCGCCCTACTCTGAGGCAGAATGATGGCCTGTGCCCCGGAGATCAGATCAAGATGGGCCCTGTTAAGGGGCTGATCTCCGAGGATTATCTGAGCATCTGCATCCAGACATGGATGAAAGGAGAGGATCATACCCAATTTTGGATTTTGACCTCCGGTCCTATGCCTTTGTTTTAAAACCTAAAAACTGCAATTAGCTTTTAGCAATTAGCCGTTAGCTTAAAGGTCTCAAGCATTTGTATGACTTCTCCGTATATTGGAACTCTCATTCTTTGATGCCAACTTATTTCGCCTTAAGTACTTGAAAAAATATTGCTAATAGCTAACGGCTAACCGCTAATTGCATCTTTTGGTTAAACTAAAATGTTACCATAGTCTTAAGTGTAAGACCGAGCTAGAATATATGTTGATGAAAGAAGTCAGTCGGTTTGACTTTGGCCCCCGTAGGAAGTATATTTTCAAAATAACATTTTATCTTATATTTCGGGAGCATAACAATGCCAATCTTTGAATTTCGATGCGTGGAGTGCGGAGAGATATTCGAGAAGCTGTTTATGAGTTCAGATGAGAAGATGGAAATGGCCTGTCCCCACTGTAATTCGGCCTCTCTAGATCGAGTGGTGAGCAGGACCAATTATGCCATAGGCGTGGGACCTGTGGGGAAACAACCAAGGATCACCACTAAATCGTGTGGCGGTGGATCAAACCAGTGCATGAGCCTGGATTTGCCAGGGCCGGCAAAATGAGCGTTAAGATCTAAGAAGGGACGGCGGGAGATGAAGGGGGAGGGGCAAGAGATAACCATCAAGTACGATCTGGACGATTATGATAGGGCACGAATCAGAGAGGTCTTCTTTGAGGAGATGGTGGAAAAGCTGATCAGGCTGGACGCCCGAATCGGAATTCTCGACTGTGAATTCGCGGGGGAGGAATATCGTAACTGGACCCTCCGTTTCAGGGAGGCAGGATCTGGTTTTGAAATTGTTGATTTTGAATATGACGAGAATTCGAGGAGTTTTAGCCTCGGTCTCTAACAATTGGTGAGAAGGCTTTATCCATATGATGAGCAATAAACTTCTGGGAAGGGGCTTTATAAAGAGGCCTACCTGCCCATTCTGTGAACTCCCCATCGAAAGGCCCAAGGAGATCATTAACCAAGGCCCAGGGGAAATGCCAGTGGGGTCGTGTTCATGCGGCGCTGTCTATGCCTGCGACGAGACAGGTCACAATTTGGGAGAGGCCATGATCGAGGCCCTGGTATTTGGATGCCACATGGATTGGGATCTGGCCTGGGGGCTGTTACCCGAAGAAGACTATCGGGAAGAGGTCGTCCAAGACTACGATTATGTCAATCACCTTATTGTTTCAGGGGGAGTTCTTGAAAGAAGAAGGATATCCGGGGCACTCTATTTCATCAAGTTGCATGAAGATGTATTTGAGGCTAAGGCCGAAGGCACGCGCAAGACGATAGAAAGGCCAGCACCGGAGCCTGATCTTGGACCGAAGGCCACCGATAATGTCCAAGAGGGGCCCTTAACAAGAGGAGATGTAGAGAGGTTTGTCAGGGAGTACCGTATTGATCCTATACTGGGTGCTGCCCAAATGGATAAAAAGCTCATAAGAAACCTCCAACGCCTCCTCTACTCCGGAGATGAACTTTTCCGCAACAGGGCAGCGGAAATCCTGGGCCGGGTATGCGCTGTGGTTGCCGAGCAAGACCCCGGAAATGTATCCCGCCTCCTCCAGAGGTTATTCTATTCGATTGTCGATACGGCCGCGTTCACCTGGGGGGCATTCGAGGCCATCGGTGAGATTATTGGCCGAAATAAAGACCTGCTCGGGGGATACGTACCACAACTCTATCAGTTCCTACCGGATAAGTCACTCAGAGCGAAGGTCCTTCGCGCCATGGGTAGGATAGCAGAGTCAAGCCCCGACCTCCTGCGCAGACATACCTTTCACTTCTTTTCTTTTCTAAAAGACCCGGATCCAGAGGTACGGGGCTATACGGCGTGGCTCCTGGGCCGCCTTGGGGCCAGGGAGGCAAGGGGAGATCTGGGAGAGCTGCTGGGCGATAACCATAAGATCATTTTCTATGAAAACGGAGATCTGGAAGACCGGACAGTGGGTCAGGCTGCGTCAGAGGCCCTCAGCAGGCTATGATTGTCTCATATCTCTTTTC
>CAYVMN010000048.1:0-13180 GCA_964452575.1 uncultured Desulfobacteraceae bacterium | reverse complement strand
GGTCAGGCTGCGTCAGAGGCCCTCAGCAGGCTATGATTGTCTCATATCTCTTTTCCTCGCCGGAGGGGGATATCCCAGCGACTGCCCACGAACTTGGGCGCCCTTTCCTGATGGGACCCTGCAAGCCCCATCCTTCCCTGACCCTAAGAGACTACTTTGAGGCCATCAAAGACTTCCTGTTGATGGATCAAGGGCTTCCCTTGGTCGCTCTTCTGAAAAAGCGAGCAGAGACGTCTCTGGGTCTTGATAGCATAAGTAAGATACGGATTCGCAGCGAAAAGCACGGTGCATCTTCTCATGTGGCAAGTGCTGAAATTCTGGCTGGCCGTGCCACAGCGAAGCTCTGTATAGCCTCTGCCATATCCATGGAAGGGGAGGCCCGTTTAAGCCGGGAGTTTGACGTCTTGAAGACGCTCCACCAGACTTTCGGTTATGGCTACCTGCCGAGGCCATTCTTTCGGGGAAGAGTAAGGTCCTTAGCCCCGCATGGGAAAGAGTTCTTTTTCATGTCCCTCTCAGAATGGTTTGACGGATACTACGAATGGCATCTTTCTTATGACCATAAAGAAGGAGAGCAGAGGCTGAAACTCTGGGACCTGGAAGGGGGCTATCGGTTCATCTCCGAGAAGGAGGCTGCGCATGTCGTCAGGGAGGCATCGAAGATCCTAACCCTTTATTACGACACCAGGAACTTCCATCAGATATACCCCTGGCATCATGGTGCAGGGGACTTTGTGGTTAAGGCTGACAATGAGTCGGTGGATGTCCGGCTTACCACTGCCAGGGGGTATGATCGGCTCATGGTATTCACGGCCCAAGAGGATCCTAATCCAGCGGTCGCCCTTATCTACTTCTTCCTTGACTTGAGCGTCAGAATGCGACTGGATAAATTGGACGGGATGGGTGAATTGACATGGGCCGGCGGGTTTTCGGTTCAGGCGACGACAGAAGGATTCTTCGACGCCCTTAAGATCAAGGTGGCGGAGAAGAAATACCTCCTGGGAGATTTAGGGGATTTACTTACTCTCCTTAAGTCCTTCGATCAAAAGGAAATGCAAAGGCTCTTTTACCCGCTCCTGGAATGTTATGAACAAACGGATGAGACAGATTTCCCAGTCATAATGATTAACATGGAAGACCACATCATGCAGCTTCACCGGGCGATCCAAAATTTCCAATTATAAGGTCTTCTAGGGAGGTATGGATTGCCTTAGAAACGGAGACGAGAAATGATGCCTTGTCCGAGTCTCTTATCCCGGCAGAATTCAGGAGTTCTTTAGACAGGTTGAAAAGGTCCCGGTAGGTTCCGTCGAGATCGAATGCCGGGTAAGATAGGCCTTTCTTAAAACCCGCCTTTCCGCATACTCGTGCCTTACCCTGGACCCTGGTGGGAATTCCGTAAATCCGGCATGTAATGGGGCGATGAGAATAGAGGATGCAGTCCTCACGATCGTCTAGGAGTGGGCAACGGACCCTCTCTCTGGCAAGGACGTAAGACCGCATCTGGGGATCGTCTTCGTGGGACTCGAGTCTCTTTTCTATCTCCCGAAAGTCCTGATCCGCACTTTGACCCCTTAGAAGTGCTGCCTCCCTTTCCTCGAGCCCCAGCCCTACAAAATGCTTCTGCAGGTAAGCGGCCTCGATTAGAAACAGACCAAATACGGCATGACAACAATCAGAGCAGTGCCTCTCGCATCTAACACAGTCGCCATGCTCCTCAGTCATCCTCTTGAATGCAACGTCCGCCCTGTCAACCAGGAGTTCATAGCTATGGAAGAGTGGCTCTGTGTTCATCGGTAGGGTTGCAGTCTTCTTAGGAACTCAGGATGGACCTCGAATCCGAGTTCAAGGGCCTTGTCAACCTGCTCTACGGCCTTGGCATAAGCTCCGTTGGTATAATATGCAAAGGCGAGATTGTTGCGGCCAAGCCCAAAGGTCGGTGCAAGCATAACCAGTCTCTCCCCTATCTCTATGGCCTTGTCAACATCTCCCTTTTGAAGATACGCGTTGGCCAGATTGTTCCAGGCCTGGGCAATCTCCGGGTTCAGCTCGATCGCCATCTCAAGAGCGTTGATGGCTTCATCAGTTCTCTCCATCTGTAGGTAGGCAAACCCAAGGTTTGCATACCCTCGGGCATAGCGCGGTTCAATCTCAACCGCCTTCTTGTTGGCCTCGATAACCCGTTCCAGGTCGCCTTGCTTGAAATAGATGTAGCCCAGGTTAACCCAGGCCTCAAACATCCGAGAGCTATTTTCAATGGCATCTTGAAAAAAGGGAATTGCCTCGTCCAGTCTTCCCTTCTCCATATGGGAGACCCCCAGGTTGTACATGGAATTGGCGCATTCCGGATTTTCGGCAAGCATTTTCTTCTGCTCTGCAATAAACTCTTCCGAACACTGTGGTTCTTTCATCCTGGTCCTCAGTCAAAAAAAGAGGCCGCCATCCAAGCAGGATAGCGACCCCTGGCGCTAAACAGTAAAATCAGGCCAGCACATGCACCTAATGATCTTCAGTCTGGCCCCGTCCCTTAAGGCCATACATGGTCGTGCTTCCTGTGGAGAAAAAGATGAGCTTTTCCTCATTCACCAGCGAAGTGGCCGCCTTCTTAATCTCCCTTGTCTTAGCCTCAGGAATCACCTTCTTTACGGCCTTTTCCATATCACTAAAATAGAACTTGCTCTTCTTACTGGTTTCGGCAAATTCAAGGATTGCCTTTCTCAGTTCTTCCATTACATCACTCCTTTACTCTGTGTGGGTAACGGCTAGTCGATGCCACCCAGCGCCTTTGAGACACCCCATGAAGCATCTGTGTACTTGAACTGTGTGGATGTCCTGTAGCTATCATACTGAAGACGGTAATCGTCGATTAGGTGTTCGGTAAATGGGAGATCGCACTTCTCGAAAAACCTCTCCCATCCAATCCTCGCTGCCCAATCGCCAATCCTTTCATACTTATTAGCGTCTTTAGAATAGGCCTCTAGGATCTTCTTTACGTCTCTACAGACCTCGGGATATCTCGGGAAGTTATTGGGCACGCCCGGAACGACTACCTTCGAGAACTTGGGTGGAGAGATCCGGTTGGAGACCTTCCCCCCCGCCATGATCGTGACACAATCCCCCTCTTTATCTGTAAGGGGAAGGGCCATGCACATGGTGTAACAGTTGCCGCAGAACATGCACCGTTCCTCTTTGATCTTCACGCTCTTCTTCCCATCGTCGGTCTTGGCTGGAGAGATGGCCGCCGTTGGACACGCTGCAATAACGAGTGGGATCTCGCAGACCTTTTCAAGGACAACATTGTCTACGATCGGTGGCTTTCTGTGGTAGCCCAGAAGGGCGATATCCGAGCAGTGTACCGCGCCACACATATTCAGGCAGCAGGCCATGGAAATTCTGACCTGGGCCGGAAAGGTCATCCCTTGAAAATGCTCAAATATCTCGTCCATGACCGACTTGACCATGGAAGAGGCATCGGTCGCGGGGGTATGGCAATGGATATAGCCCTGCGTGTGCACGATGTTGGTCACCCCTGCACCGGTCCCGCCCATAGGGAACTTATAGCTTCCTGACACGTGCTTTCTGCTCGCAAGGTCCTTCTTGAGTGCCTCCACCTTGTCCAGGCTGTCCACCATGAATTCAATGTTGTTCCGGGTGGTGAACCGGACATAGCCGTCGCAGTGTTTGTCCGCAATGTCGCAGATCTCCCGCACGTGCTCAACGGTCATGAAGCGGCAACCGCCACACCTGACCGTAAATAGCTTGTCACCCGTTTCAGAGACATGCACCAGGACCCCTGGCTCCAGGATCTCATGATATTTCCACTTGCCGTAGTTGTTCTGGATGACAGGAGGAAAATACTGCCAGAAGTGCCTGGGCCCAAGGTCGGTGAGCCTATTCTCCATCGGTTTATCCGGGTTATACAATCCCAATCTTTCAGTAGATAATGCCATTATGATTACCTCCTATCTCGCGTGTCTGGTTCTGTAGTCATCGATGGTTCTCTGGAAGCCGCCGGGTACGTCTTCTTCTTTCCAGAAGATGTACGGGTTGGAGCGGGGCTCTTTAACCATCTGGGGCATGGGCGGTATGCCTAAAACCTCGAGGAGCTTCTGGATGCCCTGACGCTGGATGAGTTCCCCTAGGCGCTCACGGTTCTTGCCTTCCTCCATCCACCAATCCCAGACCGGTTCCACGACCTTTTCTTTGATGTTGTCATAGGGGTGTTCACACCTCATAAATGGTATGGTCAACAGGGACATCTGTGCCCCCTCGAGTATAGGCGCCTTGGCTCCAAGAAGGATGCTCACACCGGTGTCTTTGCCCGGCCAAAGGGCCTGAGGCATGACATCAATGCAGTGCATGCAACGTGTGCATTCCTTGTCGTCGATCATGAGCTTTCCATCTTCCATACACATGCACTTGGTCGGGCAGAGGCCTATGACCTCTTTGTCGATGTCGAACTTACCCCAATCTCTTCCCTTGTGGGCGCCGGCGTTCGGTACAATCTCATCCCCAATATAGGCCTTAACTGCCTTCTGATCTATTCGGATATTATCCCTCCATGTACCGATAAAAGACATATCGGCCCGGGCAATGGAGGCCACACAGCAGTTGGGGCAACCGTCAAACTTGAACTTAAATTTGTATGGAAAGGCTGGTCGGTGCAATTCGTCCTGGTAGTGGTGGGTCAGTTCGTAACACAAGTCCTGTGTGTCAATGCAGGACCACTCACAACGGGCCTTTCCGATGCAGCAGGAGGGGGTCCGCAGGTTGGAACCTGAGCCGCCCAGATCCTGCTGGAGCACATGTCCTAATTCGAAAAATATTGGCTCTAGCTGTTCGGTAAAGGTACCTAGGAAGATGATGTCCCCGGTAGACCCGTGCATATTCATCATACCACTGCCGCGGTACTCCCAGAGGTCGCAAAGACACCTCAGATAATCGCTGTTATAGAACTTGCTCGCCGGCTGATTGACACGAAGGGTATGAAAATGGGCAATAGAAGGAAATTTTTCCTGAAGGTCTGAATATCGCCCGATGACGCCCCCCCCGTATCCGAAGACACCCACGATGCCACCATGCTTCCAATGGGTTTCGCCGTGTTCAAAAGAGATCTCGAGTTGCCCGAGCAAATCCTCAACCACATCTCTTTCGATCATCATCCGGTCATCACCCAGTTTCCTCCTGTGAAGGGCCTCCCTCTTGGCATCTGCCACAAAGCTCGGCCAAGGACCCTTTTCAAGCTCTTCACACCTGGGGATATCATGTTTTATTTTGAAATTCTTGAGCTCTTCCTCCGTATAGTTCTTTAACTCTTCATCAGAGTAAATTCTGAGCTCATTGTATTTCAACTCCTTTTGCTCCTCTCTTGGTTCAAAAGCCATTCCGTGCGCCTCCTTTTTGAGTGAAAATTATTTTCTACGATATACTCAGGGGCAAATCTACCTGAACAAAAACTTGATATTCACCTCCTCCCACATTAACAAAAATTAGATTTGAAAAAGAAAGACCTGTTGATCACCAACTGTTCCTTATTTGTTATGTTGAGTCTATAACATATGTCATAAGTATTTGTGAACATTATAATTAGGTTATTTTTCAAATACTTAACCTTAAATATATATTCATAAGCACCTGGCATTGTCAATAAAAAAATGGAGAATTACTGAATTTAAATTGACAATTCCTATGGGGGCGACTATATTTCTACGGTAGAATATTTAAGGGGCTAGAAATGAAAGATTTCATAAAGGTGATGAAGGCCCTTTCTGACCCCAACAGGGTAAAGATTGTCAAGATGTTGCAGCATAAAAGCATGTGCGTCTGTGAGCTCCGGGAGGCCATCCAAATTTCACAGCCTGCTGTATCGAAGCATCTAAAACTACTTGAAGAGGCAGGCCTTGTAGGTTTCAAAAAGGATGGTCTTTGGGTTAATTACCATATTAGTTATGGTAGTGAAAGCCCTTACGTAGCCAGTCTCTTAGGAAATATGAGGCACTGGCTAGAGGACAACCAAGAGATCGCCGATCTGGTGGAAAGGCTTCCGGATATCAGACGCGAAGAGATATGTAAAAAATAATTTTTTTGCTTTTAAATATAACTAAAGAGTTATATTATTATTTCAACTGGTCAATTCTTGCGATAAGATTACCGCGGGATACAGCGAGATCATTCGAAAACCAGGCCTCGAGGCCTTTATGATGCTTCAGGAATATGCGAGGGAACATGTGCTCACTTGTCTCATTCCAGCCTTTTTATAGCCGGCCCTGTCCCTTCCAAACCTGCTTGTTATCGGTGGGGTCATTGCTATCAAAAAACGGCTGCATTTTGCATGATCATTATGATTCTGTCTACCATCCCTGGAATGCTCTATGGTTGGCTTGATAGATAAATGAGGCCAAAGGGTAAAGGCGTGAGGCTCAAAGGAATGAAAATGGAGGTATTGGATGGCACAAGATGATGTGACGCAGATCAAGATTGACAGGCACACGATCGGAGTTTTGGGTCTAAAGGACCTCATGGAGGAGATGGTCGAAGAGTGGTCAGAGAGGCCTGACAAGGAGGTCCAAGCTGAACTGTTAAAGCGCCTCACCAGGAAGAACTATATTCCTGATAAAGCAAAAGCGAATTATGCAAAGGCCTTCCTGAGGGAATTCAAGAAATTTCTGGGGAAGCCATATGAAGAGGAGACCCCGGAAGGGCTTGAGATCAAGGTTCTGGGACCGGGGTGTGTGCAATGTAATCGGCTTGAGCAAGAGCTCATGCTGGTCATGGCTGAAACCGGGATCCTAGCCGATATAGAACACGTCCGGGATATCAAAGAGCTTGGTAGATATGGCGTGATGGGCACGCCGGCCCTGCTCATAAACGGCCAGGTCAAGTCAGTGGGTAAGGTGCCGCCCAGGGCCAAGATCAAGCAGTGGTTGAGTGAACTCATATGATGGTGCCGCTTTAACCGCTCAACTATTCAACAAATTAACCATTTGACTGTTTAATCGAAATAAAAGGGAGGAACATCATGGGAATCAAAGTATTAGGGCCTGGTGTCAAAAAAGCAAACAGAGTGAAAAAGAGGTATATCTCCGGGAAGACAATTATTAATGCCAAAGGGCAAGATTGGTTCAAGGTGAAATTTCTCCACATCCTGACCCCTATCACGATTATTGCCCTCTGCTTCTTACCCTGATATTACTTTCCTCGTTTAGAGGCGATGTGATAATATTCAATCCACTCATTATCCTTTGGATCGCGATTCTCCTATTCATCCAGACCGACCTGATCTACTGGTTGGGGTATGGGCTTTCAAAGCTGATCACTTCTTGGGCTCTCCTCGGGAGCGGCATTGGCAACCGTTGTGGGGGGTCTCATCGAGGTACCTGTCATGCTGATGCTCGTCAATATCTGCCTGAAGACGACCCAGTGGTTTTCACCAAAGGGAGTGTATTGAGGAAAGAGGGAAATTATGATGAAGAAAGGGCCATTATTCTATGTATTGCTCATTGGGTTCTTCCTGTCACCAATTTTTCCCGTTCTTGCACAGGAGAAACAGGGACCCAAGATGGTTCCAAAGGAGCTGGAAGTCGATTTCGGGGAGGTCAAAGAGGGAGAAGTCATAGAACACACATTTTCTGTTCTCAACCAGGGGGATGAGCCGCTCGAAATAGTCGAAGTAAGGCCGGGTTGAGGCTGCTCTGTGGCCTCTTTTGACCGCAGCATTCCCCCGGGCGGGGAAGGAAAGATTACCCTCAAGGTTCATACAAAGGGATACGAAGGAGAAATTTACAAGAATGCAATGGTCAATACAAACGATCCTGTGCTGAATGTGGTCAATCTGTGGATAAAGGCATTTGTCAAAGTCCCCATACACCTTTCTTCCCGTTATTTGTATCTGAGTGGAGTTGAAGGTGAGGAGGTGACGAAGGAAGTCCAAATCAGGTCCAATCTGGATAAGCCATTAGTATTGACACCGGGGCAGTCTAATTTGGAAAGGAAATTGACCTATACGATTGAGGAAACCGTAAAGGGGCGTGAGTTTCAGATTCGCATCACAGCCATACCCGGCCCGCCCCGAACCTATTACGGATTTCTTAGACTCAAGACCAATTACCCTGAAGCCCCTGATATCACTATCGGGATCAGAGGTCGGTTCACTGCTAAGTAAGGATGAGAGATAATCATGCTCATCAATTACCACATAGCCCCTATTTGTCCAATGTGCTTCTGACCTGCTTTTTGGAGCCCTGATCATTAACCTTGCTTGGGGTTTGGACATCGACTGGGGGTGTTTTGGTGCAAGCCAGGGTTCTGAAATCCATGATTTCATGGCGTGGTACCTATTTTGTGAGTCGGTTTTCGTGGCCTTTGGCGTTTACCACAGTTTTCAGACTCACGTAAAAGGGATGGTGCCCCCTGGCCTATTGCCTTATCTGGGCTTCAAAGGCGGACAAAACGAGTGGTAAGATCCTCATGGAGAATGTAGAGGTCCGATACAGCCGATCAAGGTCGGGCAAACTAAGGCCTTTGACGATGGATGAAAATGGGCGGCTTATTCTCCCCGCAGATACCGCCCGGCGTTACGGCCTCAGGCCTGACGTCACCACTTACTTCGAAGAAGGCGAGAACGCTATCCTACTTCACAGGCCTGCGAGCCATCTGGCCGAAGTCTATGTTGAACCGACCAACAGCTGTAACCTGAGGTGCCGGACCTGCATACGAAACACCTGGGACGAGTCTGAGGGATACCTGGAATTGGAAGTTCTTAAACATCTTGTGAAAGGCCTCGACGATCGCCTTCCAAAGTTCTTCTTTGGCGGGTTCGGCGAGCCCCTGATGCATCCCGAGATCATCCCGATGATCCGTACATGCAGGGAAGCCGGAGCGGAAGTTGAGCTTATTACCAATGGTACACTGCTTTCGGCAAAGCGCAGCCATGAACTGATTGAGGCAGGACTTGATCGGCTCTGGGTGTCTCTCGACGCAGCCGAGCCCGACAAATACGCAGAGATCAGGGCCAAAGACCTCTTCGATGAGGTCGTCAATAACCTGCTTCAGCTAAATGATTTTAAGTATCGTTTTAACGCCAGAGAAATGGAGATCGGCCTCGTCTTTGTGGCCACAAAGACCAATATTGACCATCTGCCCGCAGTCATAGAAGTGGGCATGGCAGCCGGGGCCTCGAGATTTCTGGTCACAAATATCCTCCCATATACCGCGGAAATGAAAGATGAGATCTTGTACAGCCGATCTATCTGGAATTTGATGGGGCACCTCTGTCACATCAGAATGCCGCGCATGGACGCTGACGATCACGTCCTTGGGGCCTTCGGAGAACTGCTGAAAAGGTATGAGTTGAAGGACTTTATCGGTTCTGCCTTTTCTTCGCCCTTCAATACCTGTCCGTTCGTTGAAAGAGGCAGCACCAGCATCCGTTGGGACGGGTATGTCAGTCCCTGCCTTTCACTCCTGCACTCCCATCAGGAGTTCCTGGACGGAAGGGAACGACAGGTTGACGAATTCATTGTCGGGTCGGCAAGGGAAAAGACACTGCGAGAGATCTGGGAGAGTCCGGACTACGTCGCTTTCCGGGAAAAACTGAAACGGTTCGAATTCTCTCCATGCACCAGCTGCAATGGGTGCGAGATGGTTGAAGGCAATCACGAGGATTGTTTCGGAAACCACTTCCCGACGTGCGGTGGTTGTCTCTGGGCCCAGGGATTCATTCAATGTCCCTAACTGTGTACCTCCGTGCGGGATATGCCTTGTGGATCCAATTATCCAGGATCCCTATCAGATCATGGATATTCTGGTCGGGGCGACGGACGGGCAAAGGAGAAGGTGCCGGGGATATTGGAAAATGCATAGGCGGCCTATTCATGGTTCCTGAAAATGAATCGCCTTCTCTTTGGGGCAAGCGAATTAGACGCCGCCGCTTTTGCCGTGCCCATAGACCCACCGATGGAGAAAAGGAAGAAAGATGTATCTGACAGGTCTCACTTACAGGGAGGAGATCTTTTACGAGAATCAGAACCATAAGCGCAGGAGGAATGAAATGAGCCATGCCTTAAATGGTAGAGATTGGAAACGATTCGAAGGAGATGATGACCGAAATGATGCCTGTCTGCCCGAATCGAATTTATCGAGGACCCCGGGGGCGCCGGGTTTTTCGTTTCCGGAAGTATGTCTGCGGCCCATGCTCGGAGTCGTTAGAGACCGTTGTCTGCTATCAGTATCATATTCGCCACGGGAAGCCCGCCTCGTAAAGAGCAGGAAAGAAGCAAGCACTTTGAGCCCATAATGTGTGGACTGGCAGGGAGACCCTGAACGAGCGTAAAAAGGGGCTTGACAATTCCATCATTACACTATATCGTGTAATCGTGTCGACCCAAGGAGACCCAATGGCTTTAAAAAAAAGAACTGAACTACCTGCTTGTTCCCTCAAGCCCGCCCTGGAGGATCGGGAACTGATCACTTCCGCGGAAGCTGGGGAGCTTATGGCTTTGTTCAAGGTTCTGGTCAACGACACACGGCTGCGTTTGCTTCACGCCTTGGCTCGGTCCGGGGAGTTGTGCGTGACGGAACTGGCAGCCGCCGTGGGGATGAGACCGCAGGCTGTTTCCAATCAGTTACAGCGCCTTGCCGACCGAGGCATCCTCAGGGCCAGACGGGATGGAAACAACATCCAATACCGCGTAGTGGACCCATGCGTGCTGAGCCTACTCCAACTTGGGTTATGCCTTATCGAGGAGGTCAGGCAGCGGGCTGGCTCGGCCGGCGAAACCGCTTTCGGCGAGTGAAGAGATCAAAGGCACTAAACATGAGGAGGACCAATCAATGGAAAAGAAGAACGAAGTGAAATCAGGCAAAAAAGGGCTTTGGGCCATACTCAAGGAGTCCATGAACAAGACGAGCAGCGGTTGCGGCCCTGGGTGCGGTTGCCATGTCGAGAATCAGGATAGCGAGAATCAACGGAAGGATGCGCCGGAGAATCCGGGGAAGAACAAGGAGCAAGCATGATGGTTCGACCAAATGATTCGCGAAACTGGCAACAAATACTGATCTTTGCGCTTGTTCCGGTGATAGTTGGCGGATTGACACTGGCCTCTTGGCTCCTGGGCCGCTGGCAGGTCGGGCCTTGGCTGCTCTTGGGCCGCTGGCAGGTCGGTCCGGGAATTCTGGCTGCGGGACTTGCTCTGGTCGCCACCTTTTTCGGCGGATGGCAGCGGTTTCTGGCAGGCTTTCGGGATGTCGCACACCGCAGGATCACGGTCAACGTCTTCGTGACCGTGGCGATTTTTGTCACCATAGCCTCCGGCGAGTTTTTACCTGCGGCGGTGATCATTCTAATTATGGCCGTCGTCGGAGCTTTGGAGGCTTACACGCTCGACAGGACGCGCCGGAGTATCCGCAGCCTGCTCGATCTCACCCCTCCGATAGCAAATGTACGGCGCAGCGATGAGGAAGTCCCCGTTTCCGTGGCCGAGCTTCAGTACGGAGATATCGTGATCGTACGGCCGGGTGAGCGCATTCCGGTGGACGGCGTGGTTACTGCGGGTGCTGCCACCGTCAATCAAGCCCCCATTACAGGTGAATCCATGCCGGTGGAAAAGCTCAAGGGCCAGGAGGTGTTCGCCGGCACCCTTAATGAGGATGGCCGCCTTGAAATTCGAACAACCAAGATCGGCGCGGATACCACCCTTGCCAGAATCGTTCACTTGGTCGAGGAGGCACAGGAGTCGAAAGCGCCCATCCAGGTGGTTGCCGACCGTTTCACCGTGTGGTTCCTCCCTACTGTGCTTGTCCTTGCGGTTATCGGGTATCTGACTTTGGGTGATGTGAAGGTAGCTGTCGCCATTCTGCTGGTGGCATGTCCATGCGCCTTCGCCATCGCGACTCCCTCGGCTGTGGCCGCTGGAATTGCCAACATGGCCCGGCGAGCCGTACTCATCAAGGGTGGTATTTTCTTCGAGATCGCAGGCAGGATTGACTCCCTGGTCGTTGACAAAACCGGTACCCTCACCCTGGGCCGCCCGAAAGTCCTTGAGGTGATCAGCGGCGATGGCGTGCCGAAAGACGAAGTGCTTAGTCTGGCTGCCATCGCTGAAAAGTACTCAGAGCATCCCTTGGCAAAAGCGGTAATGGTTCTTGCCAGGGAAAGGGCACTTGAGGTGCCGGACCCCGATGAGTTCAGGATCGAGGTGGGCATGGGTGTCGAGGCCTCCCACGGCGGACAGCGGATCGTGGTGGGAAGGGATACTTTTATGCGGGACCGGGGCATCGCCATTCCCGCTTGGATCGAGCAAACGCTGCCGGCCCAGTCCGAACTTGGGCGGACGGCGATCTTGGTCGCGCGAGACCGCGAAGCCATTGGACTTCTGTCCATCGCGGATGAAGTTAGAGCCGAGACAGTGGGTGCAATTGAATCGCTGAAGTCGCTTGGCGTGGGCAAAACCACCATGTTGACCGGCGATAACTCCAGAATTGCGCAGGCCGTAGCGTCCCAGATCGGCGTGGACGAATTCCGGGCCGAGCTCTTGCCGGAGGATAAGCAGTCTGCCATCAAAAACATGAAAAACAAAGGGAAGATCGTCGCCATGGTCGGTGACGGCATCAACGACGCGCCTGCCCTGGCGCTCGCCGATGTCGGCATCGTGATGGGGGGGACCGGCGCAGACGTAGCCATTGAGGCGGCTGATGTAACACTAATGGACGGCAACCTCTCACGCCTGGTCGAATTCGTGCAGATGTCCCGGAAGGTGCTGCGGCGGATCAAGCTCAATATCTTCTTTTCCATAATCTATAACGTTATCGGTCTGACCCTGGCTATGCTCGGGCACTTGACGCCGGTTATGGCCGTCATTTTTCAGGAAGCCGGCTGCGTCACCGTCGTCCTCAGCTCCACTTTGCTCCTGTGGGCCAAGGCCCCCGGCCCACAGTCCCGGCTTGGGTTGGCATCAGCGTCAGGCAGACCACTTAGGCTTTCGGGACGTCCATAAGAAACTAACTAATTTGACAGATATTCAATGATGCAATAATGTTGCGGTCATGCCCAGATTAGCACGATTAGATGCCCCCGGAGTGTTGCACCACATCATGATCCGGGGGATTGAGCGTCGAAGGATATTTAGAAATATTGACAGGGATGAGGAAGTGCCCCAAGAGCAGGGATTGGAAAATGGACCAT
>CAYVMN010000047.1:0-23768 GCA_964452575.1 uncultured Desulfobacteraceae bacterium | reverse complement strand
CTAGAGGATTGCGAGACCTGTGGGAAGTGTTGCTAGAGAGAAAATATATTATAGTGAAACCTATCAGCAGCTTGCCGATAAGAAGGCCCCCAGATCCAAAGACCTTGTATACAGCATACATAAGCAGTTCGGAAAGCCACTCATGATTTATCCATTCCCTTCCATATGCGGTATATGAGTATATGTCAGGGCGATGAAGCCATTTCGAAGACCACAGGTCCGCCCCAAACTTGATATGACCCCATAGATCAGTGTCAGCCGTGACAAAGGAAAAGAAATAGAAGGCAGAGCTATAAACCAGCACACTGACCAGAAGATTGAAGGCCCCCTCTTGAGACCCAAGATTATTTTTCAACGCATCAATCTTCAAAGTAATCCCTATATCGGCCAAGAACGTAGAAGATTACTGGATATAGAGTCCAAAAAAAAGCGGCGGAAAAGGATAATAACCTTTTCCTCCGCTTTTCCTTTTGGTTGTCCTATCAACGGCTATTAACTCGCCGGATTCTCCGTTATCCCTCCAGAGTAGTCGATCGTATATTGGGTTGTTCCTTTAGTCCCCGGGTTACACGTAATACTGAAATTCTCGGGACCACCACTTCCAACAGTTGTTGTAACGCCCTCTGACTGCCGGTAGCCTGCACCTGTTATTGCACCAATGCTCAGAGCTGTTGCATTTGGATTGTCGCTAAAATATGCCTGGGCAGCAGTGTAGGCATTCTTGACGTCCGCATTGGCCGCGGCATTGTATGCCCTTTTCTTGTATGCCGTGAACTGAGGTATGGCGATAGCCGCCAGAATGCCAATGATCGCAATAACGATCATCAGCTCAATCAGTGTGAAGCCCTTTTGATTCCTTTTTTTTGAAAAAATCTTTAACATCTTTTTCCTCCTTCATGTTTGTTATAATTTATTTCATTAATTATTGATACTCCTTGAATTCACAAAACACACATCCTTTTATCGTACACAATAATCATGCCATCATTGGGCCTACTGCCCCACATTCAATAATCCCTTTTATTTTTAAGTAGTTATAGACCGATTGTTCTCCACGACTCATGTATTCCTTTATTTTCCTTCTAGCCCGTTTCGGCATTTTGCCATTTTCTGTCATTATTTCTGCAATTTGTGTCACACAGCTGGTGTCTCCCCTCCCATCGCCAAGAAAAAGGGCCTTATGGCTTGACTAACGGGATCAATGAGGATAATTTTCTGTCAAATTAGGGTAAATTTTTGATCTGATGGATATGAAACACTCACCAGGTACTCCGACGAAATATATAGTCGTTACAGGTGGCGTCCTTTCCGGACTTGGCAAGGGAATCGCTTCAGCGTCTATCGGCCACCTCCTCTCATCAAAGCTCAAGATCATCCCGATTAAATGCGACGGATATTTAAATGTGGATCCAGGCACAATGAATCCGTTTGAGCATGGAGAGGTCTTTGTCCTTGACGACGGGGGCGAAGTGGACATGGATTTTGGCCATTATGAGCGATTTCTTGGGGTCACATGTAAGTCCAAGTGGAACCTGACGATGGGTAAGGTATTTTATATGGTCAGGAAAAGAGAAAGGAGAGGAGACTATCTTGGGAAGACCGTTCAGTATATCCCTCATGTAACAGACGTTATAAAGAACCACATATTCGAAATTGCTCAAGAGGAAAAGGCCGATTTGATGATCATTGAAATAGGCGGAACTGTGGGCGACATAGAGAATGAGCTCTTCCTTGAGGCCATGCGCCAGATGAGGGAGGATGTGGGCAGGGAAAACATCATCTATGTGCACCTGACCTATGTACCTATACCCTACGGGGTCAATGAGCAGAAGTCTAAACCCACCCAGCAGAGTGTAACGTTATTGAAGCAACGGGGAATCTTCCCGGATATAATTATAGGGAGGTGCTCCGAGTTTTTGACAAAGGAGATCAAGGCAAAGATATCTAGTTTCTGTGATGTGCACCCAAATGCCGTAATTACCGGGTTGGACGTGCAGGATATCTATGAAATCCCGATTGTCTTTGAGCAGGAAGGCCTGCCAGAAATCATCCATAAAAAGCTTAATATTTACAGCCCCCCCGACCTCAGGAGATGGAAGACGTTGGTCAATTCCATAAGGCACCCCAAAAAAGAGATGACGGTTGCAATGTGCGGAAAATACACAAAGCTTGTAGACTCTTATGCCTCCATAATAGAATCATTTAACCATTGTTCTGCCCACTTGGGTTGTAAAATCAATGTCAAATGGGTTGAGACCACAGACCTGAAGGATACCGCCTTCTTGGACGAGGTGAATGGCGTGGTGGTACCAGGGGGATTTGGAATCAGAGGGACAGAGGGTAAGATCGAGGTAATCCGTGCTGTCAGGGAACGTAATATCCCATTCCTGGGTCTCTGCCTAGGCCTTCAATTGGCCGTCATTGAATTCGCGAGAAACGTGTGCGGCCTTGCTGGGGCAAACTCCACGGAGATTGATCCCGATACCCCGCACCCGGTAATCGACATCCTTCCCGAGCAAAGGGAGATAACTGAAAAGGGGGGGACGATGAGGCTGGGGGCCTACCCTGCCATCCTAAAGGAGGGTTCCCTGGTACACTCCCTCTATGCCCGCAAAGAGGTATCTGAGAGGCATCGACACAGATATGAGGTAAACCCTGAATATCATTCTATCATTGCCGAACACGGGATGGTCATATCAGGTGCATCACTGGATGGGAGGTTAGTGGAGTTTATAGAACTCCCGGGGTCTAAGTTTTTCGTTGCAACACAGGCCCACCCAGAACTCAAGTCAAGGATGGAAAACCCTGCCCCCCTCTTCCACGGTTTTGTAAAGGCCTGCCTTGTTTGAAGGCGGTCATTCCACCGTCACGCTCTTTGCCAGGTTCCTTGGCTTATCGATTTCCCTCCCTAGTAGGCTTGCGCAATAATAGGCCAATAGTTGACAAGAGACCCCCACCAGGATAGGATTAAGGAAATCAAAGGCTTGGGGAATTTCGATAGTCTCATCCACCATTGACCTTATCCGGTAATCTCCCTGGGTGGCTATGGCGATGACCGGCCCCTTCCTGGCCTTTATCTCCTGAATGTTGCTTATCATCTTATCATACATGTCGTCCTTTGGTACGATTGCCACGGTAGGCATCTCAGGGTTGATGAGAGCGATGGGTCCATGCTTCATTTCCCCTGCAGCATAGCCCTCTGCATGGATATAGGAGATCTCTTTTAGCTTGAGGGCGCCCTCCATGGCTAAAGGATAATTGTATTTCCGGCCCAAGAATAACCAGTTGTTGGACTGATAATATTTCTCGGCGATCGCCTGGATATGGTTTGCCTGAGAAAGTACCTTCCTGATTTGGTCCGGAAGGGCCTGGAGGGCCCGGATGATCTCTACTCCCTCGGTAAGGGAGAGCTTCTGATGTCGTCCCAAAAGGGCTGCCAACAGGGTCAAGACAATCAGTTGCGAAGTGAAGACTTTTGTGGAAGCCACGCCGATCTCAGGTCCTGCGTGATTATAAACTCCTGCCTCTGTTTCCCTGGTAATAGAACTGCCGACCACGTTGACGATTCCCAGGACGCTGGCCCCTTTTCTTTTGGCCTCTCTAATGGCAGCAAGCGTGTCGGCAGTCTCTCCAGACTGGCTTAAGGCAACAACAAACGTATTGGGGGGAAAGTTGAGTTTCCTATAACGGAACTCAGAGGCAAGCTCCACCTCAACGTCAATCTCCGTGAGCTTTTCGAAGATATACATCCCCACGCAACCTGCATAGTAAGATGTCCCGCAGGCCACGATAACCATGTGCCGACACCTCTTCAGCTTATTCCAGACAGGGATAATCCCCCCCAGTTTGGGCACCCCTTCAGCGGATTCAAGCCTTCCCCTCATGGCGTTTTTGGCAGTCTCTGGTTGTTCATAGATCTCCTTTAGCATAAAGTGCGGAAAACCATTCAGTTCCGCGTCTTCTGATCGCCATTCAATAGTCTCCAGGACCCTTTCGATCCGTTTCGACTGGGTCGTGCTGATGGAAAAATCGTCAGCGGTTACGGTTGCCAGTTCATTATCCCTGAGGTGCACCACTTTGTTAGTGTACCGAAGCATGGCCCCCGCATCAGAAGCAATGAAATGGCCGTCATCACTTACCCCTATGATTAACGGGCTACCCCTCCTGGCAACCACGATCTCGCCGGGTACATTCCTGTGTATTACGGCCAGTCCGAATGTACCTTCCACCTGGGCCAAACTCTGCCTCACGGCCTCGGTGAGACTACCATCGAAATTGATACCTATGAGCTGAGCCAAGACTTCCGTGTCCGTCTCAGACCTAAATGTAATTCCCTGCTTTTCAAGTACCTTCTTAAGGCTATGATAATTTTCAATAATCCCGTTATGGATCAAAAATACATTTTCATTCTGGTCCCTGTGAGGATGGGCATTCTCTTCTGAGGGCTCACCGTGAGTCGCCCATCTGGTGTGGGCAATCCCTGTGGTCCCTCTCATGCTAATGCCATTTACCTTCTTCTCGAGCTCCGAGATTCTCCCCGCCGCCCTATGAAGTTCTATGCGGTCTCCCTCCTGGATAGCAAGGCCAGCGGAGTCATAGCCCCGGTATTCAAGTCTTTTCAACCCTTCCAAAAGTATGGGTTTTGCCTCTTTTCTTCCCACATAGCATACGATACCGCACATATGCGTTACCCCTTCGCTTTCTTTATCCCTTAGGTTGCGGGGCTCACTATACACTATTCAAATGCCATTTCAAGCTAAAAGCAAATTTTATGCCACTGCATCACCCTGCCCCACTTACTCCAATCCCCTTTTTCATAATCGTTCAGCGGTGGACAAATATCGGACAGGATACCAGGATAGACATGATTTAAATCCAGTTTATCCTGTCTAAGGATAGCTGAGCTATTACCCTTTTTCCTCTTCAATGAGAGAAAATTGACGTAAGGAAGATAAATACAGTTTTGTATGGAATATATGACATATGTTACAATAATGTAGCGTTTATGAGGTTCACGCCATCCCTTAAAGGCATAGCTGACATCGAAAGCAACTTATTTTATTGCCTTTTTTTGGGTTGGCATCTTGATTGCTTTGTTCAAAGCCAGAGTACCCGGAGTCTGCTCAGTAAGAATCTTCAAAAGGAGGTAAGACAATGAAAGACTGCACGACGGAGGATATTAGGAGAATTGTAAAGGAAAAAGAGGTGAGCTTTATCCAGTTCTGGTTTACAGATGTCCTGGGCTGTCTCAAGAGCTTTGCCATAACCCCCTCTGAACTGGAGGAGGGACTAACCGAGGGAATGGGATTCGACGGATCTTCCATTGAGGGCTTTGCGAGAATTCAGGAAAGCGATATGATCGCCAAGCCGGATCCCGCCACATTTCAATTGGTTCCCTGGAGAAGTGGAGAAAGGCCTGTTGCACGGATGTTTTCCGACATTTTGAATCCTGATGGGTCACCATATGAGGGGGACCCACGCTACGTCCTGAAGAGGCTTTTAAAGAAGGTCGCCGACATGGGCTACACATATTACCTGGGACCGGAGTTGGAATATTTTTACTTTAGGGACGATAAATGTGCTGATATCTTAGATAGAGGAGGGTATTTCGATTCCCGACCGGTGGATATGGGGGGGTCGTTGAGGAGAGAGACGATCTTTGCTTTACAGGCAATGGGGATAGACGTGGAATACAGCCACCATGAGGTAGCACCGAGCCAGCATGAAATCGACCTTCGATATGATGAGGCGTTGAGGATGGCCGACAAGACCATCACCCATCGATTGGTTGTCAAAGAGATTGCGCGACTGAACGGGGCGTATGCCACATTCATGCCCAAACCTATTTTTGGTCAGAATGGAAGCGGCATGCATGTCCATCAATCCCTTTTCGAGGGTGAAAGGAACGCCTTTCATGACCCCAATGATAAATATAACCTGTCGAATCTGGCCAAACATTTCATAGCCGGTCTACTCCGTCATGCACCTGAGATCACGGCCATAACGAATCAGTGGGTAAATTCCTATAAGCGTCTGGTACCAGGCTATGAGGCCCCCGTATACGTGTCATGGGCGAGGAGAAACAGGTCTACGATGATACGGGTCCCCATGTACAAACCGGGCAAGGAGAAGGCCACCCGGATAGAATTCCGATCCCCAGATCCCGCTTGTAACCCCTATTTGGCCTTTGCCCTAATGCTGGCAGCGGGGCTGGAAGGGGTCGAAAAGAAATACGAGTTACCAGATCCCATAGAAGAGGATATCTTTGAGATGAACCCGGCTGAAAGAAAGGCCCACGGTATTACAGATCTACCAGGAAACCTCTATGCGGCAATCTTGGAGGCAGAGAAAAGTGAACTGGTTAAAAGGACGCTTGGGGATCATGTCTTCAACAAGTTCATCACCAACAAGAAGATCGAATGGGATGATTACAGGGTCCATGTCAGTCAGTTTGAAATGGACAAATATTTGCCGAAGTTATAATCTTGTGCGTTACCTGTTGCTGGGATAAGATTGGTAAAATAGATATTTAGGGAAAAAGGAGATTGATTAGCCATGAAAAACGAGACCATGTCCATTATTGGGCAAAACCTTTTTGGATTCCAAGCTGCCTTGCAGCAAGCGGGGTCCAGTCTTGAGGAATATCTCGACAAATATTATTATAGCAAATGGGTAGGGGATACCCTTTATGCTGCCATGTCATTGCGAACCACCTTTGTCACTGCTATGCATCAATTCCTGGCCGATGAGGGCCTATTCAACCTCGAGAGGGTCCAGATAAGTCCTGTAACCGATCCCTTGGCCCACGACGTGGAGCACGTGCCAAATATCCACTACAAAGGCCAGCTGTACGTGATGACCCATAGCATGATCTATTCCAAGTTCCTTTCCTGTCACAACCCGAAGATCAAGGGCATTTTCGTGGACTCTCCCAACATCCGTCTCGAGATTGAGAGTCCCGACCGTGTCCAGCGGGGCAAGTATGTGATCGATTTCAGCCAGATGGACGTGGAAGTGAGGCGAAACCGGGGGATCAATTTGGAGACCTATCTCAAGAAACCGGACAAGGTGAAAGAAATTCTGGCTGAGGATATGGAAAAGGGGATAGACCTCTTTGAGCGGCTGATCATCCACGCAATGAGCCAAATGGTCGAGAAAAATGAGGATGACCTAAAGGCCCTCGGGGTAGCCCTAGAGGTGCCCAAGCAGCCCTTCCCCCGATTCCGGTGCGATGAAGCCAAGAGCAAATACGGAACGGGTTATGAAATCAAATTGGGAGATGAGACTAAAGAAACCTTTTTTTGGATCACGGGTCTTCTCAGAGAAAACTACGATTTGATCTATCCATACCTCAGGCCAGAAGGAAAGGTCCCCCTCTCGCAGGTTACCTCGGACATGATCTATAATTATGACATCTCCGCTAAGAGTATTATCAGGGATACAGGCAAACAGACCCCTGCCTTGGAGATACTATCCGGTGCAGTAAGGGAGTGGCTACATGAGGCCATTGTGGAAAGGCTTCTGGATAATGGGATCATTCCTGCGAGGCCGGTCATTTATGAAGGCAACGTCAAGAACATTAATGAACTGGGCGGCTATGGGCCTTTTCTGATGATGACTGCCAAAAAAGATACTGAGGGTAAGCCCACATTCCCGGAGACCTATGGAGGAGGTATTGGGATCGAGCGAACCATCTATGCCATATGTCGAGGTCCAAAGCTGGAAAAAATAGATGATATCACCTTTTTTGGAAAGAACCCCGACAGCCATCAGATCTACCTTTTTTGATTTATGCCATGACTTAGGCCTGTACAGATTTTCATTGAAAGCAAAAATAATCGCGCATCTTTTGTTGTAAATGCTGTATCGTGTAATGATGCAGGCGGGGCTATTGCGAAGGGCTGAACCCAAGGATGACTGAACGAGAGCGACCAATTCTTGCGCTGTTTTATTGCCAAAGAGTTTCGGACAGCGGTGATGCGGATAAACAGGCCCTTGAGATCAAATACGGTCGAAACCTCCGTCTTTTTCCACTGCCATGTGGGGGAAGGATCGAACCCCTTCACATGCTCAGGGCCTTAGAGGAAATAGCGGATGTGGCCTTTGTGATTACCTGTGTTGAAGATACCTGTCGCTATGCTGAAGGGAATGTCCGGGCAGCAAAACGTATTGAAAAAACTCGTGAAATCCTTTCGGAAATTGGACTGGAACCGGATCGTGTGGGCATTGTGACCGAAGCCGAGGCCAACCCAAAGGGCCTGGCAAAGATCACCGCTGAGATCATGGGTACGCTTCCGGCCTTAGGAATATCCCCGCTATTTGCTTCAGATCCTTGAGTCCGTGACGGTACAAGGCAAACAAGATGTTTTTGTCATTAAAGACGATTTTAGGGAGCCAAGAACGATGATTACTGCCGAGCAAAAGCCCCTCGAAGAGATCAGGGCCATGGCTGCCCCTTATAAGAAAATCCTTGTATTGGGCTGTGGTTCATGCGTCGCCGAGTGCGCTGCAGGAGGTGAAAAGGAAACCGGAATGTTAGCCTCAGCACTACGCATGGCAGCAAGGATGAACCAGGAGGAAATCATCGTTCAGGAGAAGACGTTGGATCGTCAGTGCGTAAAGGACTTCATTATACAACTGGACGATATTATTGATCAATATGATGTCCTTATTTCTTTGGGATGCGGGGCCGGCGTCCAGGCAGTTTCAGAATTGTACCAAGAGGTCCCCATAATTCCTGCATTGAATACTGAATTTCTCGGCGAGACCAAAGAGCAGGGATACTGGATAGAGAATTGCCTCGGGTGTGGTGATTGCATGCTTTACTATTTCGGGGGGATTTGTCCCCTGGCACGTTGCTCAAAGCAGATCTTGAATGGCCCCTGCGGGGGTTCAAGGGACGGAAGGTGCGAGATTAACCCTGAGGTGGATTGTGCGTGGCACGCGATCATTGATCGACTCTCCAAATTTAAGGCACTCGATAGACTTGAAGACATCTATCCACCCAAGGATTGGTCAAAAAAACAGGGTCGCGGGCCCAGAAAGATCATTCGGGAAGATCAAAGAAAGTGAAGTCGATGAGTCGTCTAAAGACAGTTCTTGAAAAAGGGGTATTTGCAGTAACGGCTGAATGTGGCCCCCCAAAGGGCGCCGATCCAAGAGTCGTCACCCAGAAGGCGGAAATCCTCAGGGGCAAGGTCGATGCCGTCAACGTAACGGACAATCAGACAGCTATCGTTCGCATGTCCAGCCTAGCCGCCTGCTCTCTCCTTAAGACAGCAGGGCTGGAGCCAGTGCTGCAGATGGTCGTGAGAGACCGAAATCGGATTGCCATCCAATCTGATATATTAGGCGCCTCTGCCCTGGGTATCCACAACCTACTCTGTCTTTCAGGCGACCATCAGATCTTTGGGAATCAGCCTGAGGCCCTGGGCGTATTTGATCTGGACTCCATCCAGCTCATTGAAACGGTCAAGACCATGCGGGATAATAGCCTGCTCCTGGGTGGAGAGCCCTTGGACAGCCCCCCGGAAATGTTCATCGGGGCAGCTGCCAATCCATTTGCTGATCCATTTGAGTTCAGGGTAGTCCGCCTGTCAAAAAAGATAAAGGCAGGTGCGGATTTCATTCAGACCCAGTGCATCTATGACCTGCCTCGGTTTGAGGCATGGCTTGCCATGGCAGAGGACAGGGGGTTAACGGAAAGGGCTTATGTCTTGGGAGGGGTCACCCCTCTCAAATCGGCAGCCATGGCAAGGTATATGAACGAAAAGGTAGCAGGGATGGATATACCAGATGAGATCATAAAGCGGTTGAAAGGGGTTCATAAGGACAAACAGCGAGAGGAAGGGATTCGGATCTGTGTTGAGACCATCTTGCGCCTCAAGGAATTAGCAGGTCTAAAAGGCGTGCACATTATGGCCATAGAGTGGGAAGATGCTGTGGGGGAAATTGCAGAAAGGGCTGGACTCCTTCCGAGGCCCGAGTGAGAGAAGACAGGGGTTCAGTAGCCCCCAAAGCATTCGTGTGTACTCATAGAGAGACTTTCATATGTCAGCGAAATATACCGTAAGCACAAGACCTGTGCCTTACCGTTTTGAGCCGATCACTAGATCAGGGGTCATTGCCTGGGAAGAGGGTTGTCTAAAGTGCGCCGTATGCGTCAAGAAGAGATGTGTTTACAAGGTATATGACCACCGGCACCTCGAAACGCCCCAGATGATCGATTCAATCGACAATCAGTGCATGAATTGCTTCCGTTGCGTTCAGGGCTGCCCGAAAGAGTTAATCCACAAATCCATCAATCCAGAATACAGGTCTATGGGGGATTCATACTGGACTCCGGAAATCATAACGGCCTTGTGGAAGCAGGCAGAAACTGGAAAGATACCGGTTTCAGGCGCCGGATATCCGGGCCTTTTCAGCGGCCATGGATTTGATTCAATGTGGACAGATATGTCTGAAATTGTACGCCCCACCCGGGACGGAATCCATGGAAGAGAGTACATTAGCACGGCCATTGATCTTGGTGGGACGCCCCCATTTATTGTCTTTGACGCACAGGGGCAACCGAAGGAAGGGACAGCTCCCCGCATTGATATCCCGATTCCCATGATATTGAAACTCCCCAATTTTGGCGCAATCGGTTCGGCAACGATCAAAGGATGGGCCATGGCGGCAAAACGGCTGGGGACCCTGTTTGCCCTTCCCCAAGAAATGATCCACGACAATCTGGACGACTATCGAAGCCTACTGATACCCCAAATGTCGTTGAAAGAGCCAAGACCGAAAGAAATCCCAGAAGACGTCAGGATTATAGAAATCCCCTGGACAAGAAACTGGCGCCGCACAATCAGAGACCTCAAGGACTTTGGCTCCTCATTGACGGTCTCTGTGAGACTGCCTATGGCCAAAGGCTTGGAGGAAAGGGTCCTTTCCCTGATCGGTGAGGGGGTGTCTTTAGTCCATCTTGAGGGCAGTTCAAACGGTCGTTTCGTAGACGCTGTGGACCTGTATATTAAGGAAGGGATCCGAAAGGTACACCTGAAATTGGTTGAGGAATCGATTCGGGATCAGGTATCTGTGCTGGTGAGCGGGGGGTTGTCAATGGCAGAGCATGTGGCCAAATCCATTATCTGTGGGGCGGACGCGGTCTATGTTGATTTTCCTATTCTAATCGCCCTGGAATGCCGCATGTGCAGGAGATGCCTTAAAAGACTCCCCTGCCCTGTGGAAATAGACCAGGCATCGCCGGCGTGGGTGGCATCCCGGGTCGTGAATCTCTTGGGCGCCTGGTACAACCAACTCCTGGAGGTCATGGGGGCCATGGGAATGAGGGATGCGCGACGATTGCGGGGGGAAGTCGGTCGTGCCTTGTTCTTTGAAGAACTGGAGAACAGCACTTTCGAATCCATGAAGGAGATCAGGGATGGATGCGAAATTGAGTGACATGGATTCTTTTCGACTCCCTGAGGTAATTCGAGTGCGATCGCGCTTCCGCAATGCCATCGGTAAGTACAGGTTGAACCGGAAAAATAGCTGTAGCGGGTGTGGGAAATGCGTAGAACTATGTCCCTATGGTGTTCACGCGAAAAAGAGGGGAGAGGTTTTCGTTGTGAACCCCTATCTCTGCGTAGGAATTGACTGTCCCAACCCGTGTCCCGAGGCCTGTCCTGAAAGTGCATTGACTCTATTGAAAAATCCGGATTTTGAATCGATGGGAGATCTCAGATGGACCCCCGATCTCCTTGCCAGCACCTGGTATATGGCCGAATTCGGAAAGGTAGCCCCTGCCGGATTGAACTATAAGACAGGGGCATCCGAAGGCGGATTTGACAAGCTTCGGATTGTCTTCGGACGGAGTAACGAGATTCAGGAAGAACTGGATGATGACGACATTGATGTTAGCGTAAACCTGAACCGCAGAGAGGATAAGGCCCACCGCATTCGGATTCAAGTGCCATTTTATGGCGGCGGAATGTCTTATGGATCGGTCAGCATTACGACAATGTTGAGCCGGATCAAGGCGGCTGCTGCCTTAGGGACCTTTTGCTGCACGGGCGAAGGGGGATATCCGGATGAATTAAAACCCTATGACGATCATGTGATCACCCAGGTGGCCACGGGGCTCTTTGGGGTCAGGGAGGAGACTATCCAGCGGGTAAAGATCGTTGAATTCAAATACGCCCAGGGCGCAAAACCCGGACTCGGGGGGCACCTTTTAGGGGATAAGGTAACGCCCGGTGTGGCCCGCATGCGCGAAGCCGTCGTGGGGTTTCCCTTGTTCTCCCCATTCCCCTTTCATAGCGTCTATTCTGTAGAGGACCACAAGAAGCATGTTGACTGGATCAAGGCCATTAATCCCAGGGCGATTGTGTCTGTCAAGGTGTCAACGCCCACAGACGTGGATATGGTGGCGGTCGGAAGCTATTATGCGGGCTCCCACATCATACACCTGGATGGTAGCTACGGGGGCACGGGCGCTGCCCCTGATATCGCCAAGAAGAATATCGCAATGCCTATTGAATATGCAATCCCAAAGGTTCACCGTTTCTTGGAAGATGAGGGGGTCAGGGATAAAATGACGGTGGTTGCCAGCGGTGGGATAAGAACTCCCCACGATGTGGCAAAGATTGTTGCATTGGGGGCCGATGCGGTGTGCACCGGCACAGCCGAACTCGTGGCACTGGAATGCATCCGCTGCCACAACTGCGAAAGCGGAAGAGGATGCGCAAGAGGAATTGCAACGACTGATTCAGAGTTAATGGAACTAATCGACCTTGAGTGGGGGACCCAAAGGGTCATCAACCTGTTCTTGGCCTGGCGTCGGGAATTGATTCGAATCTTGAAAAGACTCGGCATGAAGGGCATAAATGAACTCGTAGGTCGTACAGATTGCCTGGTTCACCTGGACCATATGAAACAGCGTGCCTACAAATGAGCTAAGCCAGCAACCACCACCGATATGTTTGGAACATGGACCGACAATCAATAATCTCAAGGATTATTAAATCAAGAAAAGCGCTAACAAAGGGTCAAACTCCCTTGAGGCACTGGCAGACTGAGGCCGAAGGAGGCTGTGGCGTTACAGGATTTGCTTGTAGCATCCCGGTAAGAGGAAAACATATCTTTGAGCCCTCCCGACAGATGCATAATCGCGGCAATGGCCGGGGGGGTGGAATCGCTGCCATGGGATTTGACCACAAAATGTTGGGGGTCTCCGAGGAAATCTTAGAGGAAGACTACATCCTCCAGATTGCCTTGCTCCAAGAAGAGGTCGTGGATGACCTGGAAAAACGCTTCATTGATCCCTATTTCACTGTGCACTTCTCAGAGCGCATACCCCATGTGGGAGATTACCGAGACATTCGTGGACTGGAAGTAAGGCCTCCGGAGGTCTTGCGTTACTTTGTCCGTGTCAAGCCCGCCGTTTTGAAATCTTTTATCTCTGATAATGGCATGCAAGACCTAGGCGACAGACGAGCTGAGGACGAATTTGTCTATCAGAACACCTTTCAACTCAATCGTACCTATTACGATGCACAAGGGAAGCAGCTTGCATTTGTCCTTTCTCACGGTCGAAACTTCTTCATCCTCAAGATCGTGGGATATGCTGAACAAGTTGTCCAATATTACAAGCTGGATAACTTCAAGGCCCATATCTGGATCGCCCATCAACGCTACCCCACCAAGGGGAGGGTTTGGCATCCGGCCGGCGCACATCCATTTATTGGTCTTAACGAGGCACTCGTGCACAATGGGGATTTCGCAAATTACCACTCTGTGACCGAATATCTGAGTCAAAGGAACATTTACCCCCTGTTTCTCACCGATACAGAGGTCTCAGTCCTTCTCTTTGACCTCTACAGCCGCACCTATGGATACCCTTTGGAATACGTTATCGAGGCCTTAGCCCCCACCATGGAAAGGGACTTCGACCAACTGCCTGCCGAGAAACAAAGGGTATATCGTGAAATTCAGGCCGCCCATATTCACGGATCCCCGGATGGACCATGGTTTTTCATTATTGCTCGCAACGACACAGAAAACCGTCGCCTTCAGCTTGTCGGAATTACCGATACATCGATGCTCAGGCCCCAGGTGTTCGCCCTTCACGACGGTCAGGTCCAGGTGGGGCTTATCTGTTCTGAGAAACAGGCGATAGACGCCACCCTCAGGAGTCTGGCTGATGAAGACCCCAGGGTGGGAACAGTGGCCGATCGTTACTGGAATGCCCGGGGAGGGAGCCACACAGATGGAGGGGCATTTATCTTTAACTTGGATATCACCAAAGACAATGCCCTTGAACGTAAACTTACCTGTGTGGACAAGTTTGGACATGAAATCACAGCCCCTGAAGGGCAGTTGCCTTATCTGCCAGGCCGGGTCTACTATTTTGTAGAAAGCGATGACAAGGGGCGCTTCGACATCTCTCGATTTTTCGAACTCCAACGGCCGGACCTCTTGTATGAGTACGTCAAAGAAGGAATCTGGGACTGGGACTATGCAGACCTCATGGACTGTTTACGGGAGATCAAGGAGTGGGCCCTTAAGGCGGATGCCCATTTTGAGGTTGCCTTAAAGGGCATCACGCGACTGATCGACTGGCGCTATCCGACCTACGACAAAAAGCGTCGCTCCGTACTTCAGATGATCAATCAGACCCTGGAGACCATGTTGCGTAGTTTCCCCTCTCTGGGAAGGGAAGGCCATAAATCAGCATATCGTTTGATTGATTGGGAAACCAGAAGGTATTTCAGGGGACCGTCATATGACGAAAAGGTGCTAATTATTGACGCCTCTCTCTTTCCACCCGAAGGGGATCATTGTGACAGTCGGCTTCTGGCCGAGGCCTCTTATCGGGGTTGGCGACGTTTTATTGTGTTCGGTCTGAGAGGGCAACGTTTCCATGGATGCGGCCTTGGCCCCGATACGGGAGGGGTCAGTATCGACATTTATGGTAGTTCGGGAGATTACCTGGGATCCGGAATCGACGGGCTCTCCATTTACGTGCACGGGGATGCGCAGGATCAACTGGGGCAGATCATGAAATCTGGAAAAATGGTCATTTATGGGGACACGGGTCAGACGTTCATGTATGGGGCAAAAGGAGGCGAGGTCTATGTCATGGGGGATGCCGCCGGGCGTCCCCTGATCAATGCCGTGGGCAGGCCTCGCGTCGTGATTAATGGCACGTGTCTTGATTATCTGGCTGAATCCTTTATGGCTGGAGATCCACTAAACGGCGGCGGCTTCGTCATCCTAAATGGGATGGAGTTTGATGACGAGGGAAACGTTCGACCCTTGCCGAATCCCTATCCGGGATCAAATCTTTTTTCACTGGCAGCCGGAGGAGCAATATATGTCAGGGATCCCTATCACATGGTAGAGGAACAGCAACTAAATGGCGGCGAAATAGTCCCCTTAGAGGCAAAGAGCTGGGAGTTGATCCTTCCCTTTCTCAAAGAAAATGAGACCCTTTTCCGAATCAGTATTGAAGACGTGCTCCTTAAGGTAGAAGGAGAGAAAAAAAGTCCCTTTGAGGTCTATCGGGAGGTTAGACCCAGACGGACTGAAGATATCGCTAAAGATGGCCTGGAAGAGTGGCGTTGAATATATTCTCAGGAGACGGTTGACATGAAGAAGATCGAAGCAATTATCAAGCCTTTTAAGTTGGATGTTGTTAAGGATGCTGTACTGAAGTTAGGGGTTAGCGGTATTACCATCACGGAAGTTAAAGGCTTTGGAAGACAGAAAGGGCATAAGGAGATCTACAGGGGAGCAGAATACGTCGTGGACTTTCTGCCCAAGATAAGGATTGAGGTTGTGGTGGCCTCAGACCTTGTCCCCAGGATCATAGAGGTCATCAAAGAGCATGCCTACACGGGTGAAATAGGAGATGGAAAGATATTCGTCATACCCGTAGAGAAGGCCGTCCGTATTCGAACAGGCGAAGAGGACAGGGACGCTATCTGATATCTTGGAAGAATCCAGACAAATTGTTCAGGATTTCTTGAATTCAAAGAAATTTCTGATTCATGAGATTTTAAATCGCCATTCAGGGATAAGGACTGCCCAGCAATACGCTAACCTAATGGATGGATTTGTTCGTTCTTTGTTCTCTGTTGCCGGATTTGGAGAGAGGATATGTGAAGGTCAACAAGATTCATTGGCCGTGGTAGCCTTAGGTGGGTATGGGAGGAGAGAGCTTTGCTTCCATTCAGACATAGACCTGATGGTAATTCACCGCTCGAAACTCTCCACCGAGATGAATGGGATCATCCGCAAAGCCCTCTATCCTTTATGGGATGCCAAACTAGATGTAGGCCAAACCGTCTTAACTGTCCAGGAATGCATCCGATTGTCCCTAAATGATTTTAGAATGCTCACTTCTGTCCTGGACAACCGGTTTTTATTGGGCTCATGGATATTCTACCGTCTATTTCAGGAGGCCTTGTGGGCACGTATGTACCGAGAAAGCAGGCCGCTCCTCAGCAAGTTTCTAATTTCTGAGCACGAAAGGCTGGAAAGGCACGCTGGGGAAGGACACTTTGTAGAGCCTGACCTGAAAGATGGGCCAGGGGGCTTGAGGGACTTACACCTCATGGCCTGGATGGCCATGATATACCTCAAGTCCAAACGGCTAAGTCAGACGAGGCGCTTTGCTGCTTTCACCCATTTCGAGTTTGATAAACTAAGCCGTTCCAGGAGCTTTCTCCTGAAGGTGAGGAATCACCTCCATCTCTTGACCGGTCGAAAGGAAGACCGACTTCTCCTGGCCTACCAAAAAGAGGTCTCCCGGACCCTAGGGTACGGCGACGGCGGTCTGATCTCAGCCCCCGACAAACTGATGCGGGATGTCTATCTTCACTTGAACCGGGTCCGCTACGGACATGATGAATTTAAGGCCAAGATGCTTGAGACGATCGATCCCTTGCCCCTTGAGCAGACTCCCGTGCCTCTCCCAACAGAGCTACAGTTGATCAAGGGGAATATCGTATTAAGGAAAGGGACACTCTCCGAGAAAGATCCAATACTCGTCCTCAAGGCGTTGGAAGAGGCGAATCGGGGGAGTTTTTCCTTGGATGCAGGATTCATTTGGGAAGCCAAAAAGATAATTGTCAAAAACCGTGCACAACTCGCTCAATCGGCCGAAGCAAGGAAGAGCTTCCTCAATTTGATATTAACCCCCAAGAATCCCCAAATCATTCGGCTTGCCCTGGAGATGGGCGTCATATCGCTGTTCATACCAGAATTCAAGAGGATCAGAAACCTGGCACAATTTGGGTTTTATCATGTTATGACCATTGACCTTCACTCTCTCAAGACCATTGAGATGATCTACCAGATATCCGAAGGTACTTTTGATGACCGATGGCCTCTTTTTGGACAGGTTTTCGCGTGCCTTAAGAATCCGGATTGGCTTTTTTTGGCCGGGCTTCTCCATGACGTTGGAAAAGGGTTCGGAAAAGATCATTCTATCAGAGGAAGCGAGCTCGTACCTAAGATCCTCACTCGACTTGGCATAGAAGGAAGGGCGCTCCAAATCGTTCCCTTCATGGTGAGGCATCATCTCTTGCTCGTAAATATCTCGCAACGCCGGGACCTTAACGAAGAAAAGACCTCGGTCCAGGTAGCACAGACTATCCAGGATATCGACCTATTCAACATGATCTTTCTTTTGACTGTCGCTGATAGTTTTTCAACGGGCCCCATGGCGCGAAGCGACTGGAGAATCATGCTCCTGGTGGAGCTCTATTTGAAGGTCAGGAGTATTTTGGAAAGGGGGATTCTCGCTTCACCTGAGGCCACCAGTAAGATCGAGTCAAATCGGCTTTCCATCTTGGAGATGTTGAGGCCGGAATTTCCAGAACAGGATATCTTGGCTTTGATGGATCAGGTGCCCTCCAGGTATTTTCTCAGTGCCGAACCAGAAGATATGAAGCAGCATTTCACGATGGCCCTGACTCTGGGGGAAAAGAAGCATCTTTGGAGATTGCACAAACTGGAAACTGCCTCGGTTACGCTTGTGCTTCAATGCACGTATGACCGACCCGGACTCTTCAGCAAGATGGTGGGGGTCTTTGCCTTGCATAATATGGAGGTATTGTCAGCCAACATCTTTACACTCAAGAACGGATTGGCCTTCGATACCTATGAAGTGACCAATCCCCCCGACCCTTATCACGAGTCAGCGCAATGGGAAGACACACGTGAAGACCTGTTGGCGGCCCTGGATGACCAATTGCCCCTGGATGACCTGATACGTAATAAAGGACGCGCGGCCTTGCAATCCGAAGGAAGCTGGGGTCTAATGGCGAGCAGGGTTGAAATCAAAAATGATGTTTCTGACTTTCTTACCGTTATAGAGGCGAGCTCAGAGGCAAGGGTGGGACTTCTTTACGACCTGGCCAAAGAAATCTTCAGCCTGGGTTTGGACATCCGTTTTGCAAAGGTCATCAGCGACGAAGAAAAAATCACGGGTGTCTTTTATGTACGGAATGCTGATGGCCAGAAGGTCGTCGATGAGAATCAGATCGAAGAGATCGGGCATAACCTATCCATTGTGATGAAAGTAAGGCGAAATCCATCGTGATCGCGATTATTGATTACAAGGCAGGGAATCTGAAAAGCGTCGAGCGGGCACTGCATAACATTGGTTTTTCATGCCGCGTTACCAACGACAAGGCCCAGATACTTGCCTCACAGAAGATCATCTTTCCAGGCGTCGGGGCAGCTGGTCAGGCCATTGAAGACCTAAAACGCACGGGGTTGGATCGTGTGTTGAAGCACGCCTTTGAAGACGGCATACCGATCATGGGTATCTGTTTAGGGGCACAAGTCATCCTTGATCGGAGCGAAGAAAATAACAGTGGATGCCTGGGCTTGATCAGTGGGATGAGCAAACGCTTTCCCTGTCCCCTCCTATCGAATAACAAAGAGCGGCTTAAGATACCCCACATGGGATGGAATGGGGTCGAGCTCGTCAAGACGCACCCGGTAACCGAAGGGATAATGACAAAAGAAGAGTTTTACTTTGTTCATTCTTACTACCCTGCCCCTGAGGCTCCTGATTGCGTGATTGGGGTGACAGAATACGGGATAACGTTTCCCAGTATCATCGGACTGAGGAATCTGATCGCCACCCAATTTCACCCAGAAAAGAGCGGCCGTGCGGGACTGAGAATATTGACAAATTTTTGTAATTGGGACGGTAGCTATGCTGAGCAAACGGATCATTCCCTGTCTTGATGTAAGGAATGGAAGGACCACGAAGGGAATCAAGTTTAAGGAAAATGTAGACATCGGCGATCCGGTGGAAATGGGCCGATTTTACTATGAGGAGGGTGCGGATGAAATCGTTTTTTATGATATTACCGCCTCCAGCGACAGAAGAGACATCATGATCGATGTGGTGAGCCGGGTGGCAAAAGAGATCTTCATACCATTCTCCGTAGGCGGGGGAATCCGTACCTTAAAGGACATGCGAAAGGTTCTACTGGCCGGTGCTGAAAAGGTCAGCGTTAACAGCGAAGCAGTGCGGAACCCCAGAATCATCGAGGAGGGCGCCAATGCGTTTGGGAGCCAGTGTATTGTCTTGGGAATGGATGTTAAGGCCGTTGATGCCTCCGAGGAAATTCCTTCAGGCTACGAGATCGTCATTGACGGGGGTAGAACCTATACTGGCATTGATGCCGTATTTTGGGCCAAACAGGCTGAAATTTTGGGAGCAGGAGAAATTTGCCTGAATTCCATTGATGCGGATGGCACCCAGCAGGGCTATGAACTCACCCTTACCTCCCTAATCTCAAAGAATGTGGACATCCCGGTCATCGCTTCCGGCGGTGCCGGAAACATTGACCATATCTATGACGTATTAACAAGGGGCAAGGCAGACGCCGCCTTGGTTGCCTCCATTGTCCATTATGAAACCTACACCATTCGACAGATCAAGGAAGATCTGAAGCAGCGAGGAGTTAAGGTCCGTGAGATATGGTAGACCAAAGGCCTTATTGGCCCTGGAAGATGGGAAGATATTCATAGGCCGCTCCTTCACTGGTCACTGCGAGTCAGTCGGTGAAGTGGTTTTTAACACCAGCATGAGCGGCTATCAGGAAATATTGACCGACCCCTCCTACTGTGGACAGATGGTGACCATGACCTACCCTCTCATCGGCAACTACGGTATCAATCGCCAAGATGTGGAATCGGAAAGAATCCATGTTAAGGCGCTTATTGTTAAAGAATATCAGGAGTATCCGAGTAACTGGCGATCCCATATGACCTTGGCCGATTATCTGAAGGCGGGTCGGATACCCGGAATCGAAGGCATCGACACGCGGGCGCTCACCAGACACATCCGGCTCCAGGGTGCAATGAAGGCTGCCCTGTCAACACGCGATCTGGATCCAGATTCATTGGTTGAGAAGGCAAGGAAGGCGCCGGATATGATCGGTAGGGACCTTGTGAAGGAAGTTACCTGTAGCAGGCCCAAACTCTGGCAAAATGGAGAACCGATCGAGTTGGACAAAGGGTTAAGCGACTTTAGGTGGCCTGAATCCGAGGATAGATTTCGTGTTGTGGCAGTGGATTATGGCGTCAAGTACAATATCCTTAGATCGTTAGAAAAAAAGGGTTGCACGATTCTCATCGTTCCGGCCACGACTGAGAGCATGACCATTGACCGTCTTGAGCCTGACGGGCTTTTCTTGAGCAACGGTCCTGGAGATCCTGCAGCCGTTACCTATGCCGTGGATATCATCCGCGACCAGTTCGGCAAGAGGCCAATCTTCGGGATATGTCTTGGACATCAGTTGATCGGTTTGGCGTTGAGGGGCACAACCTTTAAGTTGAAATTCGGGCATCGGGGCGGCAATCAGCCAGTCAAGGACCTTTCCACTGGCAAGGTTGAGATTACCTCCCAGAACCATGGGTTTTGTGTGGACATGGAATCTATTAAGAATCATGACGTTGAATTGAGCCACCTTAATCTCAACGACAATACCCTGGAAGGCCTCAAGCACAAGAAACTCCCCCTCTTTTCGGTTCAGTACCATCCCGAGGCCTCTCCTGGACCACACGATGCCTCCTATCTCTTTGATCGATTCATAGAAATGATGGACAGGAATTAATTGATGAATGGGGATTTAGGATTGCGAATTTTGAAGTATTAAGTATCAGGTATTCAGTATAAGAAACGAATAACGAGTAACGAACAAGATGCCCAAACGGAGAGACATACAGAAGATCCTCATCATCGGCTCGGGCCCCATTATCATCGGTCAGGCCTGTGAATTCGATTATTCAGGTACCCAGGCCTGTAAGGCCCTGGTGGAGGAAGGGTATCAGGTTGTCCTAGTCAATAGCAATCCCGCTACCATCATGACCGACCCAGAAATGGCCCATCGCACCTATATTGAACCGATAACTCCCGAAATCGTTTCAAAAGTGATTAACCGTGAGAGACCGGATGCGCTCCTCCCCACACTCGGCGGTCAGACAGGCCTAAACACTGCTGTCAAGGTGGCCGAGACCGGATTGCTCGATGACTTAGGTGTGGAGATGATCGGGGCCTCCATCCCTGTCATAAAGAAGGCCGAGGACAGGGAACAATTCCGGGATGCCATGGGTAGAATCGGCCTGAAGGTTCCATCAAACGGTATTGCCAGAAATATGGAAGAAGCAAGGAGGGAGGCCGAAAGAATAGGATATCCCTTAATCATCCGGGCCAGTTTTACCCTGGGCGGGATGGGTGGCGGTGTAGCTTACAACCGGGAAGAGATGGAACTCCTTGCCAACTCCGGGCTTGAAGCCAGCATGATCTCAGAAATCATATTGGAGGAATCATTGATCGGCTGGAAGGAATATGAACTGGAGGTCATGCGTGACTTCAAGGACAACGTCGTCATTATATGCTCAATTGAAAACTTCGACCCCATGGGCGTCCATACAGGCGACAGTATTACCGTAGCCCCTGCCCAGACCCTCTCTGACAGGGAATACCAGGCCATGCGGGATGCGGCGATTGCCATCATCAGGGAAATCGGTGTGGAGACCGGGGGGAGCAACATTCAATTCGCCGTTCATCCCGAAAGAGGAGATATGGTGGTTATAGAGATGAACCCCAGGGTATCTCGGAGTTCCGCATTGGCCTCCAAGGCCACCGGTTTCCCAATCGCAAAGATAGCCGCAAAGCTGGCGGTAGGCTATACCCTGGACGAGATTGCCAATGACATAACACGGGAGACGTTCGCGTCTTTTGAACCGACCATCGACTATTGCGTCGTCAAGGTGCCTCGCTGGACCTTTGAAAAATTCCCTGATGCAGATGACACTCTGACCACTTCAATGAAGTCGGTGGGTGAGACCATGGCCATTGGAAGGACTTTTAAAGAGGCCCTTCAGAAGGCCGTCCGGTCTCTGGAAATCGGCAGGTCAGGGCTAAATTCCGGTATCAGATCTGGTTTGGAACTTCAGGAAATCGAACAACAACTTATTATACCAAATTCAAAGCGATTATTCTATATCTATGAGGCCATCACACAGGGGATGCCCGTTGAGAGGATATACGATCTGTCCCACATTGATCCATGGTTTCTCTTTCAAATGAAGCAGATACTGGGCCTAGAGACAGAGCTCCGGGACATGGTGAAACAGGGGGCAGATTTTGATCGGTGCGATCCGGAATTCATTACAGAGGTAAAGGCCTGCGGCTTTTCTGACGCAACCCTGGCAGAGTTGTTCGGTACCACTGAACAGGTAATCAGGAACATCCGGTGTTCAAGAAATGCCAATCCGGTCTATAAACTGGTGGATACGTGTGGCGCCGAGTTTGAGGCATATACACCGTATTATTATTCCACATACGAGCACGAAAACGAGATCCGCACTTCCCAGAAAAAAAGGGTCGTTATCCTAGGAGGGGGTCCCAATCGCATCGGTCAGGGAATTGAATTTGACTATTGTTGTGTCCATGCCTCTTTTGCCTTAAGAGAAATGGGCATAGAAAGTATCATGGTGAACAGCAATCCTGAGACAGTCAGCACGGACTACGATACCTCTGACAGGCTCTATTTCGAGCCTTTGACAACAGAGGACGTCCTGAATATAGTGGCGCAGGAAAAACCCGAAGGGGTTATTGTCCAGTTCGGTGGCCAAACCCCCCTGAACATATCTGTCCCGCTGGCAGAGGCCGGTGTAAGAATCCTCGGTACCAGTCCGGACAGTATAGAAAGGGCTGAGGATCGAGAAAGGTTCCAGTTGCTATTACAAAAAGTGGGAATCCTGCAACCTGAGAACGGAATCGCCACAAACAAGACCGAGGCGATTCGGATTGCCGAAAGAATCGGTTTTCCTGTTGTGGTGAGACCCTCCTTCGTGTTGGGTGGTCGCGCCATGGAGATTGTCTATGACAGGAAGGACCTGGAGTTTTACATGGGCATGGCAGTTCAAGTCTCTCCTGGAAAACCCGTTTTAATAGACAAGTTCCTAGAGAATGCCACCGAAGTCGATACAGATGCGATCTCCGATGGAGAACACACGGTCATCGGAGGGATTATGGAACATATCGAAGAAGCCGGTATTCACAGCGGAGACAGCGCCTGTGTTCTCCCGCCCATCTCGCTCAGACGTGAGACCGTCGAGCAAATCATGGTCCACACAAAGGCCCTTGCAAGGGAGCTGGGGGTAATCGGGCTGATGAACATCCAATATGCGGTAAAGGATGGGGAAATTTATGTCCTGGAGGTGAATCCGAGGGCATCCCGAAC
>CAYVMN010000046.1:0-23820 GCA_964452575.1 uncultured Desulfobacteraceae bacterium | reverse complement strand
TTGATGAGGTCAAAGTCTAATAATTGAAATGTTATTTCATGAACGATCTACTAGTTATCCGTTATCGGTTATGGGGCTTATCAGGCGAAAGTTTTCGAAATCTAGATCAAGATGCGGCCTTTTTGAGATAATTCATGTAGCCGTTAATCAACTTCACCGCAGTATTGACAAGATCCCGTCCTTTCGACAACATTTCAGTTCGTATAAGTTCTTCGTCGTGACCTGTGATTAAGTGGTCAAGAACCTCCCAGCAAGACCCGCAGGAATTACTGCAAAATTTCGCGTTATCCATGTAATGAAATCGACCATATCCTTCAGCCAAGTTGGCTGTAAAAGACCGCGCCGCTCTTAATACCTGGTCCCCTAATCTGTATCTTTCTTCCCTAGGAAGGGCAGGGACAATCTCTTTTGCAATAAACAGGCGAATTTCTCTGCATGCCTTCCAGCACTCCAAATCTTCAAACGTCTTGATGCTTAAATTACCCACAAGCCTCCACCCGTCTCCTAATATCACGCACCCCAGTATCATCTGCCAGAGCTAACGGGGCAGGCAGAGTCCACAGGGCCACGGAGTTTTTTTCTTCCAGTTCATCTGGGTAAACTATATATCTTGAGGCCCAAACCTGTAGGGGCAAGGCTCGGGTTAGGAAAATCCTTGCAGCATCAAGGTTGGGCCACTGTTTGAAACCCCTCTTGTTGGAAGTGGGGGTCAAGTGCGAGTGCGTGACGAATGCCAAGCCTTCTCATGACTGCGAAGCTGGTGTAATCAGTAAAACTGTAAGTTCTGTCAGGACGGTTGACAAAAAGATCCCACGCGTTTCTTCCATCGTTGATTCCGACCTTTATCATAACAAAAACCCTTGGGTTCAAGAGGGTCCTGCCTGTAATTTTTGTCATTTGGATATTCGAATTTTGAATTTGTTTCGGATTTCGTGCTTCGGATTTCGGATTTTAAACTCGTCATAATAATCGCCCGAAACGGCGTAGCCTTTTTCATTTCTCACCCCGATAAATCGGGGGGATTATTTATGATTTAGGGTCTCTGTACCGGGCATTTGAACTGGCGCTTCAGATTTCAGGTCAGGAAGAACAATTACAATTGCCAACACGAACCAGAATGGCTCCATTATTCGTACAATAATGAAGGTATTTGCGCCTAACGCATGGAATAGCAGCCCGACAAAGCCGGCCAGGAAGCCCATGCAAAGGCCTCTAGCAAGGGGGTCGGAGACGGTCCTATAGTTATGGTAGGCCTGCCTAAATATGCGTGACATCAGGATAACAAAAAAGAAGAACCCAATAATCCCTGTTTCAATGAGCACCTTAAAATACATGGCATCAAAGAATTTATAGCCGGTTATGCCGAAGCCAAAAAAGGGGTGCCTGGGGAAGTCCCTGATCACAGATATCATGCTTGTCAGCCTATCGGTGGTTGAGGTATCAAGCTGGATGCCTGCCACCTCCATCCCCCGGTCCAATCGTCCCGAATAGGTATATTCCACCCTTTCCTTCACCTCTCTAGGGCCCACGAACGGGAGAAGGGCAACTCCCAAGACGAGCGTAATTAGAACCCAGGCCCTTTTATCAGATAGCCATACGAATGCGAGGCCCGCAGGGATCACGCCAAGATATGAGGCCCTGGACTGGGTATAAAAGAGTGGTATAAAGAAGAGGAGTGTGAGACTTCCGTATATCAGCTGGGTTCGCAGTGACCTGGTCGTCAGCAGTAAACCGGCAGTTATGCATATTATAAAGACAAGATAACCCCCGAAGGTATTCGGTTCCCCCATTTCTCCCTCAAATGGGGCCGAAACCCTGCCTGGAATTTGGGTAATTCCTATAAACGAGGTAATGGCACAGACAATAATCATAGCCCACAGGTAATAACCTACCTGTTTTCGGGTCTTAATATGACTGGCCGCTACAAAGTAGATAAACACATATTCAAAGTACTTCAAGACGAAGAAAAAACCGGTCGTTGAGTCGACTTTCAAAAAGAGAGAGCCCAGCAGGGTGGAGGTAAGGCAGGCAAGAAGATAATAGGCGATGGGCTTGTTAAGGGGAGTCCTCACAAATAGGCCTAAGTCCTTGTTTATCGCCATCTTTGCAAGCCAGGTAAACCCCAATATGAGCAGCAGGAAATCGTCGATCCTAAGGGTGATCCCGCGGCCCAGCGCGCCAGCCCCTTTAGTGGTTCCAACCACAAACTCGGGGCTTAGAAGCATGGAAAATATAAGCAGGTAAAGCGCTGCTCCTGTGTTGACCAGGCAGACGACTAAGAAGATGATGCCCCCCCCGAGGGCGAGGGCACGAGTGGTTGATAGTCCCGGCACCAGGTAGGCAAATATGATGGCAAAGAGCAGTAAGACCAATAAAGGAAAGAGTGTCTGGATCGTGGTCTGGCCGTTTCTGTTTAATTCCATATTCAGATCAAGACCGGTCGCCTTGCGTGGTGACCCTTGTTATCTTCTTCAGCACCTTGTTCGTGGTCTTGGGTATGGGGGAGTCTTTTGAATGGCCCCAAAAATTGACCTGCCCGATAATTCCCCACATCAGGGCGGCCAGGGCTCCCAGGAGTATGAGAAGACCCAATCTGCCAGGCCTTCTCGCCCTTACCTTCCCCTGATCCTTTGCCAGATAGGGCTTCGCCTTTGCAGAACCGGCTGGGAGGAGCTTCCTTGCAAATGAGGTTACTTTCTTGATGAGGCGCTCTTTTTTCTTATCTTTCCCGTAATAGTAATATGACTTATAATACTTGTAACCGTGAAAATCCGGGCTGACCTCTGCCTTCATCCCATTTAAGACCACCCCCAGGAGATTACAGTCGACCTGAGAGAGTTGATTTGCGGCCCTCTTGAGGAGTGTCCTGGCTATGCTCCCCACGCGATAGACGAGGAGAACTGCGTCCATCTGCTTTCCCAGTATTATCGGATCGGTTGTGGAAAGGATGGGAGGTGCATCGCATATAACAATGTCATACTCCCTTCGCATCTCTGCTATGGAGTCCGTTAATTTCTTTGAGCCTATCAGTTCGGCCGGGTTGGGAGCAGTCTCACCCACTGTGAGTATGTAAAGGTTATCGAGCCCTGGCGTGACCATGACCTCTTCCATACCCATTTTTCCCATCATGAGGTCGGTGATTGACCTTATCACCTCTTGTAGTGAATAGTTTCCGAGCAGGACATCGGTGAGCCCGGGCCTTGGGTCCAACCCAAATGCGTTGGACACCCTGGGCTTCCTCATATCTGCCTCAACAAGTAGAGTCTTTGTCCCGGCCTGGGCCATGGCAATGGCCAGGTTTATGGCAGCTGTCGTCTTTCCTTCGTCCATGGTGGCCGAGGTAACGGCCATTGCCTTTACAGTTCTTTCCAGGTCGCGAAAGTGAATATTGGTCCTCAAGGCCCTGAAGCCTTCCGCAAAGACCGATTGCGGCGCAAAGTGTGACGCGAGCTCCAGCTTTCCTCTGAAAGGAGAGGCATGCTCCTCCTCTCCTGCCTTGCCTTTCATCCCCTCCTGGATGAGCTTTATATCACTATCTGGTATGATGCCCAGGACCTGGGTGCCCAGTTCTGCCTCCACATCCTGTATGGCCCCAAGGGAGGTATCAAAAGTCTCCACAATAAATGCTATTACCAGGCCCAGGACGAGGCCTACAATTACTCCCAGTCCGCCTTTGGCCATGGTCTTGGGGGGATTAATGGGCTCGGTGGGGAAAAGGGCAGGTCTAACAATAGCAATCTCATCAGGCTTTTCGGCCTGCCTGATCAAGGCCTCCTGGTTCTTTTCCTCCAGAAGGGCAGTCATATGCTGATATGAATCTACTTTTCTTTTCAGCCGGCCGTAATCGAGCTTCTTTTCCATAAGCGTCTTGGTCTTGGTGTCGACCTCTGCCAGGGCCTTTCTCAAATCATCCCTCCTTTTCTCTATCCTGTCTATTTGCAATTTAACAAGGATCTCCATCTTCCGCGCCTTTTCGATTATCTCGCGGTTTATGGCCACGACAGAAGGGTGGAGGCTCGTGTAATCATTGAGCATTGAATCTCTTTTGAGTAGGAGTTCTATCAGTTGCTCATTGGTAGCCTGATACTCTTGGTTGGCATAGGTTGAATGGAAGTTACCGGAGCCTGAAGGATTTTTTACAAACCGTTCCAGTCTGGCCGTGAGCCCGTTCAGCTCCTCCCGCGTTTCATCCAGCTTTCGAATTTCGTTGTTTAATTCTTTGGTCTCGGCGAGGAGGCTTTCGCCTTGCAGATCGATGGAAACTAATTGATTTTGCTGGGTAAATTTGTTGAATTCATCCTCTGCTTTCTTGAGATTTTGCCGCACCATAGCGAGCTGATCGGCAATATACTTCAAGGCCTCTCTGGTCCTGGTGTTCTGCTCCTTCTTATGTGTTTCCTGGTAGACCGAGGCGATTGTGTTGGCAAGCGTCTGCGCAAAGGCCGGATCCGCATCTGTTACGGCTATCTCCATGATATTTGTGAAACCCTCCCTTGAGACCTTAACCTTGGACTGAAGCCCGTCGACTAAATGCGCTGCAGTAGACATAGAATGGGGGTCCTGCCCTGAGGCTCTCTTGGGGATAAGGCCAAGTTTCCTGGCCACCTTATCCATAATGGAGTAGCTCTTGATTATAGACATCTGGGTCTCTATATCGTCCGATCCAGACCATGTCATGGTCTTTGCATAAAGGCCTTCTACCGTAGTCTCTCTTTCGAACTTTATGCTGCACTCAGAGGTATAGAGGGGCACAGGGGCCTTGATAATAGCAAAAATCGTACTGAATATGCCCAGGACTGCTGCGGTAAAGATGACCGTGAACTTGCGCTTCTTAAGTATACGGGAATACTCGCGAAGATTTATATCGTACTGTACCAAAGGGATACCCCCTTGCGGTTTGAGCTATTTCTGTTAACGGGTCAAGTAGAGATCGGTTCTCCTGATCTTTTTCCAGTAGTTGTCCACCCAGTAGACGGTCCTGTACCTGTCAGGCCAGAAAAGGAAATTGAGTAATGGATTCATATTTGCAACGAAATCGTTCACGTCCTTTATTACCATAGGGGGAACATAGACCAGATCTCCCTCTTTGAGAGGAATATTCTGGCTTAGATCACCCTTTCTAAGGAGGGCCCTGACATCTGCCATCATGACCAGGGGTTTTTCTCCAGGCTCGGTTGCCCTGACAATGAGGGTGTTTGATTCCTTTGCCAACGGGGTGATACTCCCGGCCATTGAGATGGCCGCAAGGAGATCCTGGGCATCCCTGAGGTCATAAGTTCCCTGGTTGTCAACCTCTCCCAAGACATAGACCTTGTGGCGAAACACGCCCAGGTCGGGTATATCCAGGACGTCACCCTCATCAATGATGACATTCAGGTTCTCGTCACCCCTTGTTATGATGTCGTAGAGGTTGATCTGATATGTCTTCCCCGCCCTCGTCAGCCTCAAGTGCTTTATATCCCCGCGCTCGGTGTAGCCGCCGGCCTGAGCGATAAAATCTATTAGACTTGTCTTGCCCTTGAGGTAGATCCTTCCACTGGGTGTCTTGCCAAACTGGCCTCCCCTCAGGGAGGCGAATTCCCCGAGGACCATGGCGGTCTTGCTATTGAAACTCTTTACTATAATATCGATCCTGGGATTCTTGATATATTGAGATAGCCTCTTGGTCAGGAGATCATCCAGTTCACTGGGCGTGAGTCCGGTTACATCCAGGTCATCAACAAATGAATAGTAGATCCTGCCCAAAGCATTTACCGTGACAGTGGAAGTCACGGCCTTTTCGCCGATGCGGGAAGTGATTTCCAGTACGTCAAGGGGGCCGATACGATACTCTGGGAAACCTCCAATCTGCTTGAATACCTTGTTTTCTCTTACTTTGCTCATCCTGGCGAGCTTTTTTTTATCCTCAGCCGTGATTGCCTTCTCAACCCTTCTCTCTTTTTTCACGGCTGCCACATCATTAACCGGCACCCCGTCTACCGCAACGCTCGAAAAGCATGCCTGAATAGTGAATGCTCCCAGGAGCAGAAGGAAAAAGGGTACACGCTTGGCAAAAAATACTGAGGGCTTATATTCTTCCTTTTCTCTCATACTTACCCCCGATTCTATCAAAGATTGTTTTAGACCTTATATGATATGGCCCTTTACTCGGGTAGGCCTTTCTCATCAATGGTATCTACGATATGAAGAAGGGGTAATTCGGATAAATGGACTATCTTTCCCTTCCCCAATCTATTCCCGAGGCCATCAAATAACAGCTCTATCGTTGGCCTCAGCGGTTGAGTACTACTTGTGGAGACAACTCGCCCTATGGACTTGTTGTTAAGCTTCACATAGGTATTTACCGGAAAAAGGGAGAACTGATTCAAGAATTCCTTGACGATCCCTGGGGGGAATTCCCCTTTGCGCAAGGCAAGGATCGCCTTTACGGCAGCCGGTTGCATGTGTCTGTCGCGGTGGGGCCTGTTCTTGATCATGGCCATATAGGTGTCTACTATTCCTATTATTAGGGCAATCTCTGAGATCTCTTTGCCTTTCAGGCCGTTTGGATAGCCGGAACCATCATACCTTTCATGCACCTGGAAGGCAATCTCCGCAATAGCATCAAACGACCTTCCCATATTGCTGATAATCTGGGCGCCAATTTCAGGGTGCTTCCTTATCTGGGCAAACTCATCGTCGCTCAGTCTCCCCTTCTTTTCCAATATCCGTTCAGGGACCTTATACATTCCCACATTTTCTAGAAATGCCGCAAGTCCCACCTTCAGAAGTCCCTTTGCGCCGTATCCCATACCCTTGGCCAACTTCATGGCAGCCAAGGTAACGGAAACGGTATGGGAAGGCAGGCCCTCATCCCTGTCAATCGGGATGGCGTAGTCATAGAGTCCATCAATAAGACCGCCATTTATTACCTGATGGAGTATAGAAAGGGCTGGCGAGGGGTTTATCCCCTGCCCTTTCTTAACCCTGTCCCTAATATCTATGGCTCCCATAAGGAGTTGATGGTAAAAGGCCTTTACCTTTTCAATGTCAGTCCCAGTTATAGATGCTTCCGGGACCTTCCGGCCTTCCTCCTTGTCTATGAGCTCCAGATCGGCCATCCTAAACGTCTCCGGCCGCTCTTCACTTCTCGATCGAAGGGCCTTTTTCTCCTTTTCCAGCTTGCTCCCAATAATTTCAGAAAACTCCACCATCCCTTAAGATGTCCTTTATCAAATCTGATGAGATTACTTCCCTTTTTTCACCGGAGCCCACAAGGAGGGCGAGATCGCATAGATTGTTGATCAGTCTAGGTAAACCACTTGAATGCCTGAATACCAGGTCGATAGCCTGTTTGGTGAAGACGTTTCTGGAGACGCCGGCCCTCTTCATCCTGAAAAGGACATATGTGGCCGTCTCTTTGAAATTAAATGGTCTCAAATAATACTTAATGGCTATCCTTTGCTCCAATTGTTTAATCTTTTTTATTTTATCGAGAAGTTCAGGCTGCCCCATCAGAAAAATCGTGAGCAAGAAGCGGTTGGATACCTGGAAATTAAGAAGAAGTCTGATCTCTTCCAATGTGTTATAAGTCAGTAGCTGGGCCTCATCAATTATCAGGAGTGTCTCCTTGCTATTGTTCATGTTTTCGTTGAGCCTTCGAGTTAAGACCTGGAGAATTTGCACCTTGCTGTTTGGCACATCTTTAAAGTCAAGCTTATATAAAACATCCTGGAGAAATTCCACAGTATCTATGCAGGGATTTGATATTATACCTATGTCAAACTCATCTTTTTCTATTCTTTGTAAAAATACCTTACTCAACATAGTCTTGCCAGAGCCTGGATCTCCTGACAACAATGCACACCCTTTCCTCCTCTTGACGGCATATATCAGCCGTGTGAGGCCTTCTTCATGAGGTTTGGAAAAATAAAAGAACTCAGGGTCTGGTACATTGTCAAATGGGAATTTCTTTAACCCCCAATATTCTAAATACATTCAGGACCCTCATAGGTGAAATCCCCTGCATCAGCAACCGTTTTATTCGGCATGGAAATTGCGTTTTCAGCGGACTTAGTATTTCGTTAGTATTTGATTCCGTTCTGATTCCTCGGATAACAGTAGTAATTAGGTTAGCTGCTCTAAAGCATAATCTAGCCTTTTCGAATGTACTCCAATATCTTTTTACCCTGTATATAATATCTCTTACCTATCTTGATAGGCCGCAATCTGGTATCATTCTTCAACCGTAGTACAGTGCCATATGAGACGTCCAGGAACTCGGCAACCTGTCGCAATGGGTAACTCAGATCAGGGTCGATTTTTCTTAGATCAATTGCCATAAAACCACCTCTCTCCTCTAGGTATCTATCCTCAAAGCTCTACCTAATAAACATTTCACTCTCTTGCCCTGGGCGGTTAGAAGGCCCTGGTTGAAAGGCAAGGGGAAGTATGATGCTAATTATGCACAAAAATATATAACTGTCAACAACAATATAAAGGTGTATCGAACGCAATATTCCGATATGTAGTGGTTTGTCGCAGTTTCAGAGCCCTAAACTCTTTTCACTAGTCTTCTGGCTCGACCCACACGATGTTATTCTTGTTGATTATGAATACCTTTTCCTGGCTATCCTTGTATTCAGCATCGAACAGGACCAGAAAGGGGTGCTCGCCCTTTGTAAATAGGTCAGATACCCTGTCTTTGATGCCAATATTCACCTTGCCTGTTAGTGTTGATCCATCTGTGGTCCGGATTGTCACGCTTCTGTATTCCCTTTTGTAATCAGATTTCGGAATTTTTACCATGCGGGTAATCCCCCTTTCATGACCTCCCAATGCCTTTGTAACACGCTGCGATGTATTCATCCGCCTCTCTTGATCCCTTAAATTTGAGAAAGTACGGAAGGGCCTTCTGATAGTTTCTCAGGTTCATATAGCTTATCCCCAGGCATAGGTTCAGGGATCTGCTCTCAAGGTCCTGGATTACATCGGGATCACCTGTCATGAAGGCAGTTCCATTCTTCCTGAATGCGATCCCTCTGATCTTCTCGATCCCTGTATGGTCTTCTTTTCCGATGCATCTTATCAGATCTAGGAAGGCGTATTCCCCTTCGCCCAGGACAATAAAATCTATCTCATTGAAGTTTTCCAGGAGGTGCCGCCACAGGAATGTGGCTCCAATTCCCCCATATACGATCTTTACGCGGCAATTGATCTGCTTCGCAACCCGGGAAATCTCCAAGGCACCCCACCGGTTTCCATGAAGAACCGAAAGACCGATAACGTCAGGGGCCTTTTCTGCAAGGACCCCTTCAATCCTCTCTGGGGTCCGATTGATACTGTGCCAGTTCAGGATCTCTACATCGTAGTGATTTTCTCTCAAAAGGGCGCCAACATAATAGAGACCAATGGGCGCGACACTCACATCCTCCTCATGGAGCCTCTCGTGGAGAAAATAGGGATATACAAGTAGTATCTTCAAGTGATCAACCCCTTCCCCCCTCTCAGGATACCTACCGGGGATCGGGCAAGCCCCTTCCTCTGGTAGGCAGGGTCCACAGCAATGGTGTCGATCCATCCCACCTTTTCGGGCACACCGTATTCCCATCCGCTGGCATCACCAATAATGAATCCGACAACCTTCCCGTCCATCTCGACGACCAGCTGAGCGATGGGCGAACGTTTTTCAGCCAGTTCCAGTTTCATCTCCCAGTATTCGGGTCTGGATTGGCCAAGGATCTGGGTATCGATCTCCACAATTCGGTCCAAGTCTTTCATCGCCATACTCCGGATAACCGGAATCTTTGCAGTATCTTCTGCCATAGCTCACCCCTTTTCGACGTTGGGGGTTAGTAGTCTAGTAAGGGTCCAATCTTGAGAAATATATAACCAAAGAATAAGGTTGTCAAAACCAGAAACCCCCTCTGACAACGGTTTCTTCCCAGTGGAACAGGTGCCTTTTGATGAGAAAATCGGAAAAGTAATTGGATTCTTTCTTACGGTATGAGAAAAGAATCAGACTACCATCTTATCAGGGCACTTCCCCAGGTGAGGCCGCCTCCAAATACCGGGAGACAGATCAAATCGTCCTTCTTGATGCTCCCGTCCCGGACAGCTTCATCCAGGGCGATAGCACAGGAGGCAGAAGAGATATTTCCATACTTATGTAGGGTCAGGTAAAATCTCTCCATGGGGATCTTTAGGGTCTTGGCTATGGATTGAAACATCCGGAGATTGGCCTGGTGGGGGATAAAGAGACTGATATCCTCTACGGCGACATCGTTGAATTCAGCGGCCTCTTTGATGGATTCGATAAAATGCCTAACCGCTACCCTGAAGCTGGAATTGGCCTCGATCATGTTTAAGGTATGGAGGCCCTTGTCCACGCTTTCATGAGATATTGGGGTAGTTCTGGAGCCGCCCCCTGGCAACAACAGGTCCTGACCGCTGGCTCCATCTGTGTGGAGGTGGGTAGAGAGGAGTTCCGGACCCTCCCGGCCCATGGCCAGGATCGCCGCGCCGGCGCCATCCCCCCAAAGGATGCAAGTGGTCCGATCCTTCCAGTTGAGTGTGCGGGTCATTACCTCAGATGCTACCACCAGGACATACCTTGAGGCCCTGGTCTTCAAGTATTGCTCTGCCACATTCAGCGCAAATATGAAACCAGAGCATGCAGCAGTGACATCGAATGTCACGGCCTGCGGGGCATCCAGTTTGGCCTGAAGCCAGTTGGCGGCCGCCGGACAGCATGTATCAGGGGTGATGGTGGCCAACATGATAAGGTCAAGGTCTTTGGCCGTCAAACCAGCCGCCTCAAGTGCCTTTACCGATGCTTCGTATCCGAGGTCGGAGGTATTGACGCCTGGGTCGGCCATGCGTCTCTCACTCACTCCGGTGCGCTGGACAATCCATTCATGGGTGGTGTCCAACCCCATTTTCTGAAGATCAAAATTTGTCAGGACCTGTGGCGGGACATAGGAACCCGTCCCCAAGATTCTCACTGTATCCATGTGCCTCTATTTCTCCACTGAAATACCCAGCTCTTTTTCTTTCCGGGAAACAACAAGCCGAGTCTTTATAACCGTGTCCGGAATCAGACTAATAGAATCTATACCACACTCGACCAGAAACTCGGCAAAGTCCGGAAAATCGCTGGGGGCCTGCCCGCAAATCCCTATTTTCCTCCCCCTTTTCTTGGCCACCTCAATCACCTGGGCCACCAGCCGCTTTACTGTGTCATTTCTCTCGTCATAGATATGGGAGACCAGGGCCGAGTCACGATCGAGCCCAAGGGCAAGCTGGGTTAGGTCATTGGAGCCTATGGAAAAGCCATCGAAGATTTCTGCAAACTGGTCCGCACAGATCACGTTGCTCGGGATTTCGCACATAACATAGATGTCCAGCCCATCCTCTCCCTGAACCAGGCCGAACCTGGCCATGAGATCAATCACCTTCTTCCCCTCTTCAGGTGTCCTGCAAAAAGGTACCATCACCTTAATGTTCGAGAGTCCCATCTCAGTGCGGGCCTTGTGAAGGGCAATGCACTCCAGCTCAAAGGCAGGCATAAATCTCTTGTCATAATAGCGGGAGGCCCCCCTCCATCCTAACATGGGATTACTCTCGACAGGCTCATACAGGTACCCGCCCAGGAGGTTTTCGTATTCATTGGTCTTGAAATCGGACAGGCGCACAATGACATCATTGGGGTAAAATCCTGCCGCGATCCGCCCTACCCCTTCGGCGAGCTTGTCAATGAAAAACTGCCTCTTGTCACGGTAGACAGCCGTGAGGTGATCAATCTTGTAAACTACGCCCGCTATCTTTTGATCTTCCTTTGCCCGCACCCTCAGCTTATCGTATTCGATCAGCGCAAGTGGATGAATGCCGATGTGAGAATTGATAACGAACTCCTGCCTGGCCAGTCCGACCCCATCATTGGGTATCATACCCTGGCTAAAGGCCTTTTCAGGTATGCCCACGTTCATCATGATCTTGGTTCGAGTCCTGGGTATCTCCTTGATGTCGATCCTGTCAACCTCCACCTTCAATAGTCCGTTATAGACATACCCTGTTTCTCCTTCGCAGCAAGAGACCGTGACCTCCTGGCCCGTCTTTATCCGCTCATCGCCGTTTCCTGTCCCGATGAGGCAGGGGATACCCAGTTCTCTTGACACGATTGCTGCGTGACAGGTACGTCCGCCCTTGTTGGTTACAATGGCCGAGGCGATCTTCATGATCGGTTCCCAGTCAGGGTCGGTCATGTTTGTGACCAGGACCTGATCCGGATGAAACTTCTGCATGTCGAGGGCCGAAAGAATCACATTGGCCAACCCCTGACCCACCTTTGTTCCAACGGCCGTCCCTGTAGTAAGTATCTTCCCCTTCTCGACAAGCCTATAGTTTTCATATGTATTTGTGTCTTTTTGTGAATGAATCGTCTCGGGCCTTGCCTGTACAACAAAAAGCTCTCCGGTCCCTGCATTAACGCCGTCCCCGTCTTTGGCCCATTCTATATCCATGGGTTTTCCATAGTGATCTTCAATGATGCATGACCATTGGGCCAGCTTCAGGATTTCATCGTCTTCCAACACGTACCGATGTCTTTCTTCAAGGGTGGTAGAGACATTTTTTACTGTTGCGTTGTCCTCAACGGAATATACCATCTTTATGTCCCTATCCCCCACCTTGTGGCCGATAATGGCCCGTTTTCCAATCTTAAGGGTCGGCTTAAAGACATAGTATTCGTCTGGATTGACCGCACCCTGAACGACATTTTCACCTAGTCCGTAGGCGGCTGTGATAAATACTACGTCCTTGAAGCCCGTTTCCGTATCAATGGAGAAGATTACGCCGGAGTAAGCCTGGTCGCTCCGGACCATCTTCTGAACTGCTATTGAGAGGGCTACATCAAACTGGCCGAAGCCCTTGTCATGACGATATGAAATGGCACGGTTTGTAAACAGGCTGGCAAAACACCTGTGGCAGGCGCCAAGGACGCTTCTCTGCCCCTGGATGTTCAAGAAGGTGTCCTGTTGGCCTGCAAAGGACGCATCAGGGAGATCCTCTGCGGTGGCAGATGATCTGATTGCCACATCAAGGTTGTCAAGCCCCTGTTGACCGAACTCGGCCGCCAGCTGATCGTAGGCCTTGCAGATGGCATCGGTGAGATCGGGCGGGAAGGCCGCATCTTTAATGATTTCGCGGACCTTTCTCCCCTTTCCCATGAGGTTGCCCAGATCACTGGTATCCAGGTCACCCAGGATCTGGTCTATTTCATTACCGATCCCGGCGTAGTCCAAGAAGTAACGGTAGGCCTCGGCAGTGATTGCAAACCCGTTGGGGACCTTGATACCCTTGCCCTCCAAATTCTGATACATCTCTCCCAGTGAGGCATTCTTACCCCCCACCAATGGAACGTCATCTATTCCGATTTCATTGAACCAGAGAATGAATTTACTATCAGTTGCCTTTGGCACGGGTTAGCTCCTTCTTTAGAGTAATTACAGACTGATATGGCAAACCCATATTTGACTGGAGCACCTTTGAGACCGCAAGATTTGTGTGCGTAGGTCTACCATCAATCTAATTTGTTGTCAATGGGAGGGACCTCCTAGAGTACCTTCTTGAACTTTTCCCTGACAGCCCCGCAGACAGGGCATCTATCTGGTGGTTCATCCTCACTTACATACCCGCAGGCCTGGCACACATAGTAGTCTGTCTCACGATCCGCCAGCATATTGTTCATGGCCCTCCTATATAGCTCTGCATGCCTATCTTCCACATCCCTGGACTGGGAAAAGGCCTTTTCCACAGGGCCTACAGCCTCCTCTGATGCCTCCCTTATGAGTCTGGGGTATTCCTCAACATTGGCCTTGATCTCGTTTTGGAAGGCGGTCTCAAGGTTTTCCTCGGTAGAGCCGATCTTTCCCCTCATTAACATGAGATATTTACGGGCATGGACCGATTCGGCCTCTGCCACTGCCCGAAAAAGACGCCCTATCTGGGGATAGCCGTCAAGATCGGCCTTCTGGGCAAAGGCCATGTTTCGGGCCGAGGCCTTTGACTCGGCTGCAAAGGCATAGGCCAGATTCTTGTCGGTCTTATCTGACATAGCAGCACCTCCTTTAAGGTGAACCATCGGCCAGGGCTGATGCTCAGGCCTCTAAATCTTCCAGAACTTCCTGTGATATTCAGAGACCTTCATGACCACATTATCCAGCTTATTCCGATCCGCCTGCGATACAATATCAGCCACCTGGGTATTGGAGACCCCGACCATCTCTTTGAGGACCGCCCTTACAGAATCCCTGAGGCCTTTCAGGTCATAGCCTCCCTCAAGGGTCACAACCACTTTTCCGTTACAACAATCACCGGCAATATCCATAAGGGAGCGCATCATAGCGGCAAATCCAGTGGGTGTCACGCGCATCCCGCCCAACGGGTCCCCCTCATAGATATCAAACCCGGCGGATAGGAGCATTAGATCAGGATCAAATTGCGTGGCAATCGGCCTTAAGATCCTCTGGAAAATACCCACATACTCACCGTCGCCGTGCCCGATGGACAAAGGGACGTTGACCGTAAAGCCTTGGCCTTCCCCCCTTCCCACCTCCTGAAAGGCGCCGCTACCCGGATAGTAAGGGTACTGGTGGGTAGAAAAGTAAAGGATTGAAGGATCTTCCTCAAAGGAATGTTGAGTACCGTTGCCGTGATGAAGGTCCCAGTCAATCACAAGGATACGTTCCAGATGTCCCCGCTCTTGTGCGTATCTGGCGCCAACGGCCACGTTATTGAAAAGGCAGAAACCCATGGCCCGGCTCTTCTCGGCATGGTGACCAGGGGGCCTGACAAGTGCAAAGGCATTGTCAAGCTCCCCCGTTACAACCATGGAGATCGCCTCACATAGTCCCCCTGCTGCCAGGAGTGCTGCCTCATAGGAGCCGGGAGAAGTACTGGTATCCGGGTCAAGAGAGACGTGATCTTTTCCCTCTGTCCGGGCAACCCTTTCCACATACTCGGGAGAATGGACCCAATAAAGCTCTTCTTTTTCAGCCCGTCTTACCGGGATATCATGAAAGAGACCGGCCATCTCTGGCTCTTCCAGCATGGCATAAATCACTTCAAGGCGTCTGTGGCTTTCGGGGTGATATGGACCTGGCCGATGATTCATGAATCTCCCGTCCTTGACTATTCCTGTCTTTGTCATCTTCTTTGCCCCCATCTCGTCTTTCACAAAACCCCTTCCTCACGCCATAAATCATCCAAGCCAATTGGTCAACCAAAAGATAGGACTTAAGGCCCCTTTCTCATAAGACCCCCTCGTCTCTAAATACGGTGAGCTCTTCTCTCGTATACCCACCCAGTTCAATAAGAACCTCTTCTGTATGCTCTCCAAGCTCTGGTGCGGCTCGGGTCGTCTTTGCAAAGGTTTCGCTGAAGTGAACGGGATAGCCCGGTATCTTGATCTTTCCGAGGGTTGGGTGCTCAAAATCAACCAGATAATCGTTTTCAGTGACCTGCTGGTCAGTGGCAAGCTCTGTTACTGAGTTTACCCCGCAGCAAAAGAGATCGTATTTTGCGAAGGTCTTGAGCCATTCGTCCCTGGGGCGGGCAGCGAAGATCCTGTCAAAAATACTCACCAGAGGCCCTGCATTTTCGAGCCTCTTGTCATCGGTATCAAAACGGGGATCATTTTCGATTTCAGGATGACCGAGTGCCTGGCAGAGGGGGCCCCAGTGGCGATCAGGAGGGGTAAGGGTCATCATAAGCCAACGTCCATCCCCGCACTGATAATAGTTTCTCATGGGATGCTCCGTGGAGCGTTTGTGCCTGGGGACCTCAAAGCCGGCCATATAAGCGATGAGTATATTGAAGTAGAGCAAGAAGGTGGCAGAGCCCAGTATGGACACGTGGACCTCCTGGCCAAGGCCGGTCCGCTCTCTCATAAAAAGGGCGGTGATGATGTGGTGACTGACCATTATGGCCGTGGCCTGGTCAATTATTCCGAATTGGCACACCATAGGCGGTGTGTCGACTTCGCCCATTGAATACATGAGTCCGGACCTTGCCTGCCCTTGATAATCGAAGCCCCCGCGGCCCCTGTCCGGGCCTTTTGGCCCAAAGGCGGAGACCGATGCGTAGATCAGCCTCGGATTGATCTCTCGCAAAACAGGATAGGCGATATTCATGGCCTCCACCGCCTCCTGCCGCATGTTTGTCATAAATACATCTGAATGACATACCAGACGGTGGACGATCTCCTGCCCCTTCCTGGTCTTTAGATTTACAGCAACACTTTTTTTGTTCCGGTTGGCACCCTCACAGAAAATGCTCCTGCCCCCAGGGATCTCAAGGGGAATTCTCCCGATCCTGGTCACCATCCTTATCGGATCGCCGGTCCCAGGCTCCTCTATCTTTATCACTTCGGCCCCAAGGTCCCCGAGGATAGCAAGACCTCCGGGCCCTGCGTGATATATCCCGCAATCCAATACCCTGATACCTTCCAAAGGTCGATTCATCCATTAATCCTCCAATCCCTGTTCTATTCAAACCCGTTAGGTTTTGCGGAATCTATATATCTGGCAGCCCGATGTCCAGTAAAACTTTTTCGTTGCCTAGTAAAGAATCCGAAGTGGCTTCGTTTAAAACCCCCTATTGACCCCAGGAACCCCTTTTGGGCCTCACGAGGAGGCCCAGCCCAATGCCTACGACCAGAAGGGTGATGGTGCCGATCACGCCGATCATTCGGGTATGCCAGGTACACTCAATCGAACCCCAGCCTTCAGGAAGGTGCCGTGCGAAGGTTGCCCAGGTAATGCTAATCAAGCTGGCGATGACCGCAACAATCGCCTGCCAGCGTCCTATCCATCTGAAAGATATCCCCAGGAGAAACAGCCCTATCACTCCGCCACCGGCTATGCCCGCAAGCTGCCATCCTGTTTCAAGGGCAGTCTGGACACGGGTCATTGCCAAACCGGTGACCGTGCCCAGGATGCCCCAGATTACCGTATATATTCTAAGCATCCTGATGCTCTTTCTTTCATCTGCACCCCTGTTCACATACTTCTTGTAGAAATCGAGTAATGTGAGGGTAGAGACGCAGTTGAGAGACGAATCAATGCTGCTCATGGCAGCGGCAAATATCGCTGCAACGAGCAACCCGCGGAGCCCAGGAGGTAACTGAGTTGCGATAAAGAGAGGGAATATCTTGTCCCCGGTGAGCCCTCCCTGTAAATGGGCGGGGAGTTCTCCTGGGTGAACCGAGTAGTAGGCGTATAGGGCCGTACCAATAAAGAGGAAGAGTGCGGATATGGGGATGTAGACAAGAGCTGCCGTCCACACCGAGCGAGAGGCGTCTTTCATAGATGGTGTGGTCTGGTAGCGTTGGACATAGTTCTGGTCAACCCCGAAATTCCTGAGGTTTTCCATTACCCCGTACAAGACCACCACCCAGGCTGTGGGTGTCACCAGATCAGGCCTCCAGCTGCCCAGGGAGAACTTATGATATTCTGAGCCAATGGCAAATATCTGTCCCAGACCTCCTGGCATGTCGAGGATCAGAATGGTTATGGAAATAATTGCGCCCCCAAAAAGAATGATTACCTGGACGACGTCGGTCCAGATAACGGCCTCGATCCCGCCGAGTACGGTATAGAATATGACGCCAGTGCCGGTTATGAGTATGATCGTGGAATATGACCATCCGGTCAGGTGGTGCAGGACCAGGGAGACGAGAAACAATATCATACCGATTCGGGCAAGGGAGCCCAGCATGAAGCTGATGCTGCCGTAAATGCGGGCCCATCCGCCGAAGCGTTCTTCCAGGTATTCGTAAGCAGAGACCTTCACTCTTGTTCGGTACAAGGGTATGAAGTAGAGACTTGCAACTATGGCCGCCACAGGGAGCGTGAGAGAAAACATGAATACGTCCCAGTTGAAATTGTAGGCCTGACCAGGATAGGCGAGAAAGGTTATGCTGCTGACAAATGTGCCCAGTATGGACATCCCGACGGCCCAGCTGGGTAGCCTCCCCTGGGCGATCATGAACCCGAGGGATGTATTGCTCCTCTTGCAAAAATAGGAACCGAAGAGTATGATTCCCAAAAAGTAACCTATCAAAATCAGCTTGTCTGTGAGAAGAAAATGTGTTTCCATGTAAATTACTTACTGACCTGGTTTGCGGATCGGGCCGCCAGTCAACCTGAACACGTAACCGCTTACGGGCCAATAACCCATTACTCCCGCTTGACATATGGCTATGGACTTTAGCGCAGGGCCGGCCTTAGAGTCAATCAATAAGGCCAACGAAACACCCATTTCTTATGCCACGCAAGGTAAGACACCGAATCGCCTATTTCATATCTCCTCACGGTTTTGGCCATGCGGCCAGGGCCGCCTCGGTAATGGCCAGCCTTCGCGAAATCGGTCCGTCCATCGCCATCGAGATCTTTACCACGGTTCCGGAATGGTTTTTCGTGGACTCGATCGGAGCAGCCTTTGAATATCATTCCAAGATAACCGACGTGGGGCTGATTCAAAAAAACCCTCTCCATGCGGACCTGGCAAAGACCATAGAGCAGCTGAATTGTTTTTTCCCATTCAATTCTTCTCAAATAAGGGAAATGGCAGATGAAATAGGAAGGCTTGGGTGTGACCTTGTCGTATGCGATATCTCCCCCATGGGAATCGCGGTCGCTCAAGAGGCAGGCCTCCCTTCTGTGCTGGTCGAGAATTTTACCTGGGACTGGGTCTATCAGGAATACCTGGACCTTGACAGCCGGCTGATGCCCCATATCTCCTATCTCAGAAGCCTGTTTGATGCTGCGGACCATCATGTGCAAACAGAACCCGTATGCCGGCCGAGCAGCAAGGCCGTGCTTACCACCTTGCCCGTGAGTCGACGAGCTAGGTCCTGTCCTGAGGACATTCGCAAGCGATTAGGGGTACCTCCGGGCAGCAGACTTGTGATGGTCACTATGGGTGGAATACCGGTAGATTATGATTCAATGGGGGAATTGACAATTTCACAAGATACACATTTTGTCATCCCAGGTGGCAGGAATTCAAAGGAAATTTCTAACAATCTGATCTTCCTGCCGCATCATTCGAGATTCTTTCATCCTGACCTGATCAATGCCAGCGACGCGGTTGTGGGGAAAGTAGGATACAGCACCCTCGCCGAGGTCTACCACGGAGGTGTCCCCTTCGGTTACATAAAGAGGAGTCGCTTTCAGGAATCGGAGATCCTGGCAGGCTATATACGAGATCATATGAACGGCATCCCCATTGAAGAAGAGGAGTTTCAAGCGGGCACCTGGGTGCGGCGTCTATCTGATCTCCTGGCCTGTGGCCGTATATGCCGAGGAGGCCCCAATGGCGCAGAACAAATTGCCCGTTTCTTACACACCTTACTCTCGTCCTGAGAGGAGATTGATCCCTCCTATGCGTGTATCGAGTTCAACCTTGCTGTGGCCTCAGGCTACTTCCATTTGCAAATTCTAGATATTTGTAGTATGAAAAAGTATTATTTATAACACTTTAGCGTTTTGAAAACACTGAGGAGTAAGATGACGGACCGCGAGGGTCTTTTTTCCAAAGGACGTAAAGGACGGCATCATTTCATGGAACGGCAGTGATGTCTTGAACCCCGTTACGGAACAGCCCCATAAGAGGATGTCCCTATGAAGAGCCCTCTTTCCTGCCTGGCAGAAACTGTATTTAAAGCTAAGGGGGCGTGCCACAGGCTGTGAAGAATTTGGGTTACGTCCTTTGGAAAAAAGACCCTCACGGTCCTATGCCTTTCTTTCAAAACGCTAAAGTGTTATGATCAATTTACCTTACTGAAACTGAGGAGAAAATATTATGGCAAAAATCCTAGTTGTGGATGATGAAGAACATATCCGCTACCTCTATTCCGAGGAGCTGAGCGAGGCGGGTTATGAAGTGATTACAGCCGAAAGCGGTTATAAGCTCTTGGAAAGAATCGAAGACGAGAAGCCTGATCTGATTGTCCTGGATATCAAGATGGTGGATTACAATGGATTAGATCTGCTGCAGGACATAAGAAACAGGTTTTATGATCTACCCGTTGTGCTCTGCACGGCCTATGACACATTCAAAGAGGACGTGAAATCCATTGCAGCGGACTTCTATGTTATTAAGTCCTTTGATCTAACTGAGCTCAAGAACAAGATAACAATGGCCCTGGAGGCCGCTAAAGACAAGGCGGAATGAATTGGAATCACTTATGGTATTTTTCGTTTTTGATAATGGTGAACGCCCTGTAGAGCTGTTCCAAAAGCAGGAGACGGCTCATCTCATGGGTAAGGGTGAATCTGGAGAGGGAGAGAATTTCATCTGCCGCATTTAACAACTCCGTTGACAGACCTATGGCTCCCCCAATAATGAAGCTCAACCGTGGCTGGGTAACGGACAATTCCTGAATCCTTCTTGCAAATCCCTCTGACTCATAGCTCTTACCCGTTCGATCCAGGGCAATTATATAGTCACGGGGAAGGAGTCTCCTGGATATGGACTCCCCTTCCTGAGCAAGGACCTTGTATGCTGGGCGCCCTTTCATTATCTTGGCAGGCTTGACCGGCACCCACTCGAGATGCGCGTATCTTCGGAGCCGGTCAAGGTAGAAGGATTCTCCACGCCTAAGGAAAGGGGAGCGAGTCTTATCCACAACGATTACCCTGATACTGAGCATCCCTACCCTTTGACCCTGTTGGCAGTGAGCTTCTTGGCGAGAGATCTTATGGCCGATGTGATTTGTGACTGGGCGAGACGGTAGTGATAAGGGGATCTCCCAAAGGGATCGGGGATGTCGTCTGCGAATTGTCCGCCTGCAATATACCTCCCGAGGAGTTCGACCTTACCCTTTACCTCTGGCCACAAATTCTGGACTCTGGTAACATGGTATCTCTCCATGACCATGATGAGGTCTGCCCAGTCCACATCCTCCTTTGTAATCCGTCTGGATCTGTGTGTTTCAGGAAAAATTCCCATTTTTCTCAGATAACTGACCATCTGATCATCAGGGGGGCTCCCAGGAAAGGCAGAGAGACCTGCAGAAGATATGGAGAACCTGTCCTTGTTGAAATCTCCCAGCTCCCTCTTGAGTAACATCTCGGCAAGAAAGCTGCGGCTGACATTTCCGTCGCATACAAACAGGATATTCATCTATTTCTTCTCTAGACTAAGTATCCTTGCAATCTCTGCGGTCATTTCATATATAAACGTCCTCATGTCTTCTCCTGAGAGAGGCCTTCCTGACGAGGGGTATTTGGAAAGTCCTTCGGGGTGCACCTGAACCGGGGCATTACTCAGCTCCGGCTTTGGTACGACATCGAATTCAGCGTTGAATGTGTTACTTAAATACATATCCTGAAACATAGAGAACTTGAGGACATGGGCGGTCGAATCCAATACCCCAATCTCGGGTGATCTAACATAGCCCGCCTCCACCGCCCTTTTTAGACCGGCCAGTGACTCTCCGCCCTGGGTGCACGCAATGTTGCCATTCCTGTTTGCCAAGATCATGGAATCCATTATCTCTTGCTCGCTCACCTGTACCACAAATATCTTTCTCTCCCCGGCGGTTTCGTCATATTCCTTAACAAGTTGAATAACCCTGGGCATAGATACCGGATTGCCTATCATGGCCGCCTGGGCAACACTTGGCCTTACAGCCACAGGCACAAAATCCGCCCCAAGTAAGCTTTCTCTTTGATAATAGCGGTAAACAGGATCGGCATGTTCCGATTGCACACCTACAATCTTGGGCAACCGCTCTATCACCCCTGATTTGTAAAACTTTAGAAAGCCATTCATAACCGCGGTGATATTCCCTGCATTGCCTATGGGGACCACAACGGTCTTGTCTCCCACCTCATAGTCAAAGTCCTGGGATATTTCAAAGGAAAAGGACTCCTGCCCCACAATACGCCAGCTGTTTTTGGAGTTGAGGAGTGCAACATTATATTTTTCTGCAAGGGATTCAACCACCTTCATACAATCGTCAAACACGCCCGGTATCTCGAGGACCCTGGCCCCACTTCCCAGGGGCTGGGATAGCTGTTGGGGGGTTACCTTTCCCTTGGGCAACAGGACCGCAGATTTCAAAAAATCCTCCAGGTAAGATGCATAGAGCGCGGCTGATGCAGAGGTGTCGCCCGTAGAGGCACAGATGGCCAGCATATTGCCCATACCCCTATTCTTGGCCAGATAGTTGATATAGCTGAGGGCACAGGCCATGCCTCTGTCCTTGAAGGAGGCACTGGGGTTTAGACCGTCATTTTTGAAATAGAAGTCAAGACCAACCATATCTTTTAGGCGATCATTTGCTTCAACCATGGGGGTGTGTCCCTCTCCCAGGTAGACAATCCGATTTAAAGGGATGATTGGGGCAATGAATTCATAATAACGGAAGACGCCCTTTATGGCCCTGTGGTTCAACATCTTTCTGTAATCAAATATCTTACGCCATCTTTCCCCACCGACCTCGTCGATGAGATGGCTGTTCTTATTGCTGAGCATGAGCACGCTCCCGCATTCGGGACAGGTATAGAGGAGTCGGGATATGTCAAACTCGCCCTTGCATCCAAGGCATCTGTAGACCATTATGCCCCGAGGCTCAGGGAGTAGATGTGGCCTGATATCTTCTGGAAATTGATCTATCTTCACTTTTTATTCCTCTTCTGGGGTTCTTGAACATCCGTTTGGCGAGTTGTCGTCCATCAAAATCTCTTAATATTATAAATGCCAGGGAATTTCAACGCCCCTGGCGCCGAATTATTTTAGTCTGCTGACTTGCAAAACTTTTTGACTTCCGCGGCGAGTTTTGCAACACTTGCCTCCATGTCGATAATAAGAAGACTAGGGGCTTCCCCGCTCAGGCTCGTACGGAGATTAGGGGTCATGGGACTTTTCCTGGCAGTGACCCTTTTCTATACCTTTATCCCGCCCATTAAATTTACCCGCCTCTTGAAGCAAATTCATTTTATCGGGCTCCAGTCCACTGTTGTGATACTCCTTACAGGGAGTTTTTCAGGGATGGTTTTGGGATTTCAGGGGTTTTACAGCCTCAGTCGATTTGGATCTGATGCATTCCTTGGGCCAATGGTAGGCCTTGCCCTGATCAAGGAATTGGGACCCGTCATTACCGCATTAATGGTAACAGGAAGGGCGGGCTCTGCCATTGCAGCGGAGATAGGGATCATGCGGATCACTGAGCAGGTAGATGCATTGGAACTGATGGGGCTGAACCCTTATCGTTATCTCATGGTGCCTAATATACTGGCGGCAATAATCTCTCTACCCCTCTTGACAGCGATTTTTGATGTAGTGGGTATCTTGGGGGGATATCTGATCGGCGGGAAGCTATTAGGGGTGGGGGCCGGGACCTATTTCGGAGAGATGGCCAACTACATGGAAATGAAAGATATTATGGAGGGCATCTACAAGTCCCTCAGTTTCGGCATAATAATTATCTGGGTCTGCTGTTTCAAGGGATATTATACCGGAATATACACAGGATTCGGTGCCGAAGGTGTCAGCAGCGCTACGACGCAGGCGGTGGTCGTCTCATCGGTTTTGATCCTTGTGTGGGACTACTTTATGACCTCCTTACTCTTTTAGGTGCGAAGGCAAACAGCCTTATTGCTGACAGCGCCCCTTTGCACCCAAGATTTTTAAACAATTCAGAGCGCAAGGCATTTGGGTGTGCCAGGGACCCATTGGTGAAAAGGCTAAGGTGTTTGGGTAAGCGTTTACAGGTTCATGGTTCAACGTTCAGGGTTAGGGACAAGGACAAAATTGAAGACCCGAAGTCCTCGT